>CAZTNH010000026.1:0-14168 GCA_964615395.1 uncultured Sulfurimonas sp.
CATAATGCCGAGTTAAACTTAAGGTTTCAAGCACCCGTTTTTTTCATTAAGTCAAAAATGGCACTATTTTTGCTATTATATAAATAAATACTATAAGGTTACTGATGGCTAATGAAGAAGAGATAATAATCATTGATGATAGTGAAGCCATCGAAGATGCACATGGTTCTGAAAATGAAGAGAGTGTTGAAGAACCAAAATCTAAAAAAAAGCTCATTATATTTGCTCTTATTGCTGTTTTATTAATTGCTATTATTATCCTTGTAGTTGTAATGATTACATCTAAAGAGAAAAAAGATGTTGGCATGGATATGCAGTTTTTAGATGAAAAACTTTTAAAAGACAATAAACCTGTTGTTGAACCTAGTAAACTAGAAAATATGATAGCAAAAGCTAATTATCTCTACTCTAACGGATCAAAAGAGAAAGCATTATCTCTCTACTCAACTATTGCACAATATAGTGAAGCTATTTCACAGTATAACCTAGGAGTTGCTCAACTCAAAAACAAGCAATATAAAGTAGCACTAAAAACTTTTTCAAAAGCGATTCGTAATGATGAAAAACGATGTGTAAGTGCTATTAATGCTGCTGTGTGTTCTCTACATATTAAAGACCAAGAGAGTTTCAGATACTATATAGATTTAGCCTATGCTTATCTTCCATATGAAGTTAATTCTCCTCTATACTCTTACTACTATACCCTTATAAGTTACTATAATCAGGACTATCTAGGTGCTATGAACTCTTTAAAAAATTCAACTTCAAAAGAGTATCCAAATATCCAAAAAGTTCTTACAGCGAAAATAAATGCTCTCTATGGAAATGATTATGTAGCAATCGAAGCTATGGAAAAAAACTTTGATGACTTAGATGATTTTTCTCTTGGTCTACTCTATGCTAGAGTTGGAGATTTTATTTTAGCTACCGATCATTTTAATCAAGCTATAATTAAAAATGTTCAACCTGTTAAAGCTCAACTAGCACTTGGACTTATAAACATCAAATTAGGACATTTACAAAAAGCAGCAAGGGAGATAAGTGATATTACAGATATGTATCCAAAAAAAGTTTATTCATATTATCCAATAAAAGTTAAACTTGATGATTCTCTCTTTGACACAAAAAAAGCTCAGTATAGATACAGACATATTATTCTTAACTCTAAAAATACTGTTTATCAAAAGATATTTGCTTTTAGCCCCTACAAAATATTTAATGCTAATCAAACAATAAGCTATATTAGAAAAGGAAATGCAAATATATACATAGACAATATAAAAGCAGCTAAAGAGTACCTAGCTAATAGCTCTTCCTCTTCAAGTGTTAATATAGGAATAACAAAAGCGATAAAAAAAGCTTTGGCATTAAATATTCGTGAAGCAAATGAAGAGTTTCAAGCATTGGTAAAAATCCAACCTAAACACTCCGTACTACAGTATAATCTTGCATTAACATATGCACAGATGGGAAATATGCAAAAAGCACATGAACACTTTTTACGCTCCTACTACTTAGATGCAAAAAATTACTTATCAGGTGTATATGCTCTTATGACCGGACAACTTACAAATACGGACAACCCTAAACTGAAGTCTATCATTACAGATGCTATCAATGATGAGGATGAAAGTGAAGAGAAAGAGCTATATAAAACTCTTTTATTTATCAGTAACAATAATTATATTTCTGCAATTGACTGGTTAGATAGAGATTATAAACAGAGACCTCTCTATCTTGTTTTAGATATTTTAATCTCTCTTAAACTCAAAAAACATGAGTCAGCAAAAAAAGCTAGCACCACTCTTGATATTCTTCTTCCTCATGAAATTTTACCCCATTTAATGTATATTGATTCACATTTTTCTCAAGAAGAACCTGTTATCTATGCTAGAAAAGTCCTCAGCTACTTAAAAAAACAATCTTTTAGTTTTGCTGATTTATATCATGGACCCTATATCACAAGATACTTATATATTCAAGAAAACCTTATTATTGGGCGTTTGTATTTTTTGCGTAAACAACTTAAACTTGAGTTAGAGAGTACACCAAATAATACTTATGAGATAGAGAGTTCTTTAGCTTTAGCTTCTCTTTTTGATAAGCACTTTGAGGAGTCATATGTACTCTATAATCATCTTATAGATGAACTGAAAGTGAGAGATGCTTATACACTCTTCTTAGGTGCTGTTGCTTCTACAGCAGCAGGACACCATGAAAATGCCATTGCACTACTCGAGTTATCAAAGCTAAAAAATAAAAATTTATATGAGAGTCGTTTTGCATTAGCACTGCTTTACTTAGAGGCTAAAAATAATGAGGGAGCTACTATTCAACTATCTAAAATCATCAAAGATGACTTTAGATCAAACTACTTTGATTTTGAAATAAATACAGAAGAGTTACTCTTTAAGAGAAATAACCCATAAGAGATTCAGAAGCTTTTATCTCTTTTCCAACATTCACATTCGCTCTAAAATTATCTGGAAAATAATATGTTGTAACTCCACTTATCATCACACCATATCGTGATGTTTGAGAAATTTTTTGTAATGTAATAGCATCAAAATAGAGAGGAGCAAAACTCTGTTTCACTCTATGGATAACTTTTATCTTATTTTTATTTGAATCTTCAAAAACCAGTTCTAAAACTTCATTTAAATCTGAAAAAAGTTCTGATTTTTTTGAAACTCTAGTTCCCTTACTATGAGTTGCTTCTATCAATGTAGCATTAAAAGGTGTACGAAGAATAGCCACATCTAAAAGATTACTCTCAACTTCTATTTTATATGCATACTCAGAGTCATCTATCTCATCTATAGAGTTTACTACACCATCAGAAACAGCAAGAACACTTAACTCAGAGAACTCAGGGAGAGAGCGTTCAGGGTTTCTAAAAGAAAAAACTAAAAATACAAGAGCTAAAATCCCCATAAATGCTAAAAATTCCAAGTCTAAAACTAAGAGAATTAAAACAAAAACAGCAGAGAGTGCAATAGAATAGACTCCTTCTTTAGCGATAGGAAGAAGATTTTTATTCATTTTCTTTATCACTCATAGAAGCATCTACTTCAAGTTCTTGAGAAATAGCATCTATACTATCTTCTACTTTAGACTCAATACCATTCTCTTTTTCAAAAGTTGTAATTATCTCTTTAACTTCATCACCAGTGATATTCTCTTTTTTATAAAGAAGTGCAACCATATTTTCTATCGCTTCACTATACTCTTCTAGTCTAGCTACAACACCTTCATAATGCTCTTGAAGAGAATCTTTGATGTATGTATCCATCTCTTCAGCCATCTTATCGCTGTACTCACGAGATGATTGAGCAGGTCCACCTAAGAATGATTGACGAGATTTTTCGAGAACCATAAGACCAGCTATATCACTCATACCATATGTCTGAACCATAGACTTAATAATGTCAGTAGCACGTTCTAAATCATTTCCAGCACCAGTTGAAATCTCACCTATAAATACTTGTTCAGCAGCACGACCACCTAGAAGAACATCTACTTCAGCCCAAAGCTCATGCTTTTGCATCATAAATTTATCTTCTTCTGGTTTGTTCAGTGTATATCCTAGAGCAGCTAATCCACGAGGTACAATAGATACTTTAGATACTTTCTTAGCACCTTTTGTAGTTTCAGCTAAAAGAGCATGACCACTCTCATGGTAAGCTACAATTTTCTTCTCTTTAGGATTGATACGACGAGATTTTTTAGAAAGCCCAGCAATTGCACGCTCAACTGACTCAAAGAGATCTTTCTGTTTTACAGTTTTTTGGCTTTTACGCCCTGCTAAAAGAGCAGCTTCATTGATAATGTTTGCTAAATCAGCACCAGCTAAACCAGCAGTTAAACGAGCGATCTCCTCTATCTCAACTTCTTTATCAATTTTTACATCTTTCATATGAACATGAAGAATTTTAACACGACCTTCAAAATCGGGTTTATCTACAAGAACTTGTCTATCGAAACGTCCTGGACGAAGTAGTGCTGAGTCAAGAATTTCTGGTCTATTTGTAGCAGCTAAAATAATAACTGGAGTATCAGTTCCAAATCCATCCATTTCGGCTAGTAGTTGATTAAGTGTCTGTTCTCTCTCATCATTTCCACCCATATTCGCACCACTTGCACGACTCTTACCAATAGCATCTATCTCATCAATAAAGATAATACTTGGAGCATCTTTTTTCGCTTGTTCAAAAAGATCACGAACACGAGCAGCACCAACACCTACAAACATCTCAATAAAACTAGAACCAGTTACAGAGAAAAATGGAACTTCTGCTTCACCAGCAACTGCCTTAGCAAGAAGAGTTTTACCAGTACCAGGGCTACCAACAAGAAGAACACCTTTTGGTATTTTAGCCCCTATCTCTACATAACGACCAGGGTATTTTAAAAAGTCAACTATCTCTTGAACTTCCTCTTTTGCCTCTTCAACACCAGCAACATCGTCAAACTTAGTTTTTGGTTTTTCAGAACTTACCATTTTTTTAGAGTTCCCCATACCGAGAAGTCCACCACCCATACTTTTTTGCATACGACCAGCAAAAAACATCCAAATACCAATGATTAAAAGAAAAGGAAATAACCAACCAAACATCTCTGTAAACCAGTTTGTTTCACTAAAACCTTCATAGTCTATCTTATTTGCATCTAATGCTTTTACTAAATCATTATCACCTTTTACTATTCTCGTCGTATAAATTGTTCTGCCATCAGTAGAAGTTGCTTTGATATAACTCTGTCCTATCTCTACTTTACTTACACTTTTAGAGTTTACAAGTGATTTTAAATCTGAGTAACTCACCTGTTTTACTTTTTTAGAACTACCTGAAAATGCATTTTCACCAGCATTAGCATTATCACCGACAAACACTTTAAATATCATAATAATTACAATTGAAAAAATTGCAAATGTAATTAAAGGATTTTTATTAAAAAAATTATTGTTATCGTTTTTGTTTTCTTGATTTGACATATATTTTATTTCTCTCTATTTTCTTTTTAAAATGAGGGTTACCCATTCATCTTGCACTATTTTTTCTACAACTTCACAATCTTTGTAAAAGTTTAGAACTTTAGACTCATACTTGTCTAAAATCCCTGAGAGAATTAATATAGCATCATCTTTAAGCGCTTTTTTTAAATCATTTGCAATAAATGTTAAAACATCTGCAACAATATTGGCTACCACTAAGTCATATTTTGAATCTACTAAAGATGAAGAACCTTCCCAAATTTTTGAAAATTCCATATCATTTAATTTTGCATTCGTTATAGAGTTTTCCACAGAAATAGGATCAGTATCACAGGCATCAACTTTTGCACCTAACTTCATAGCTGCTATGCCTAAAATACCACTTCCACATCCAACATCTAAAACATCATCGCCCTCTTTCACATACTGAGAAATAGCACGGAGTGCAGATGCTGTAGTTGGGTGATGTCCTGTTCCAAACGCTAGTGCAGGATCTATAGCAATATTAATTAAATCAGGATTAGCTTCATCCCAAGTTGGATGAATATAAAATTTATCAATTTGAAGAGGTTTAATACTCTGTTGGTAAGTGGCTACCCAGTCACTGTTTTTAAGTCTACTTTCAGTACATTCAACTTCTATAGTCTCACCAAGTGCTTTGCTAAGAGCTTCAGCAAACTGCTCAAGCCCCCAAACCATAGTCTCTTGAGTCTCTTCACTACGAACTATAAAACCACTATCTGTCTCTTCAAAACCTACAGGAAGAGTATCAGATAAGAAGTCAGAAAAAAGTGAGTTATGTGATGAAACTTTGACTACTAATTCATAGTAGTATTCCTGCATTATTCAGTAACACCCATAACAGCACCAAGTTTCTCTTTAAGAACTTGAGGAGTAAATGGTTTAACGATGTAGTTATTTACACCAGCTTTAAGAGCAGTAATTACTTCTGCTTTACCACCTTCAGTTGTTACCATAATGATTGGAGTATCTTTAAAACGATCATCTCCACGAACCTTTTTCACAAGTTCAAGGCCATTCATTTCAGGCATATTCCAGTCAGTAATCAACATATCAACATCTGGATTAGCATCTATTTGAGCCCAACCTTCAACACCGTCAGCACCCTCCAAAATATCTTTATATCCAAGACGAGCTAGAGTATTTTTAATAATACGACGCATTGTAGAGCTATCATCAACAACAAGTAATTTCAATTGAAATCCTTTTATTATATATTTTTATAAATTTAGTACCTATATAGTAGCAAACTTTTGTTTTATTTTAGTTTAAACATTTTTGGAAGGTCAAGTGTTCCCTCATAATAGGCTTTTCCTATTATAACCCCATCAACCTCTTTTGTAGCAATTAATGCTTCAATATCCGAAGCATCTTTCACCCCACCACTAGCGATAGTACTCACCCCACTAGCACGAGCGATATCGAGTGTAAATTCTACATTTACACCACTTAATGTTCCATCTTTTCCAACATCAGTACAGATGATAGCTTCAACGCCAGCATCTGCGAACTCTTTCGCTAAATCTGTCGCTTTCATAGATGAAACTTCACCCCATCCCTCAACTGCTACATAACCATCAATAGCATCTATTCCAACAGCAATAGGATATTTTGCAGCCATATCTCTTACAAATTGAGGATCTTTTACAGCTATTGAGCCTAAGATTATTCTATCTATTCCTAACTCTAACATTTTTACAATAGTAGCCTCATCACGGATTCCACCACCAAGTTCTAGTTTAACATTACAATTTTTACGAATTTTAATAATAGAGTCTAAATTTTTAGGTTCTCCTGCAAATGCTCCATTTAAGTCCACTAAATGAACCCACTCAGCACCCATCTCTTCAAACTTTTTCACAAGCTCATATGGTTCATTTGAGTATATTT
Source organism: uncultured Sulfurimonas sp. (assembly GCA_964615395.1). Lineage (GTDB taxonomy): Bacteria > Campylobacterota > Campylobacteria > Campylobacterales > Sulfurimonadaceae > Sulfurimonas. Next base: position 6,905 of record CAZTNH010000026.1, read on the forward strand.
TTGCACTATCCATAAGCCCTTTTGTAAGTCTTACTGCCTGTCCATCTTTTAAATCTATTGCGGGGTATAAAGTCATTTTATTTTTCCTTGATTATAAGTTTATAAAGTTTTCTAAAATTTTTAGCCCGTTATCATGGCTTTTTTCTGGGTGAGGTTGAATCCCCATAATGTTTTTATGTGCAACTGCTGATGTAAATTTATATCCATATTCAGTTTCACCTATTATATCCTCTTTATCTGCACAAGTTACATGAAATGTATGCACAAAATAGAGATAATGATTCTCATCTAAACCCTCAAAGAGAGGATGTTCTTTAGTAAACATCCTATTCCACCCCATATGAGGAACTTTTAAAGAAGTTGAAAACTTTGATGGGTCAAACGCCGAGACATGACCTTTTATAAGTCCTAAACCCTTATTCTCACCAAACTCTTGACTCGATTCAAAAAGAAGTTGCATTCCTAAACAGATACCAAGCATAGGTTTTCCACTTTGAGCAAAATCTTCAAGAGCCTCGACCATATCTCTCTCTTTTAAATGCTCCATAGCATCACCAAATGCACCAACCCCCGGAAGTATTAACTTATCATACTCTTTAAACTTTTCTGGATTGTTCTCAACAACTGTCTCTGTGCCTAATTTCATAAATGCATTTTGCACACTCGCTAAATTTCCCATATTGTAATCAACTATTGCTATCATTAAATATCTCTACTATTTTTATTTTTTGTAAATTTTATATATATTGCCAAACTTATCAGTAACACACCTACCCCACCTATAATATAGATAGCATATATCAATTTATCAGGATCAGTTATCGCAAACTTAAAGACTAACATAAGTGCCTCTATAGAGAGTGCAATGATAATAGAACCTAAAAATTTCACCATGGTTTTATGCGGTCCACTTATATCATGCTCTTTATGCTGTCCTAGTACCTCTTCTTCTATCAAGGTCTTAGCCAGATCAAATATGGCGAGAGAGAGTGTTAAAAGTATAGTCGCCTTAAACATATCACCTATCGCTAAATGAGAAAAATTAATCTCTTTTACAAAAAAACTTTGAATACCATGAACAAAAAGTAGCAGTGCTACAGCCATAAGTGCAAATGCAAATGTCGCATAAGAGTATTTAAAGAGCTTTGAAAAAATAGTATCTAAAGTATTAAGATGTGATATTTTCAGAACTTCTTCTAAAGGCATATCTAAACAGATTACATACTTTAAGTTTCCATTTTCACAAAAAATAGGAGCAGAAGCAGTAACTGTTAAATCTCCCGTAATTAAGGATGGATAGGGATCGGTAATAGTACAACGCTCTTCTCTTACTGCACGATAATAGTAAGCACGATTAGCAAGAATTTTTCCAATATCTTCTTTAATCTCTTTAGATTTTGTATATGTAGAAGAGACTTGCACACCTTTATTGTCAAGAAGGTAAGCACCTTCACAATTTTCCAAATCTGCTTTTATTTTAAGCAGACGAGGCATAATCATCTCTTGACTTAAAGAGGGAAGTCTATTGGGTATATTTTTTGAAAATAGATAACAAAAATATGCTCTAGCCTTTGTTCGACCTTCAGAAAATAGTTGTATATCTGATGCAACCATACTATTTTTTTCCTTGTAATTATTTTATGTATTGTAGCTAAGTGATGATTACAAAAAGATTACTTATTCTCATATCCATCAGGAAGTTCTGCAATGTCACTTGGAAGTGTCTGGCTATTTTGAGTTAAACTTGGACCAAAAACTTTTTTTATAATTGATTTAAAACCTTTTTCACTCGCTTCATACTCTGTTTCTGCTTCTTGAAGTGCCATCTCCCATGCAGACGAAAATCCTGGTGCTTTCATCATCATTTTACGAAGTGTACTATCATAAATATTTAAGAGTCTCAACTCTGCACGACCAGGTTTCTGACCTAATGTTTGAACAGATATTCTAAGATTTTCATTCTCTTTTTTAAGCTTTTCTAAATCATTTTCTAAATTTTTATTCCCCTCATTAGTAATTTTCATCTGACGATTCAGGTGCTCTTGATACTGTTTTATATCTTTCTTATAAGCCGACACTTCAAATCTTGACTTCACAAAACTTAGTACCCAACCGACCACTACCCCACCAATTATAAATAAAATTGCTTGAAAATTCAGTTCCATAATCACTCCTTCTTTTTTATAGTGTAACTAAAATAGGATTAATACTTTCTAATACTATCTTTGATATAATGTCACTAATGAATAGAGATATAAATAAAATAGCCATAGTTCGATTGTCTGCTCTTGGTGATATTGTCAATAGTGCTGTAGTTTTACAGTTTATAAAACAGTTTTATCCTCATGCAGAGATAGATTGGATTACTGAAGAAGTTTTTTCACCCCTACTTCAAAATCATCCCTACATCAATAATGTCCATACTCTTAACCTTAAAAAGTTTAAAAAAGAGAAAAGTTTTACACTTTTATGGGAGAACATTCAAAAAGCTCGCTCTTTTGCTCCTTATGATTTAGTCATTGATATGCAAGGGCTTCTTAAATCGGCTATAGTCACAAGAGTACTCAGTAGAAATACTCATGGATTTGATAAAGAGTCGACGAGAGAATCATTAGCAGCTCTTTTTTACAAAACAAGTTCACATATTGCCTATGATGAGAGTGTCATTAAAAGGAACTGTTTTGTAGCTTCTGATGCTTTAAATTTTTCCATAACGGATAAGATGATTTTAAACAAAGAGGCTATTTTTCCAGTAAGTAAAAACTTCTCTTTAGAAAAAGACAAAAAAAATATTCTACTTATTATAGGTGCTTCTTGGCCTTCAAAAATATACCCTAAAGAGTTGCTTCTTCAAGTCTGTAAAGCACTTGATGTACGAGTATATATAGCTTGGGGAAATGAATCAGAAAAAAATGATGCCCAGTGGATAGCCAACTCTTCTAAAAATGTGCATTTAGCACCTAAACTCTCCTTATCAGAATTAGTTTCTTATGTCTCATCTATGGATCTTATCATCGGAAACGATACAGGTCCAACACATATGGCATGGGCACAAAATATCCCTTCTATTACACTTTTTGGTCCAACAAATGAGAGAATGATTTACGAAACTAAAAAAAATGTATCTATACAATCTGATTCAGAGGTTGATATTTTCAAAATCAACAAAAATGATTTTTCTATAAAAAATATCTCTCCACTAGAGATTACAACTACAGCACAAAGGCTTTTAAATGGGTTATAAACTTCTTCTTATCCTTGAAAAAATTCTTATGACACTTCCCCGTTTTGTAAGAACTGGATTCTTTTCATCCTTAGCTAAATTAGCATATTATGTATCAAAAAAATATCGTAAAATTGCAGAGATAAATTTACGATTTATTTTTAAAGAGAAAATGGATGAAAAGGAGATTGAGAAAATTGTAAAATATAGTTTTAAAAATCTTTTCTTTAATTTTTTACATATTATGGAACTTAGAAATATGTCTCTAAATGAGCTAAAAGAGAGAGTTACAGTTCAAAACATAGAAGCAGTAGAGAGAGTTCATAGAGAGGGACGGGCAGTTATTTATGTAACTACACACTACTCTTCATGGGAGTTAGGAGGTGCCTCTTTAGGTGCTTTTGTAGAACCTGTTGCTGCTGTATATAAAAAGATGAAAAATAGAGTCTATGAAGGTTGGTTACTCGCTGGTCGTGCTCGGTTTGGAAATAACAACTTAGAAAAGACTCATGTTGTTAAACCTCTTATTAAACTTATCAAAGAGGGGAAAGCAAGTGGTATTTTAATTGATACAAATATCAATGAAAAAGAGGGAATAATGGTTGATTTTATGGGAAAAAGAATCCGTCAAACATATACTCCTGCATACTTGGCTCGTAAATTTAATGCAGCTATTATTCCTGTAACTATTAGAACAGATGATGATGAAAACTATACACTTATGATCTTTGATGAGATACCTGTTGAAAAAACAGAAGATGAGAAAGCAGATATCTTAAAAGCTACTCAACTTCAAGCAGATTGGCTTAGTGATATTATCACAAAAGAGCCTAAATTTTGGTTCTGGCTTCATAGACGTTTTAAGGGTGACTATCCAGAGATATATCGTTAACGATATTCTCACACTCCTTACTCCGTGCTTCAAAAAGTTTTAAAATAGTCAAGAAAAATGCTGTAATTGCAGGACCTAAAATCATTCCCCAAAAACCAAATGTTGTTAATCCAGCTATAATTGCAAAAAAGATTATCATCTCATTCATTTTAGTATCATCATCTTTAAGTAAGTGCTGATTAATCTCTCTTATAATAACTGGCTTTATAAATGTATCGGCAATAAGTGAAATAACAACAACTGAATAGACAGCTATAAAAATAGCATTATTCTCTTGACCTATAGCAAACTCATAAATCATAAATGGCAACCACATTAAGATACCACCAATGACAGGAACTAAAGAGGCAAAACCATACATAATCCCAAATAGTAAACCATTGTATCCAATATATGAAATAGCTCCACCAAAAAGTATCCCCTCAAACATAGCAGTAGCAATAATGGAGTAAAATACAACACTCATAACAGCTGAAAGTTCACGAACAAGAAGAGTACTATCCTCTACCGACATCTGTACGATTCTCTTTAAAAATGTAACTACTGTAGCCCCATTATACTGAGCAAAAAAGTAAAAAACTACTACTAAAAAAGCATTTTTCAAAAATCCTGCACTAAAAGCTCCCACCTTACCTGCAATAGCTAATGCATTCGATGTTAAAGAGTTAATATTTAACTCTTGTAAAGCCTCTGATAAATAAGGTTTTATAAACAGAAGATAAGAGGGAGGGGATGCAACAAATGCTCTTAAATAGAGTTCAACTTTATGAAATGTATCAGCTGATACATTATTTAACTCCATAGTTAATGTTGCTAGAAAGTAACCTAATGGAGCAAAGAATAGAAGTGCGAGCAAAAGACTAGAAACGATAGCTGCTCCTAACTTACTCTTTAGATAATACTCTAAACCTCTTTGTATATTAGAAGTCGATATAGCTAACAATGCTGCAATCATAATCACTAAAAGAAAAGGAGAGTAAAGAAGATACATCCAGTAGAGAGCTGTGGCGAAGAGTGCTGCTATAAAGTACTGAGGTTTCATCTAAAAAAGTGTCCCATCAGCGTTTACATACTCCATATTTAAAACATCGTAAGTAGCTCGTGTAGCACGACGACCCTTTGCTGTTCTCTCTAAGTAACCATTGGCGATAAGATAAGGTTCTAAAACATCTTCAACCGTCCCCTCATCTTCACTCAGAGATGCAGCGATGGAGCTTAGTCCCATAGCTCTACCATTGGCACTTACAAGAAGATTTAAAAGACGTAAATCCATCTCATCAAAACCAAAAGAGTTTATTCCTAGCTCATCAAGGGCATACTGAGTTCGTGAATGGTTGATATTCTCTTCATCTGCTACCTCAGCAAAATCTCTTACACGACGAAGAAGACGAAGTGCAATACGAGGAGTTCCACGACTACGTTTTGCTATCTCAATGGATGCCTCTTTGACAATCTCTCTCTCAAGTTTTTTTGATGCCTGAGTCACAATACGAGCCAACTCCTCAGAGGAGTAAAACTGCATACGAAAACTCATCCCAAACCTATCTCTAAGAGGATTTGAGAGCATACCAGCACGAGTTGTAGCACCTATAAGAGTAAAACGAGGGAGGTCTATCTTTACAGTTTGAGCAGCAGGTCCACTTCCTATAATAATATCTATTCTATAATCCTCCATAGAGGAGTAGAGAATCTCTTCAACAGCAGGACTCAAACGATGAATCTCATCTATAAAAAGTATGTCACCCTCTTCTAGGTTTGTAAGTATCGCAGCTAAATCTCCACTCTTCTCTATCATAGGAGCAGCTGTTACTTTGATGTTAGTATTCATCTCATTGGCGATAATTAATGCTAAAGTAGTTTTTCCTAAACCTGGTGGTCCATAAAAAAGGACATGGTCAAGTGCTTCTTCACGTTTTTTTGATGCTTCTATGAAAACACCAAGATTTTTCTTAATCTGCTCTTGACCTATGTAGTCACTCCAAGCATCAGGACGAAGAGTAACTTCACTACTCTCTTCCTCCATACTAAAAGTCTCTATCTCTACTATTCTATCTTCCATTATTCACTTTTCTTATCGTAATATTTTTTATACTCATCATAACTTTGTATTCCTCTATTTTGACAGTTTACTCTATCTTATTCATAAACAATATTATCACAGTTATCATCTGAAATATCATCTAAAACCTGATACCCCACACTACAAGAAGTAAAGAAAAATATAAAGCTAATAAGTATGTATTTCACAAGGGAACTCTTTACTCTGAACTTCACTAGCATACTCTTCAACTGCATTTCGAACTAAAGAAGCTCCATCCATATACTTTTTTACAAACTTAGGAGTAAACTCTTCAAAAAGCCCTAACATATCAGAAAAAACAAGTACCTGACCATCTACATCAACTCCAGCCCCAATTCCAATAACTGGAATAGAAACAGCTTCTGAAACAGACTTAGCTACATCAGCTTTTACACCCTCTATCACCATACAAAAAGCACCTGCATTTTCTATTGCCTGAGCATCTTCCATAAGCTGTGTTTTTTCATCTGCTGTTTTACCCTTGACTTTGTAACCACCTTCACTTCTTACAGACTGAGGTAAAAGCCCAATATGCCCACATACTGCGATACCATTGTCAGTAAGATGCTTTACAATACTTGCCTTATCTTCTCCACCCTCTATCTTCACACAATCAGCCTGAGTCTCTTGAAACATTTTGATTGAGTTTGAGAGTGCAATATCTTTGGTGATGTATGTTCCAAAAGGCATATCAGCTACGATAAAGCTATTTGGTGCACCTGCAGAGACTGCATTTGTATGATAAATCATCTGCTCTAATGTGGCACTAATAGTGTCAGATTTTCCAGCAAAACTCATATTTAAACTATCGCCTACCAAAATCATATCTGCACTAGGAGCTAAAAGTTTTGCAAAGAGTGCATCATATGCTGTAATCATCACTAAAGGCTTAGTCCCTTTCCTCTTTTTTATACCCGAAATTGTCATTTTTTTATGCATTTAAAAACTCTTTTATATTATGTAAAAGTATTTTAACTAAATATTGCTATAATTTTAACAATATAGGAGAATTTGTTTATGGGTGTAAGAAGTGATTTAGATGCCAACTTTGATTTTGAAATTGTTGATG
>CAZTNH010000027.1:0-13613 GCA_964615395.1 uncultured Sulfurimonas sp.
TATGCATGTTCACCAATCACTATGGAAAAATGGTAAAAACCTTTTCTATAAAGAAGGAAACTACGGTAACCTTTCAGATATGGCTCTTCAGTATGCTGGTGGTATCTTTAGACACTCTGCTGCAGTTTCAGCGTTTACTAATCCTGTAACTAACTCTTACAAGAGACTCTTACCAGGTTTTGAAGCACCAAGTATCTTAACTTACTCTGCTAAAAATCGTTCTGCTGCTTGTCGTATTCCTTATGGAGCTGGTGAAGGTGCAACACGTCTTGAGATGAGATTCCCAGACTCTGCTGCTTGTCCTTACTTAGCGTTTGCTGTAATGATGATGGCTGGTCTTGATGGTATCAAAAATGGTGATGTTCCTGTTGGCCCTATGGATGAAGATCTTTATGAACTCTCTCTTGATGAGATTCGTGAAAAAAATATTCCTCAAATGCCACACACACTTCGTGAAGCACTTGAAGGTCTTATCAAAGATAATGACTTCCTTAAACCTGTCTTTACACAAGAGTTTATTGATGCTTACCAGCATTACCGTTTTGAGCGTTGTGTATGGCCAGATGAAGGTCGTCCAACTGCTTACGAGTATAAAACTACTTACCAGTGCTAATCTAAACTTTTTTGTTCTGGGATTATCCCAGAACAAGCCTCTTTATACTTCCTTTTATCTTCCTTTTGATATAATTTATAACACATGGACAATTATATTCTTACAAAAAGCAACTCACTAGCAAAACAGATAGAGAATCCAAAAGAAAAATATCTTAAACTCAATACTGAAGAGTTGTTAGATACAATCAAAAAAAGTGCTTACTCAGTCCAACACAATGATTTAGATATTTTACTTGAGATTGTTTTAGATAGTTATAACGAAAAAAAGTTTGAAATAGATATATTACATCAAACAATAGAAGAGAGAATAAAACTTCAGCTAGAGTTATCACATGCAAGTCAAAAGCGCTTTGAACAACAAGCTAAAATGGCAGCTATGGGTGAGATGATGGATGCGGTTGCACATCAATGGAAACAACCTCTTAATGCTCTTTCAATGATGACAGATATATTAGTAGATGATTTTCACAACAAACTTGTTGATGAAGCTTATATAAACGAACTTTCAAATGATACTAGAACTCAAATAGATCATATGGTAAATACACTTGCCGAATTTAGAAACTTTTTTCATCAAAAAAATACACAAGAGTACTTTAGCATAAGAGAGTGTCTCACTTCTATTCTTATTTTGGTAAATGATGAATTTATTCAAAACGATATAAATGTTCATATTCAAAGTGAAAAAGAGGTTTTGATTTATGGTATAGAAAATGAGTTTAAACATCTTATTTTAAATATCATTAACAATGCTAAAGATGCCTTTAATGAGAGAGTAATAAACAAGCGTGATATCTACATCGATTTTTCAAAAGATGACAAAGTGATTATGCTCACTATTCGAGATACAGCTGGAGGAATCCCATCTAATGTAATCAATCATCTATTTAAGCCAAATGTCACTACAAAAAAAGAGGGAAAAGGAACTGGAATAGGACTCTACATGAGTACACAAATAGTTGAAAAACTAGGTGGTAAACTAAGTGTAGTAAATGTAGATAATGGTGCCAAATTTTCTCTTCGTATTCCTTTATAACTTTCAAAAACTCTTTTATAATACAAAATTAGCTATAATTCGCATATTGATAACAATGTAAGAGTGTGTTATTAAAATAATTCAAAATAGAGGTACATTATGCATAATGTAACAGCGGGTAAATATCGCCCATATCCAACTATAGACTTGCCAAATCGTGTTTGGCCTACGAAGATTATAACAGAAGCTCCAGCTTGGTGTAGTGTCGATTTACGTGATGGAAATCAAGCACTTATTAACCCTATGGATATGGATAAAAAACTTGAATTATTTACACTCTTACTTAAACTCGGATTTAAAGAGATAGAGGTAGGTTTTCCTTCTGCTTCTAAAGTAGAGTTTAATTTTTTACGTCGTCTTGTTGATGATAAACTGATACCTGATGATGTTACTGTTCAGGTTTTAGTTCAAGCTCGTGAACACTTAATAGCTAAAACATTTGAAGCACTTAAAGGTGTTAAAAAAGCGACTGTTCATCTCTACAACTCAACATCTATAGCTCAAAGAAAGATAGTCTTTAGAAAAACTAAAGAGGAGATAACAGCTCTAGCATTAGAGGGTGTTGCACTTGTAAAGAAGTATGAACAAGAGCATGATGGAGAGATATTTTTAGAGTACTCACCTGAGAGTTTTACAGGAACAGAGTTAGAGTTTGCAGCAGACATCTCAAACGCTGTTACAAAAGCTTGGAGCATTAGTGATACTCGTAAAGTCATCATAAATCTTCCAGCAACAGTAGAGATGGCTACACCAAATATCTATGCCGATCAGATAGAGTGGATGGCGAGACATCTTGAAAATAGAGAAAATGTAATCATCTCAACACATACACACAATGATAGAGGAACATCTGTCGCTGCTACAGAGTTAGCTCTTTTAGCTGGTGCTGATAGAGTTGAGGGAACACTTCTTAGTAATGGTGAGCGAACTGGGAATGTAGATATTATTACTTTAGCACTCAACATGACTACTCAAGGTATAGACTCTAAACTAGACTTTAGTGATATAAATGAGGTTTTAGATGTCGTTGAGAGATGTACAGAGATGAAAACTCATGCACGTCACCCTTATGTTGGTGAGTTAGTTTATACGGCATTTAGTGGTTCACATCAAGATGCCATCAACAAGGGTCTTGCTTATCAAAAAAGTAAAGAGGATGAGTTTTGGGAAGTTCCTTATCTTCCTATAGACCCTGCTGATGTTGGACGAAGTTATGAGAGTATCATCCGTATAAACTCTCAATCAGGAAAAGGTGGAGTAGCCTATATCTTAGAGAAAAACTATGGCTATCAACTACCAAAATCTATGCACCCAGAGATAGGTAAAATAGTTCAAGCAGTTACAGATGCGAAGGGAAAAGTTTTAGATGCTGATGAGATACTAGAGATTTTTAAAGAGACTTACTTTAAGATGCCAGAACATATCTCTTTTGTTCATGTCTCTCTCTCTTCAAAAGATGGTATCTCTAACTGCACTTTAACATACAAGTATAAAAATAGAGAAATCACTGCTGATGGCGAGGGCAATGGTCCTATAGATGCTTGTAAAAATGCACTTATGAAAGATTATGAACATGAGTTTACAATTAACTCTTACTCCGAACACTCTTGTGGAGATACAAGCGAAGCAAAAGCTGTAGCCTACATAGAGCTTCAAACAAGTGATACACTCTCTTGTTACGGTGTTGGTGCTGATAACAACATAGCAACAGCATCTATCAAAGCAATGTTCTGTGCACTTAACAGAGCTTTTAACTAAAGAGTCTTTCTCTTTAGTTGTCTATTATTTACTCAATATATTGCTCTTATAAAAGCTAACCTTAGCTATCATACCCTTAATTAATACTATTTAGGAGAACCACATGAATGATTTATCTCAAGTATATGAAAACAATAAAATATGGGCAAAAAATGCCGTAGATAGTGATCCCGATTTTTTTAATAGACTCACACTACAGCAGTCACCAAAATATTTATGGATAGGCTGTGCTGATAGTCGTGTTCCAGCAAACCAGATTATGAGTCTTCCCCCTGGTGATGTTTTTGTTCATAGAAATATCGCAAATGTTATCGTTCATACAGACTTAAATGCCCTCTCTGTCATCCAATATGCAGTAGATGTTCTCAAGGTAAAACATATCATTTTATGTGGTCATTATGGATGTGGTGGAGTTAAAGCCTCAATGGAGAGTACACAACATGGTCTTATAGATAACTGGTTACGTCATATCAAAGATGTCTATAGATTTCATGCTAGTGAACTTGATTTGATTAAAAGTAAAGAAGAGAAGTACGATAAACTCTGTGAACTCAATGTTATAGAACAGACTAACAATATTTTAAATACAACTATTGTTCAAAATGCTCTAGCAAGTGGTCAAGACCTTAAGATTCATGGTCTCATCTATGACATAAAAGATGGTCTCTTAAAAGAGCTCTCTACACACTCTAACTAAAGAGTTCTCTCTTACCACAAGAGTTCCTCTTGTGGGTCTTGAATTTGTTCAGCTCGTGGTGGTTTGGAAATATCACTAAAGTATTCAGTTCTTTTTCCAAATTTCACTTTTATAATTCCCTCAGGAACATCAAACTTTCTTTTAATTTGAGGATAGAGTTTTAAAACATTTTCATAGTAGTGTTTAAACGCTGGACCTGAAACACGACCCCCTGTTTCACGTTTATACATAGGAGTGTTATCATCATTTCCAAACCATACTATAGTTGTGATTGTTGGTGAATAACCTGCTAACCAAGCATCGACATTTTTATTTGTTGTCCCTGTTTTTGCTGCTAGTTCTAAACCTCTTACTCTTGCATGTCTTGCTGTACCACGGTTCACAACATCCTCTAAAATAGTAGTCATTATATAAGATTGTGTAGGGATAGAAGTCATATGACTCATCTCTGATTTTTTATAAATCGTTTCACTTCCTTTGACTATAGAGCTTATTAAATGTGGTTGTACTTGAACACCTTTATTAGAAAAAGATGTATAGAGTCTTGCTAGTTCTATAGGTGACACAGACATCGTTCCAAGAGATATAGAGAGATCATGTGGTAGATTTTTAATATTAAACTTCTTAAGTTCTCTTAGAAGATTTTTAAGCCCTATGTCATTTACAAGATTTATCGTAGCAAGATTTCTTGAGTGAACAAGTGCTTCACGAAGTGTTACTAAACCCTTATAATTTTTTTCATAATTTTTCGGACGCCACTTCATCTCTTCACCATTTTTCTCATACTGATATGTCTTAGCGATATCTACAAGTTCAGTAGCACCACTAAAACCTAAATCAATAGCTACCTGATAGATAAAAGGTTTAAAGGCAGAACCTGGCTGTCTTCTACCCTGTGTAGCACGATTGTATGAACTCTTTTTATAATCTATACTTCCCAGTAAAACTAAAATATCACCACTTGATGAATCAAGAGAAACCATAGCCCCATTTAACTGAGAAACATTCACATCTTGAACCTTATACTCACTATCTTCTGTAAGTTTAATCTGCTCTTTTGCCTTATATTTTTTTATTCGTTTTAATGCTTGATTGTAAGAAAATTTAAGTGACTTTCGTCCCGCTTCTTGAAGTCTTAAATCAATAGTCGTATATATCTCATACCCACCTGTTTTAAGATCATCTATACCCATCTTTCTAAATCTTCTTGCTACTTCATCAACTATAAAAGGTGCTCTGTTTTGAGTAAGAGTATCATTATATACTTTTGGATTTTCAGCTAATGCATTGTTATAAGTTTTTTCATCTATCCACCCTAGAACATACATTCTCTTAATAACTCGATTTGCTCTTCCCATTGACATATCATAGTTTCTTGTTGGTGCATATGTACTTGGTGCTTTTGGCAAACCTACTAAAATTGCCATCTCTTTAAGTGTTAAATCTTCTAACTTCTTATGAAAATATCCATCAGCTGCCGTCTTAATCCCATAATAACCATGCCCATAATAGATCTCATTTAAGTAGCGTTCTAAAATCTGCTCTTTTGTAAGTGCATGTTCAAGTTTAATGGCATAAATAGCCTCTTTTATTTTACGTGAAAGTTTTTTATCACGAGTTAATAGAACATTTTTTACAAGCTGTTGCGTAATTGTACTCGCACCCTCAACTGCTTTTCCTGCTCGTATTACTTTAATAGCTGCACGAAAAATAGCATCTATATTTATTCCAGGATGCTCAAAAAATGTTGTATCTTCAATGGCAACTAGTGCCTCTATAATCCTAGGAGGAATCTCATCAAAAGTAGCATAGTAACGATGTTTTTTATTAAAAAGATTTGCTATCTTTTTTCCATCTTTATCATAAATCCTACTCGTTACTTCTGGTTTATAGTTTACTAAAGAAGATATATCATAGTCATAACTAAAAAGGAAATAAGCCACAACCATAAAGGGTGATAATAGACCTAAAACAACAACACTGATAACTATTTTTTTCACTCTACTCATACTCTAAATTTCCTATTTGCAAAATTTGCTTCTATTAATGTTTTTGTATACTCTTCTTTGGGACTATTTATAATCTCATCCATACTTCCACTCTCTACAAGAACCCCATCTTTAAGTACACATATATCTTGACATAAATCTTTTGCTGATGCTATATCATGTGTCACAAAAAGCATCAAAAACTTCTCTCTCTCTTCTAACTTTTTTAAAAGTTTTATAATTAAAACTCTCGTATCAGGATCTAGTGCTGTAGTTGGCTCATCTAGTAGTATCAATCGTGGCGCTTTTGATAAAGCCATAGCGATAATAACTCTTTGAAGTTGCCCTCCTGAGAGTTCAGGAGGAAATCTTTCTAAAAGTTCTTCATCCAAATCGACCTCTTTAAAAAGATCTTTTACTCTCTCTTTAGAACAAAAAAACTGTTTTTTAATCTTTGTAAGTGGAGAGAGTGCTGTAAATGGGTTTTGAGGGATAAACGCCACACTCATTCCACCCCCTAAAGAGAACTCACTCTCTATATCTAGTATAGACTCCATCTCTCTAGGAAGCATCCCTAAAAGTGCCTTAAGTGTTAAAGATTTTCCACTTCCACTCTGACCAACTAGTGCAAGAGAAGAGCTGATTTGAAAACTAATGTCTAAAAGTTTTTTCTCTTTGAGTTTAATTTGAAGCTTTTTTACTCTCATCCTACTACAACTCTATTTCTTCCACTATTTTTTGCTTGATAAAGAGCAGTATCAACTCTTTTATATATCTCATGACTCTTCTCATTTTTCTCATACTGAACTAAACCAAAACTCATAGTAACCTGTACTTTTGAATCAAAAAGTTCTACTGCTTTTCTTAACTTTTCTGCAATAGCATGTGAAGCTTTTAAATCAGTATCAGGAAGAATTAACATAAACTCTTCTCCACCTATTCTACAAAAAATATCTTCTGTTCTAATCAAAGATTTGATTAAAGCACTATACTCTTTTAAAACAATATCTCCAACATCATGACCATAAGTATCATTTACTTTTTTAAAAAAATCTATATCAAACATAATCAGAGATAATGGGTGTTTATATCGGTCTGCCCGTACTAACTCATCTTGTAATTTTTGTTCATAATATCTTCTATTCCCTATTTCAGTTAGAGGATCTACTGTTGTAAGTACTTCTAAAGAGTGTTTATAAGTCTCTTGCTTAGTTATATCACTAAAAACTATACTACACATTGAAAGACTATCCATTATAGCAGAAGCACTCACCTTAAAGTAGTAAACTTGTGACTCAATTTTTAACTTCACAACATTACTCTCATTTTCATCTTGTTGTAGTAGATAGTCTATCCAATAGAGATTATCCATATTTTCATGTAAATAACCCTCTTCATTTTCAAAAAAAGAGCAGATACAAGTGTCTGTTTTTTCAAACTCATGAAAAGAGATATAATTTTCAAAGTACTTATAGAAAGCTTTATTAACATCAATCAATTTTCTTTTATTGTTAACAAGAATTATATCTCTTGTAGAGTTTATAATGTTTTTGTAATAGAGTTTCTGTTTACGTATATAGAAAAACATCACTAAGATTATAACCCCAATGATAAACACTAAAACAAGAACTCCAAAAGTAAGCTCTTGAAAAAATAGAAACTCTGCCCCTATTGATGAGATGTAAGAGAGTTTTTTAAACATTATATAATCACCAAGCTCTTTATCATGAAGACATCTAAGTTTAAAAGAGGTGATTAGATAACCATCCTCTACTTCATAAGGTGATTTACTATTAATATAGTTTGCTACACCTTGTTTTTTCATATATGCTAATATATTTGAGGATGCATTAAAGTTAGCAATATAATGATGATCTAAAAAAATATTTGTAAAGGGTGTTTTTAATCTTCTTGTATTTTTAAGATCTAGCAAAATTACAGAGTTAACATCAAAACGTTTCATCTGTTTAGCTATAGAGTTAAAATGAGAAGTCACTTCAAGGATTCCAAGAATCTTACCATTTTTTAGTATAGGAATAATAGCACTCATGCTTAAATCATATTTCCCTGAACTAATGCCAACTACAACTTTTTTTGAGTGTAATGCAGTGACTAAATCCTCTCTTACATTAATTAAATTATCATTTTTTGCAAATGTCCAACTTCGATAAAGAGAGTTTAAATTTTTATCTAATATCTGTATCCATATATTTTTATAGTCAGTATTTTCTTTATACTCTTGCAGCATATCTTTATAATAATTTAAAGGTACTTTTTCTGTTTCAAGATACCCTTTTAATGCACTATCTTTCGCTAAACTCAAAGCTATGCCTACAGTCGCCTTCTCTTTGGTTCTAATTAGCTCCAAAACACCTTTTTGCATTTTTTTTGCTTCTTTTGCATAGATAGCCTTCTGATAGTTCTCTTTTCTAGCCTCATAATTCATATATTCAAAAGATATATATATAATAGAAACTGCAAAAAAAACAGCTAAAGCATAAAATTTATAATTCTTCATGACTAATTTTAACTAAATTTTGGCAAAGATTTCTTAGAACATCACTATTTTCACCCAATCGAGCAATTAAACGGATAATTGCCTTTGCTACTGTTGGTTGACGGATAGCTCCTATCGCATATCCCTCATCTATTAGTTGATTTTTTATATCAATAACTTTTCTATTGTCATCTATCACAAGAGCAACTATCAATCCCTCGATTTTAATTCCAAGCTCATCATAAACAATTTGCTGTCTTAGTCTAATCTCATTTTTAATTTCTACTCTATTTTCAACTATATAATCAAGAGCCTTATGTGCTAAAAGTGTGTCATAAAGAGAGAGTGATGTTGCATAGATGATAGGTTTAGCACGGTTTATAAGATACTCGTTAATATGCTGTGAACTTAGTATAAAAGCCCCAAAACTGCCATAAGCCTTTCCTAATGTCCCCATCTTGATATGATTACTCTTAGGTCTAATTTTATAGTAATCAAAAATTCCCATAAGATTTTCACCAACCACACCACTACTATGAGCCTCATCTACTATTAAAATTGCTCCTGCACTATCTACTATGGAAAAAACTTCTTTTGGACATAAATCTCCATCCATTGAGTAGATACCCTCAACAGCTACTATCTGGCGTTTAGAGTTGTTTTGTGCCAACAGTTCTCTTAACTCATCCATATCATTATGTTTAAAAAACAGAACATCAATGCCCTTTAAGCTCGAAGCTAAAACGCCAGATGCATGATAGAGTTCATCCATAAAAAGTGTATCACCCTTTCGGACAAGAGATTCAATCAGTGCTATATTTGCATTGAAACCACTTCCAAGAACTACACCTGCTTCAAAATTGTTAGTTCTACAGAGTGCATCTTCAAAATCTTTATGTATCTGATGATAACCATTGACAAGCATAGAGGCTTTTGAGGAGTTTGTATCTAAGTTTGAAAGTTCATTGATTGTTTGAGTGTGAAGTATTTTTTTGTGAGAGAAACCTAGATAATCATTTGATGCGAAATCATGTAAAGAGCTATCTACTACTTCACGAGTTCTGTAACGACCTGATTTTTTAAGAGCTTTAAGCTCATTGGCATAAAACATTACTTCACTATGACCTTATTTCGTCCTTGTTCTTTAGCCTCATAAACACCATCATCAACACGTTTAAGCATAGACTCAACACTATCCTCTAAAGAGAACTCTGTAACTCCAAAACTCATAGTAATAGGTAAAATCTTTTTATGTTCTTCTACCAATCTTCTAAGTCTCTCAGCTAATCTTCCTGCCTCTTTTTTATCCGTGTATGGCATCACTACAACAAATTTTTCCCCACCAATACGACAGAACATATCTCTATCTCTTAAATTTTCTTTGACAAGTTTCGCATACTCTATAAGAACTTCATCACCCGTTGCATGACCATGAGTATCATTTACTTTTTTGAAAAAATCTATATCGTACATTATCAAAGAGAGAGGGATTTTATAACGTCTCGAAGTCTCTGTCTCCTCTTCCATAATCTCATCAAAATATCTTCTATTTCCTATATTTGTAAGAGGATCTTCAACACTTATCTTTTCTAAATTCATCATATGTGCTTGTGCCTGTGTTATATCAGCCATCGTAACAGTATAAAGTCCATCTTTTTGAGAAAACAGAGAAACATGCACAACAAAAAGATAAATCTTTTCATTGATTTTCATCTTTATCTTATTACCAATTTCAGGATGTTTTATCATATAATCAATCCAACTCTTTCCAGAGATCTCTTTTGGTAAGTAACCATCCTCTTTTAAGAAAAAATCACCTAAACAGCTGTGTGACTCATTAAAAGATTTTAAATCTTTAAATCCTGACATAAATGAAAAAAATGTTTTATTAGCATCCATCACTTGTTTTTTATCTGTAACAAATATAATATCTTGCGAAGAATCAAGAATACTCTTATAGAGTGTCTCTTGTTTTTTAGATTTAGAATACAAAAACACAAATATAATAAGTGTCAAAAGAAGTAAACTTAGCAGTTCAAAAACAAATAAATTATTAAGTTCTAATGCTGTTATCTGCTTAAGTAAAATCTCTAACACTACTCTTTCACCATAAATCTTTGTAAAACTTCTACACTCAGCCCCATAGCCGTTGACTCAAAACCACGAACCTCTTTGATGTAGCGTTTACAAAAACCCTCAACCATACAAGCTCCAGCTTTTCCTCTCCACTCACCACTCGCTAAGTAAGCATCTAAATCATCCATATCAAAATCATCAAAAATATAATCAGTTTGACTTATATCTATAATCTTTTTCTCTTTTGCATGGTAAATAAGACAGGTAACTATGGAAGTAATATTGCCACTTTGTGTCATTAAAATATTTCTCGCATCATCAAGGCAACGAGCTTTTCTTAAAATCTGACCTTGTGATGTCACTACGGTATCGGCTACTAAAAGTGGCATATCTTCAAAACCAAAAGCTTTTAAGTTCGCCTCATATTTTCCCATAGTCGCTTGATAAACAAAGTTCTTTGGACTCGATGCAACTATGCTATCTTCATCAAAATCTACACTCTCCTGTTTAAACACTATATTGGCGTTTGTAAGAAGCATAGCACGAGTTTGAGAAGAGGAAGCGAGTCGTATCATCATCTTAACCTAGTATGCATTTCTTAAAAATACACCAAGGTAAATAGCACCAACACCAAGTGCGATATTTACAGGTACCATAAGGTTACCGATGCGAGCAAGATTTGCCTTTGCTTTTACAGTATCACCTTGCAGTAAGAGTTTATCAGCTTTAGCACGAAACCACATCATTCCAGCAAGGTTAGCAGCCATAAGCATCCAAATACCCTCTTTAATGTGAACAAGATTGTAAATAAACATAGCATTTTCATCTATAACATTATGGTTAGCATCAACGGCTGCCTCACGAAATCCTAAACCAACAGCCATAATGATTGCCGTAATAATTAAAATAATCACAAACGGACTCACGATATAAAAAAGACGTTTAAGAGCATGAGAAATTCTCTCTAAACGATGGAGTGGAGACTCTATCTGAACGATAGAGGGGTGAGCAGCAAATTTCATCGCTATCATACCACCAACCCATACAACAGCACTTATAACATGAAGAAAAATTATCTGTGTTCTATAGTCAGCAAAAAGCTCGTAGATTACATCTTTCATTAACTTAATGCCTCTGTGATAAATGCAAGTGAAGCCTCTTTTGCTTCAGGAAGTTTACTAGCATCTTTTCCACCAGCTTGCGCGAAGTCTGGACGACCACCGCCACCACCACCAAGAATAGGAGCGATTTTTTTGATCCAATCACCAGCTTTTGCATTAGCATCTTTAACTCCACAAGCGATAAGAACTTTGTCCCCTTTTACTTGAAAAAGCATTGCACAGAGTTTATCATTTTCATTTTTAAGTGCATCTATCTTCTCTTTAATGTCACCAGTTGGATACTCTTCAACCACAACAGCAACACCATTTACTTCACTAGCAGTCACTTCAATTTTTGCAGAGTTTTGAGCCTCTTTTAATTCAGACTTTAACTCTACTACAGTTGATTTAAGTCTCTTCACACCAGCAAGAACATCTAAGTTTTTCACTTCAGACTCTACCTCTTTTAACAAAGAGCGTTGCTCTGCAAAGTATCTGTAAGCAGCAGTGCCACAAACAGCTTCTATACGTCTAACACCAGCTGAAACGCCAGACTCTTTTGCTATGATAAATGAGCCAATATTTGCCGTGTTTTCAACATGAACACCACCACAAAACTCTATAGAAGCATCTGCAAAACTCACAACTCTTACCTCATCACCATACTTCTCACCAAACTGAGATTTTGCACCAGATTTTTTAGCATCATCTATGCCTAAAACTTCTGTTTTTGTAGCGATGCCACGAGCGATTTCACTATTTACTCTCTGCTCTATCTCTAAAAGTTCTACTTCACTTACAGGTTTAGGGTGTGAGAAGTCAAAACGTAGGCGAGTCGCTTCATTAAGTGAACCTGCCTGAGAGATATGATCGCCTAAAACATCGCTAAGAACTGCATGAAGCAGATGTGTAGCTGAGTGATGTTTGATGATTTCATTACGACTTATATCTACAACTGCATCAACATTTATACCAACTTTTAGGCTTGAAGTCACTTTTATCTCTGAGAGATTAAGTCCAAAAAACTTCTTTGTATCAAGCACTTCAGCACGACATGTAAGTGAACCAGAGTCACCTGTTTGTCCACCACTCTCAGCATAAAAAGGAGTCTTATCTAAAAGTACCCATCCCTCTGCACCGATGTCTAAACTCTCAACACGATGATACTCAGAGTCTAAAAGTGCTAAAACTTTCGCTTTTGATTCTGTAGACTCATAGCCTACAAACTCATTCTCACCAAACTCTTCTAAAAGCTCTTTGAAATCTCCATGAGTTGCCCCATCACCTGAACCTTTCCACGCAGCTTTCGCACGAGTACGTTGCTCTAACATAAGTGCTTCAAACTTCTCACTATCAAGCCCTAACTCTTTCTCTTTAAGCATATCTTCTGTTAAGTCAAGTGGGAAACCGTAAGTATCATACAGTTTAAACGCCACTTCACCTGAAAATATATCTTTAGTATTTTTAAGTTCAGCCTCAAAGAGTGCTATCCCAGACTCAATAGTCTTAAAAAATCTCGCCTCTTCAAGCTCTATCTGCTCTTTTACTGCCTCAGCTTTTCCTGCTAAGTAATCATACTCGCCACCCATGATAGTAACAAGAGTATCTACAAGTTTAAACATAAAAGGAGTACGAAATCCAAGTAAATAACCATGACGAACAGCACGACGTAAAATTCTACGAAGTACATAACCACGACCCTCATTTGAGAAGTTAGTTCCTTGACTAAGTAAGAAAACAGCTGTTCTAATATGGTCAGCGATAACACGGTAAGATGCACCAGTTGCATAAACATACTCTTTAGCTATCATCTCTTCTACTTGATTTATAAGTGGCATAAAGAGTG
>CAZTNH010000028.1:0-13423 GCA_964615395.1 uncultured Sulfurimonas sp.
GAGTTAACACCTGATTTTCTTGAAGAACCAGTACCAACAACATCACCAACATAAGCGATAGGATTCCCTTTCGTTTTAAGTTTTGCAATAGTATCTAATGGTTTATCCATTTTACTTACTAGAAATGAGTTCGCATGTAAAGGGATATCTGAACGAGTAAATGCCTCAGATGCTGGAGATAAATCATCAGTATTTGTCTCACCAGGAACTTTATAAACAGTTACAGTAATTTCATCTGCTAAAGCATCTTTACCTGTAAACCATTCAGCATTTGCCCATGAAGTCATAACTTCAGTTGCAGCTGCATTTCCAGCTTTATGTAACTCTTCAACATCGTTAAATGCATCATATACAAGAAGTGTTTTCTTTAAAGAAGCTACTGCCTCAGCTACAACTGCTGCATCAGTTGATGAAAGTGCATCAATCATTGGCTTAACATTGTAACCACCAAGCATCATACCTAACATTGAAACTGCTTTCTCTGCTGAAATTGCTTCTACTACTGTATTACCAGCTGCTACATCATTTAAAAATGCTGCCTTAACATATGCTGCATCATCAACACCAGGTGGTACACGATTTTGTAATAAGTCTAATAACTCATCACTGCAATCTGCTTTAATAAGTTCTATAACTTCTGCTGTTTGTTCAGCTGAAAGTGGTAGTGGTGGAACACCAAGTGTTTCACGTTCTGCTATGTGTGCTTTATAATCTTCCATAAATGCCATATTCATTCCTGTAAAGTAAAATTTTGGTAATTATATCGAAGATAAGTAATGATTTTTGTGAGTGTTACTTATGTAAACACCAAGATTGCAGGAGAGAGATAATATGTGATTATTTGTAACACTTAAAGTCTGCGTTTTTTTATTTCTTTTTCTATTGTTTTTTTATCACTACCAATATAGTTAGATTTCAACCAAACAATATAAGAATCAGGGAGTTCACTATAGAGCATACCTTTATATTGACCAAAGCCTACTCTTTTAATTTCCTCTTTCACTAAAGGTTTCTCTATACATTGTGCAGTTAAA
Source organism: uncultured Sulfurimonas sp. (assembly GCA_964615395.1). Taxonomy (GTDB): domain Bacteria; phylum Campylobacterota; class Campylobacteria; order Campylobacterales; family Sulfurimonadaceae; genus Sulfurimonas. Next base: position 1,035 of record CAZTNH010000028.1, read on the forward strand.
TTTGAAAATTTTATAAGTTGTTCAAATTCAAAAAAGTCTATTTTTTTTTGAATACTAAATGTATAGGTATCAAAGTTAAAAACACCTTTTCTTTTAGTTACAAACTCTTGAATCTCTACAATCTGTTCAACACTCAATGCTTCCAAATTTTCTATATGAACCTTAAAAGAGTTTCTTAAGGAAGTAAAAACAAAAGATGGTTTAGCCACTTATAAAATCTCCCTTATACCTTTCGTGTTTGGAGCTGATAAGACACCCTCATTTTCTAACTGCTCAATAATTCTAGCTGAACGGTTATAACCTATCTGTAATTTTCTTTGAAGATAGGAGATAGATGTTTTTTTATCAACTAAAATAATATTTTTAGCCTCTTCATAAAGTTCATCAAGCTCTTCATAAGAGTCTCCTCTCTGAGCTTGTGCAGAGCTACTACTCTCCTCCATTAAAAAGCTTTTATCATAGTTTGGACCACGCTGAGATTTTATAAACTCAACGATATTTTCTATCTCATCCTCTGTGGCCCACGGGGCATGAAGACGAACGAGTGCAGGAGAACCAGGAGGAGTAAAGAGCATATCACCACGTCCTAAAAGAGACTCAGCACCCATCTGGTCTAAGATAATTTTAGAGTCTATCTTCTGCCCTACTCTATAGGAGATACGTGAAGGAAGATTAGCTTTAATAAGTCCTGTCACAACATCAACAGATGGTCTCTGTGTAGCAACTATAAGGTGAATACCACAAGCGCGAGATTTTTGAGCAAGTCTTGCTATAGATATTTCAACATCCTTACCACTTGTCATCATAAGATCAGCTAACTCGTCGATAATTACAACAATAAAAGGAAAATGTTCCCCACCATCTTTTTTAACTTTTACATTATAGTTTTCAATATTTTTTGTTCTTGTTTCAGCCATAAGTTCATAACGGCGTTCCATCTCTGCAACCATATTGTTAAGTGCAGCTATAGCTTGTTTCGGTTTCGTTATAACTGGTGTTAAAAGATGTGGAATATCATTGTAAGTTGAAAATTCTAACATTTTAGGGTCTATCATCAATAAACGAAGTTGATCAGGTGAGTTTTTATAAAGCAGTGAAAGAATCATAGCATTTATCCCAACACTTTTTCCACTTCCTGTTGTCCCTGCTATAAGAAGGTGTGGAAGTTTTTTAAGGTCTGTCACAAAAGGTTTTCCAACTATATCTTTTCCAAGAACGATTGTAAGTGATGAAGCCGAATCTTTAAAAAGTTTATCATCTAAAAGTTCACGTAGGTAAATGGTATCTACCGTTTCGTTAGGAATCTCAATTCCAACTACATTTTTCCCAGGAATAGGAGCTTGAATACGAATAGTTTCAGCTGAAAGTGCCATGGCTAAATCATCTTGTAGATTTAAAATTTTACTTACTTTGACATTTGCAGCAGGTTTAAACTCAAAAGTTGAAACAACAGGACCAGCATAGGTACGAACAACATCACCATCTATTTTAAAGTGTGCTAGTTTATCAATAAGATAACGAATTTTATCATCTAGTTCACTCTCATCTATATTTTTTTTACTAATAGTTGGTTTTTGCAAAAAATCTACCGATGGTAATATAAAGTTTTTAGGCTTTTCACTCACACCTTTTTCAATACCAGCTAAAAGTTTAGCATTCTCCTCTAGCTCTTCAACGACTATAGCATTTTTACTCTCTTTTAGCTCTTCAACAACTGTAGCATTCTTATTTTCTTTGACCTCTTCTACAATATCGAGTAAATTTTTAGGCTCTTCTGTCTTTTCATTCTTAGTGACTTTAGGCTCTTCTTTTTTTGGCATCTTTTTTCTACGAATAAATGTTGGTTCATCAATATTTATTGTTTTAAGCTCTGTCTCTATAATTTCATTACACTCTTCCATAATTTCTGGTATTTCTACACTCTCAACAACTTCATCAATGTTTTCTAAAGTTTTTTCTTCAGGTACATTTTGAGCTAATTCTACTTCCATCTCTATTTTTTTTGGATTAATAGCTCTTTTTTTTATTTTTATTGAAGAGGTTTTTTGCTCTATTAGACTATAAAGAGTATTTAAAATTTCTGATGTATTTTTATCTAAAATAATGATAATAGAAACCATAGTAATAATAAACCAAAATACCCATAGACCAAAATATCCAATATAGGGACTTAAAAAATCAACAAAGTCAGCACCAAACTTTCCTCTTAATTCTGTCTCAATTAACAAAGCTTGTGCTAATAAAAGAGAAAAGAGAGAGAGAAAGGATGCTATTGTTAATTCAGATTTTCTAAAACTCAAATGAGTATCTTTATAGATAAAATAAAGAGGAACAAGAAGAGCAAAGATATAAATGAAAGATATATATCCAAAATAGAGTTGATTATAAGAAGCAAAACTTGCCCCATAACTACCCATGAGTTCACTATTGCCAAAGAGTGTTGCAAAACCGAGATAAATTAAAACGCCAAATATGATAATAAAAAGAGTATCTTTCAAATTAGTAAATCCATATATTTAAATTTAAAAGAAGTATAGCCAAAAATGTTCCATCAAGGAATTTTTTTGGCATTTTGCAATACAATTTATATTATAAGTAATTTACAAGACTCAATTTTGAAACTTTTCCTACAGTTGAAAGCATTGCATCGTAATTTGTTGTTAGTTGTGTCAAATGTAATGAAGATTCAGCTAAATCTGTATCTATAACTGAAGATCTTAAACTCATAGTACTTACTTCAAGTAGTTGAGTTCTTTCTAAAGATGTACTTAGTGAGTTAGATTGAGATCCTGCAACAGATTGTGTTCTGTATGTATGATCTAATAAATCATCCATCATCGCTATAGAATTTTCAATTCCAACATTTCTTACATCTTTATCATTAGCATCAGGATTTGAACTATAATTTTCAACTGATTTAATGATATCATCTATTGTTTTGAAAAAATCTGTTTTTGGATCACGAATTGTAAGTGCATTATTTGTATTAAATGTCATAACTGATGCATCTTTTGAAAAATCATCACTATTTTCATCATAAAGTGCCATACTCGCTGCTGTACTGGCACTAGTTAAATCTTTAAACTCTATTTTCCCATCATATGTTAAAGATGTATCTCCTAAGAAACTTGACTCTAAAACAGTATCATGATAAACATCTGCTCCATCTGAAGGTGGAAGAGTATCAGTTACAACCATATTACTTACATCCATAAATTGCTGATATGTCATTTTATCTGGATCAACAAGAGAACCATCAACATTATACATTGTATAATCTGTATCTACAGTCCCATCTCCATCTGTATCGACTGAAAAGTAAGAACCACCGTCTGCAACTGATCGTAAATTGATTTTAGCTGTGTAATCTGAACCACTGATATCTTTACCCTCAAGATTAAAAGTTGTACCATCTAATGTATATGTAGCGGGAGTAGTAGCTGGAGTTATTTCTGTTTTAGTGTTTGCAACTTCAGATAACATTGTAGAAGATGTAGCAAAAGCATTTTCTTTATCTGATGTGATAGTATCAGTAATATTTCTACCATCAGATACATAGTGTGTTTTCTTCAATATTTGAGGAGTACTTGATGTTAATGATGCTCCTTCTTGTTGAAAATCAACTCTATCATATACTAATCCTTCAATATTTTGAGCAGCACTGCCTGTTGCATCAAGACCCGATCTTACAAATTCTCTCGCAAAAACATCAGTTGCAGTAGCATCATCATAATTTGTTTCAGCACTATCTAAATCATCTATATCTGTTACAATCGCTCTATCAGCAGGATCGGCTGTTCCTGATGAATAATCAGAATTATAATCAACGGCTGATATCATATGAAAATCCAATTTACTAGAACCATTTTGTTTATCTTCAACTATAATTTGACCCGAATCATTTAATCTTACATTAACTGTATTATCCCCATAATCAGCTTCTATTTGATCCATTAAATCTTGCATTGTTGCATCTTCATTTAAATCAATTCTATCTTTAAAGGAAGTGCCATCACTTTTCGTGCCTCTTAAATAAAAATGACTTTGATTTAGTTTATTTGTATCCTTATCTCCCATATATTCACTAATAGTACTTGATGGAGTAATGGCAGTATCATTTAATAAATTATCATTTACTACATTTGTTGTAATCTCTCTTTCAACATTACTCTCTTCACCTAAGAATAGATCTGCACCAGTTATATTATATTGTTGAAAATTATTTGAACCGACAAAAGAGTTCATTGCTGTATCATTTCCCTGATATGTACCATCATCTGCAATAGGTTTAACATCAACTGCTGAACCTGAAAAAAGATACTGACCATTAACAGAAGTATTTGATATACTTTTCAAATTGTTTTCAAGTCCTTTCAATTCATCCACTATAGCATCTAAAGAGGTATCATCATTTGTGCCATTACCTGCTTGAACTAGTAATGTTCTCATTCTATTCATACTATCTGTGTACTCATTCATAGTAACATCTGTTTGGTTAGAAACTTTGTAACCACTCTCTGTACTCGTTTTTGCTTGACCTATAGTTGTCAACTCATTATCAAGACGCATAGTTTCAGTAAATGTACTTATGTCATCACTTGCATACTGTATCTGTAATCCCGATGCTATTTGTCTATTTACATCAAAGAGTTCTTTATTCAATTTTGAACTATTATCTGCAAATGCATTATTGTTAAACATAGTTGGAGTAACACGCATAAGAGACCTCCCGAAGATTATTTTTTAAATTATAACATTAAATCGACCAAATGTTATTTATATTTAAGTAATATCTGACTATCATTCGGTTAAGACACTACTTATGCCAGAGTGATGGAATGGTATACATAGCGGATTCAAAATCCGCCGCCTTCGGGCTTAGGGGTTCAAATCCCCTTTCTGGTACCATATGTAGTTGTCATTTTCTTTCATAATAGAGGATATATGTATCTAATAAAAGCTTTTTTTCTTTTATTACTCTCCATTAACCTTCTCGCAAATCATCAACTTAAAAGTAACTATTTTATTCCTAACGATTATGTTTTACTCTCTGACATCGTCAAAAATCCACAAAACGATCAAAAACTTTATGATATCAATAAGATAAGACACACAACAAGAGTTAAAGCAAAAAATCTTCTACAAAAACTTCAAAAACTAGGCTACAAAAAATTTACCTCAAAACACAACTACATACAATTCAGTCAGAAAAGTCCTATAAATATGGATAAGATTGAGCTTTATATAAGGAAGCAATATCAGAAAAAATACAGACATATTCTTATTGAAAATGTAGAAACATACCCTAGATCTTTTCTTAGGACTCTTCCTAAGCACTACTCAATTGTACTTAATAAAAAAGCTTATTTAAAAAGAGAAGGGGTTGTTTACATAAAGACTTTAGATCACAGAAAAATATTCTTTGACTACTCTCTTAAAGCAACAGTTACTGTTCTAAAATCTCGTGATGAGATTAAAAGAGGAGATGAACTCTCAAAATTAAATAGTAAAAAAGAGAGTATAATACTCAATAAATTTAGGGCTATGCCTCTTCAAGAAGTTCAAAAATCAACACTTCAAGCAAAAACAAAAATAAAAAAAGATAAAGTCTTAACAAAAAGAGATGTCATAGGCTTAAATCTTGTACATCGTGGCTCAAATATTAATGTTTCCATTATAGACCAAAATATGGATGTATCATTTACGGCAAAGGCACACCAAAATGGTAGATATGGTCAGACAATAACAGTAATAAGTAACAGTGGCAAAAAACTTAAAGTTCTTGTAACAGGTAGAAATAGAGGAGAGATAAGATAAGTTATGACAAAAAAAAGAAAAATAGTAGTAGCAACAAGTGGGGCAAGTGGTGTAAACTTAGGTCTAAAAACTCTTGAGCTTCTTCCTGATACTATAGAAAAACATTTCATTATGTCAAAAAACTCTCAAATAGTTTTAACTAAAGAGATGCAAAATTTTACTACACATAAAAATGAAGATATTTCAGCAAGTATTGCATCAGGCTCTTTTGGTGTTGATGCGATGATAATAGCTCCCTGCTCTATGAATACACTCGCAAAAATTGCTTGTGGTATCTCCGACAATCTCGTAACAAGAACAGCAGCAGTAATAATTAAAGAGCAAAAAAAGCTTATTTTAGCACCAAGAGAGATGCCTTTTTCTGCTATAGCTTTGGAAAATATGTTAAAGCTCTCACGATTAGGTATTATAATAGCACCACCAGTAATGGCTTACTACTCAGAACAACAAACACTAGATGAGATGGAAAACTTTATCATTGGCAAGTGGTTTGACCTGCTTGAAATAGAAAATAATTTATATAAAAGATGGGAATAAATATGAAAAAAATTGCACTCTACCCTGGGACATTTGATCCCATAACAAATGGACATTTTGATGTTATAGAGAGAGCTTTAGGACTTTTTGATGAAGTTATTGTTGCAGTTGCTGACTCACATGACAAAAAACCGATGTTTACTTTAGAAGAGCGCATTGAGATGACAAAAGAGGCTACTTTACACCTAAAACATATCCGTGTTGTAGGGTTTGACAATCTTACTGTTGAACTTGCAAAAGAGCATGATGCTTCTATTCTTATTCGTGGATTACGAGCTGTGAGTGACTTTGAGTATGAACTTCAACTCGGTTATCTCAACAACTCTCTTGATGACACGATAGAGACTGTTTATCTTATGCCAAAACTCAAACATGCTTTTATTAGCTCCTCAATCGTTCGTAATCTTCTAAAATTTAATGGAAAAACAGAACACCTACTTCCAAAAAAAGTTCAAAAAATTATAGGGAGTATGAACGCATGTACATTGCCATAGAAGGAATAGACACAGCAGGAAAAAGCACTCAGATTTCTGCACTTTCTGAACTTTATCCTGATGCTATCATCACAAAAGAACCAGGTGCTACAGAGATAGGAAAAGAGATTAGAGCATTAGTTTTATCTGCTCGTGCTGAGAGTAAAAAAACAGAGTTTTTACTTTTTTTAGCAGATAGAGCTGAACATATGAAAGAAGTTATAGAACCAAACTTAGATAAAAAGATGATTATCTCTGATAGAAGTGCTGTAAGTGGGGTAGCCTATGCACTCTCTTTAGGCGAAATCAAGACTCAAGATATAGTTGCTCTTAACAACTTTGCAACAGGTGGTATCTATCCTCAAAAAGTATTTTTACTACGACTTACAAAAGAAGAACTAGAGTATAGGCTCTCTCAAAAAGAGCTTGATGGAATTGAACTTCGTGGAAGTGAGTACCTTTTAAGAATACAAGATGCTCTTATAGAAGCGACTAAACTTCTTCAGATAGAACTTGTTATGCTTGATGCTACAAAAAGTATTGAAGATATAACTCAAGATATACTAAACAACATTAACTTATGAATCTAATCTCTACAGATTACATTAATCCAAAAGAGAGAGAGTTAGTAGAGCTTTTTCTCTCTCAAACAGCAGTTAAAAGATATATCCTCGGCATCAACAAACTCACAAAATCAGTTTTAAAACATATAGAAGTTGATGGAATTATTGATGATTTTACACGTGTTCAGCATTCACGAAAAAAAGAGATTTTTCAGATAGAAGATGTTCCTAAAGATGCACTTATACTCTGGACAGCAACGGGAAGTCCTCTTGAAGTTAAAAAGAGACTCGATAAGATGGGTTTTAAACATATAAGTTATCTTGCTTTATGCAAGTACTCCTCTCTTGATTTAGTAGAACCTCCTTTTATAATGGATTTTCAAGAAGATTATAAAAACAATAGTGAAAAATATCATCAAGTTTATAATCTCTTAGCTGACAGAAAATCAAAAGAGATTTTCCAAAAGGTCATAAACTTTAAAATCTCTTTTGACTATAATTTTATGAAAGGATTTACAAATGACCATAAAGGGCAGTATTTCGATAAAGAGATAATCCCTAAGATAAATAATATATCTTTTGTAGATGGTGGTGGTTATGTAGGTGATACTGCAAGTGAAGTTATTGCTAACTATCCTGATTTTAAAAAAATCTATCTTATTGAACCTATTGCAGAAAATTTACGTATCGCTAAACGAGACTTAGCAGAGTATGAGAATATAGAGTTTTTAAACTGTGGTGTTTCAAACAGAAAAGAGACTCTCTACTTTAATGAAGAAAAATCTTTCTCTACTATTTATGGAAAAGGTACTCAGAGTGTAGAGGTTGATACTATAGACAATCTTATCAAAGAGAGAGTAGATTTTATCAAGTTAGATATTGAGGGGGCAGAACAAGATGCTATTGATGGAGCAAGAGAGACTATTCAAAAACAGAGACCGATTTTAGCTATCTGTATCTATCATAAAGCTGAAGATTGGTATAAGATACCTCAAAAAGTTTTAGAAATTGACAAAAATTATCAAATCTATCTTAGACATTATATGGAAGGGATTTTTGAGAGTGTGATGTACTTTATACCTAAAGAGATATAAAGTACAAGAAAGAATCTATCCTAGTTTAGAAGTGATAGCTGTTTCAACATCAGAGATGTCAGCAGTCCCATCAACTGTAATGTAAGTTAATGTATCTATTTTAGAAGTTTGTTCTTTATAGTAACCGATAAGTGGCTGAGTAAGATCATGATACACCTTAAGACGATCAAGAACTACTTCTGCTTTATCATCAGGACGTTGTACTAAATCTTCACCAGTTATATCATCTTTACCATCTACTTTTGGTGGGTTATACTCTAAATGATAAGTTCTTCCACTTGGTAAGTGTGCACGACGACCACTCATACGTTTTACGATTACTTCATCAGCAACATCTATCTCGATAACAGCATCTATTTGGATACCAGCATTTGTAACGGCATCAGCTTGTGGAAGTGTACGAGGAAAACCATCTAAAAGATAACCATTTTTACAATCATCTTCAGCAATTCTATCTTTTACAAGACCGATAATAATCTCATCTGTTACGAGCTGTCCCGCATCCATAGCAGCTTTAGCCATTTTTCCCATTTCTGTTCCAGCTTTAATCGCTGCTCTTAACATATCACCAGTAGAGATTTGAGGGATACCATATTTTTTTGTTAAAAATTGAGCCTGAGTACCTTTTCCAGCACCAGGAGCTCCTAGTAAAATTATACGCATATTTTTATCCTAAATATTTTATTGATGAAATTATATAGGAACTTACCTTGTATATTTATTTACTCACCCCAGCCTAGTTTTTCTTTAAGAACATCAAAGTAGTTAAACTCATTTCTATGAATCAGTTTCACCTTTTTTTCTGCAAGTTTTATATGTATGCTCTGCCCTACTTCTAGCTCATGCTTATCTTGACCATCTATGATAATAAGTGCCTTATCCTTAGGTGACTTCATCTCTATGGCAAACTCCCCTGGAAGAACCACAGGTCTTTGAGTAAGCGAGTGAGGACAGATAGGTGTGAGTGAAAAAACATTTGTCAAAGGAAAAAGAACGGGACCACCTGCTGAGAGGTTGTAAGCAGTAGAACCAGTAGGTGTTGAAACAATAACCCCGTCGCCATAGTAAGTATTAAATGCCTTAGAGTCAACAAGTGTCTCAACATGAATCATATTTAAAACAGAGTGACGAGTTAAAACTATGTCATTAAAAGCATAGGTCGTTACCTCTTTTTCGTTTTGTGTGAATCTTGCTTCTATTATAGACCTCTCATCAACTCTATAGTTCCCATCCACAAGAGTAGCAACAAAACTATCTAACTCCTCTATATTTATATCTGCTAAAAAGCCGAGATTTCCTGCATAAACGCCAAGTATAGGGATAGAGTGTTTAAAAGAGCGTCTTACTACAGAGATAAGTGTCCCATCTCCTCCTAAAGTAACTAGAGCATCTGATGTTTGACACAAAATATCAAAGTCCATTCCCATAACACCAATCATTCCACCACTAACACTCTCTATATTTACATCAATACCATAAGCATTAAAAATCTTCTCTAATTCAAAGTATGTATCTTTAAGTTCTGGAGTTGAAGGTCTTAAAATAACACCAATTTTTTTAATCTGTTTTCGTTGCACATCTGCTTCTTTTATCTTAATATTTTGTATATTATACACTATTTGTAAATAGTATATTTACTCTTGAATATGTATTATCTCTTTATTTATAATTGATATTAACTTTTCTCCAGATTGTGATGAGATAATACCATTTTTCATAGAGTCTTGAATAGAGTCTTTCTGTTTTAAAAAGAGCCTCATCAAGGATGTTTTAAATTCATACTCTTTTATATCACTATTTTTTGCCAAATTTTCAATAATATCTTTCGCTTTATCTAAATCTTTTGTTTGATATTTCAAAAGAAGATTATAAACATGTTCAGATACGAGAGCCTCTTTATACATCAGTTCAAGCTCTTCTAATGCACCATTAATAGCGATTAATTTTCCTTTCTCATACTCGTACTCTACAAGATTTTTATCTTTACCACCAATTTTAAGAAATGCTAACAGTGGAGCGATGGATAGACCTTGTACTATCAGAGAAAAACCGACAACACCAAAAGTCATCATCAAGATGATATCTCTATACTCATACTCTTTAGGGATAGCCAATGCTAAAGCCATAGCCAAAGCACCTCTTACACCACCCCAAATAAAGACACCCTGCCACTTAAAACTTATGGGTTTATCTATAAGGTTTATGAGAGGTGTTAAGACGATTATAGAGACGCCTCTTCCCACTAAAACGGCCAAAATACCAAGTGCGATATAGTGAAAATTTGTAACGACATTGACCATGCTCACCTCTAGTCCTATTATAAAAAATACAACAGAGTTGATAACAAAAGCTATATAATCCCAAAAATCTTTCACGGAAACTCTTGTTGTTGGACTCATCCCTATCTTTGTACCATAGTTTCCAACCATTAAACCAGCGAAAATAACAGCAATAACTCCCGATACTTCAAAGTATTCTGCTGTGATATATGTGAGGTATGTTACTACAGTTGTGAGTGTAATCTCAATAAGATGGTCATCCACTAAAGCTGTAATTCGTGAAAATGTAAGCCCCAGTATAACACCAACTGTCGCACCACCAAAGGCAACAAGAACAAAATCTTTGACACCATCTATAATATTAAATTCTCCATGAGATACGGCAAGAGAGAGGACAATAGTAAAAACAACTATAGAAATACCATCATTTAAAAGGCTCTCTCCCTCTATGATAGAAGATAATCTTTTAGGTACACCAAGCTCTTTAAAAATTGCTAATACCGAGATGGGGTCAGTAGAGGAGATAACAACACCAAAAAGAAGAAGAGCAATAAGAGGAATCTCACTATCTATATTAAAGAGTACAAATACCGTGTGTAAGAAAAATCCTATTACAAATGTAGAAATTATCACACCAAAAACGGCATAAATAAGTATTGGTTTTATGTTGGCTTTTGATTCATTGGCGTTGAGGTTAAACGCTGCTTCAAAAAGTAAGGGTGGCAGGAGTATATGAAAAATAAGATCAGGAGTAAGATGAATATCTGGAAAAGTATGAAAAAAACTTAAAATAATTCCTGCAAATATTAAAGCTATAGTATAGGGTAACTTACTAAAATATCGTACACCCATTGAGACAGAGACTATAACCATCATAAGTATAACAATTTCGATTTCCATTGAAAAGTTCATAATCACTTATCCTTTAAATTTTGTATATTATACACTATTTCGCTATAATCGCGAAAATATTTTTTATTAGGACTCTATATAATATGAGAAGCCATTACAATACAGATTTAAGTGAAGCAAATGTTGGTGACGAAGTTACTTTAACAGGTTGGGCAAATAGTTACCGTGACCACGGTGGAATTATTTTTATCGACTTACGTGACAAGACTGGTCTTATCCAGCTTACTTGTGACCCTGAAGATAGTGTAGAATCACACAAAGTTGCGAACAGTGTTCGTGATGAGTATGTTCTTATCGCTAAGGGTAAGGTTCGCTCTCGTGGGGAGGGTCTTACAAATCCACGTTTAAAGACTGGTGCTATTGAGATAGTTGTTGATGAACTTATCATCGAAAATAAATCAGCTGCACTCCCTTTCGTAATCGGAGATAAAAAAGTTGGTGAAGAGACAACTCTTAAGTATAGATACTTAGAGCTTCGTGATCCAGACCTTTACAATGTTTTCCGTCTTCGTTCAAAAACTGCTATCGCTGCAAGAAATATTCTTGATGCAAACGGTTTTCTTGAAGTTGAAACGCCAATCCTTACTAAATCAACTCCAGAAGGTGCTCGTGATTACCTAGTACCATCTCGTGTTCACAATGGTGAATTTTATGCATTGCCACAATCACCACAGCTTTTCAAACAGCTTTTAATGATTGGTGGATTTGATCGTT
>CAZTNH010000029.1:0-12732 GCA_964615395.1 uncultured Sulfurimonas sp.
TTTATCAAATATTTTCCCATTACCGGGGGCTTGCCATCTGTAGATATTTGCCATTTCTAAACTATTATTCTCATTTTAAATACCTATCTAAAATCTCTTCTTTTTGTTTTGGAATATTTTCTAATTTCTCTTTATTCTTTAGTATCTTTTCTTCTATAAGTTCAATTTTATCTACTACTATTTTTTGTTCTTTTGGTGTTGGAAGAGGTATTTTAAACTCTTCTAATTGTGATTTTGTAATGGCTTCTCTTGATGTACCACCATCTCCAATCTCTAACAGTTTCGCTTTATAAATAGAGCTTATCAGTATCATCTGCACATATTTAGAACTTGCTTTTTTCTCTGTACGGATGATAGAAACATGTTGATTTACTCTAGCAGGTAAATAGTACTTCTCTACAATACAACATCTAGCGACGGAAGCACCCGTAATATTAAAAAGTATATCATTCTCTTGAACTCTTACATTATCTAATTTACGAGCCTGTTCCTCATCTATATAGACTAAACCTTTTTTGACAAAACTATTATCATATACATTTTGACTTCGTATAAGAGTAATTCCACTAGCCTTATACGAACTCTCTCCACCTCTAGGTGTTGCTCCACTTCCTATTTTTGTAGTAATTTCACTTAGTTTTACTAAATCAGCAGAAATATTATCCACTAATTTATTAATCTCATCATTTGCAGACTCAATTACTTCTATAACTTTTTTTTCTTCTTTCTCTAAAGCTTCAATCTCTTGAACTATTTTTTCTTGTATCTTTTTTGGAGGTAGTGGGATTAAAATTTCTTTTAAATTTCCTTGATTTAACTTTGGTACATTTAATCCTGTAATATACTCAGATAAATCATATTTATTTAATATCTCGACTAAGTACTTATCTAGTAACTCTTCTCTCTTTGGTTTAAATACATGAACATGATTATTCACCCAGTATTTACCCCTTACTATAAAAGATGAATTTTCATTAGCTGACCATTTAGCTCCATCTTCACCAATTAGAATTAGTTGTTCATCAAATATATAATTATCTACATAATCGATAATTCCAGTAGCACCATAATAAGGATAGTTACCGTTTATCCTTTCTCTCTGACTTAAAGGAATTCTTTGATTATCAAATAATTCTATTTTTTCGCCAAGCTTAACAAGTTTCCATTTACTCTCAATCTTCACTTTTTTTTTAACACTCAAAGATATATTTTTCTCAAAATCCACTCTATCAAAACTCATCATATCTACTAAGTCTACATAAGAAATGTTTTCTCTTAAACTCTCATCTATCTCTTTATACTCACCCTCAAATGCAGAGTAGATATAACTATTTACTTTTAAACTATTTTCATACGAACCTTCGTCATACAGAGAGGTACACTCATCTATACTCTTAGCTCTTTGTGTTGGATGTATTCCCTCTCTTCCACGACGAGCACTAAACTCATACCCTAGAAACTTTTTCTCTACTTTTTTTTCACCTGTTTTGACAAGAGTCACTTTTTGCTTGTAAGCATTTAGAAAGTAAAAGAGTTTCTCTTTTTCAAGATTCAGAATTTTATCGATACTATTTAATTTTTTATCATACTCTTGATAAAGCTCATGATTTTGTATCTTTTCATTCGGTTTTTCATCTACTAAAGTAAAATAATCTTCTACACTTATATCTTCCCAAACATGGCTAATATATCTGCTCAATGGATTTTCAATACCATTGATAGTGATATTTACTTGTGTTTCAAAAAGTTTTTCAATGGAATTTTCTATAGTTTTATGAACGCCGTTGTTCTTTCTTCTTAAAAATAGGACTACTGTATTTGTTCCTGTCGCCATAAAAGTGTTTGAACCTAATTGAGTTATACTAATGATGTCAAAATACTTAAAAATTATCTCTCGTGTTTTAGTATAGATACCACTATTGCTAAGTATGCTACTTGGCAGAATAACTCCTGCGATTCCCCCATCTTTTAAGAGCTGTTTTGTACGCTCTATAAAAAGTGCTTCTATCTCACTACTTTGGTCTGTGAGTTTTTCATAGAGTTCAAAATCATCACCATTAAAGCTTTTAGAGACATTTTTAAATGAAGAGACAGAGTAGGGAGGGTTTGAAATAACTACGTCAAACTGTTTGTTATCTTGAGGGTAGTTCTTATCTTTTTTAACCAACTTCCCTTTATAGTTTTTAGTTTGTGTAAAATTTGCAAGACCATCACCATGAATAACTTTAGCTAAGCCATCCCCATGGAGATAACAACCAACTTTTGCAGTTTTAACAAGTCTATAATCTTTCTCTATACCATATATGTAATCATAAGCCCAGTTAAAATGTTTTATCTTCCATGCTTCAACTTCATTTGCAGTATCTTCTACAAAATCACTTGTATCACATGTTAAAATATACTTCTGTATCTCATCCATTGCTTCAGTTATAAAGTGTCCACTTCCTACTGCATAATCTATAACATTTGGTAAAAGTTCATTTCTCTCACCTTTTTTTAATTTTGAATTGATGATTTTATCAAAAGGTATACTCTTGATGATAAATTTAGCGATAGGAACAGGTGTAAAGAACTGCCCGACTTCTTGTTTGAGTCCAGTTGTTAAGAGTAGCTCAAAAAAATCACTTAAAAATTGTTGTTTTTTTGTATAACGAATCTTAAAACCCTGTAAAAGTTCTACTATCTCTTTAACTACTATTGCATTTTCATCAAATGTCTCTTGATCAAAAACATCTTTTATAGCAAATTCATTATTTTTTTGAAGTCTTATTTTTGTAAACTCTTCGAGTAGCTTATCTTTAATACTGCTATCAAGAACTCCAAACTTCTCTTCAAACTCTCTGTCACTTAGGTCTGTCACCTCTTTATCAAGAAACTCTTTCATCCCTCTTTGATAAAGATCTGTTAATCTTTTTTGAAATGTAACATCATCATCAACACCCTCTAACCATTGAAACTCTAGTTCTTGATTTGGCTTTGTACTCTTTTCATCCATAATTTTACAAAGAAAAAGTGTAAATATTTTGTTAAAAGCATTTGGTTTATCTGAAACAACATTATGTCTAAGTATCTCCATAAAACGGTTAAATATAAAACTACTATCTTCTTGTTTTATATCTACTAACTCTTTTGGTGTTAAAGCTTTACTTTGGAAATTATATGGTTTTGTCCAGCTATCAAAGACTCCATTGTTTTTAGGATTTTTATTCCATCTGTCGTAAAAATCTTTTACATTACCTGTGCTTTTATACTCTTCTTCTATTTTTACTATCTGGTTTAGATAGTTAATTTCACTATTATGAAATGTTGAAGCATATAAAACCAAAATCTCAGCATCTTTATCTTGCTGAAAATATGTAAAGAGTTGTCCACCATCTTTTTGTAGTTTTAAAAATGCTTTATCATACTCTTTTCCCCAAGTTTTACACTCTATCATCATATAAGCCGTACCATCTTCTTTAGTCACTAAGATATCAAGTCGCCCACTTGTCCCATGTCCACTAGGATATACCTTTTCTAAAACAATGTTTTTAGGATTGTAACCTTGTGTTAAAAGTCTATTGACACACTCTAAAACAACTAAATCTTCATTTTTTGTAATGTTTTGAACAGATTTTTTTGAGTCATTAAAGAAAATACTTTTCCCAAAATCAATACTCTTTTTGTCTAAATCTACTTCTATTACATAATCTTCAAAGTGAGAATACTTTTTTTCATAAATATTTATACTATTATTTTTTGGCAAAAATTCTAATGCTTTTAAAAAATCTGTTTTCATATCTATTTTCTCTCTTTTTTTATTTATCATAATAAAAAATATTTACATTTGCCAATTTTATGACAGATTGTAATACTTTTTTACTTATTTGTATCTTTTGGCATTGTACTTAACAATGAATCTATCAACATAGGAGGCACTCCCTCGCCTATCACCTGACGGATAAGGTTCTCACTCGCCCACTCAGGAGGAGTCCACTCATTAGGGAGACCCGTTAAGATAAAAATCTCTTTAAGTGTTAAAACTCTAGCATCACTATATGTCCCGTCACTCTTCAAGCGTCCAGGGTGGACATTGTTCTGAGAGGAGACTGAGCCATTTGCCATAGTGATAGTCGGCGATGGCTTATCCCAATCTATGCGTTTATAAGTAGTTGCATACCCTTTTATACGTGTGCCATCTGCTTTTTTAGGATAGTGTACCTTGTTATGAAGCGCTGTTTTTCCTGTTGGCGTCTGCTTTAAAAAAAATATATGTCTATCGTTGTGAACCTTTGCTGTATGATATTTTATCTCTGAAGACTCACCACTCTCTAAACTCGGAAGATGCTCTATCATATCTCTTACTGTAATTTTCTCTTGCTTAGGAGGCAACTCCCATTTTGCTAGTTTTGAGATTAGAAATATCGCCCGTTTACGGCTCTGAGGTGTTCCATACTCTGAGGCATCCACAACCACAGGGTTTATTATATACCCCAAAGGCTCTAGCTCATTTTTTATAAAGTCTGTGATTTTTAACTTCTCGCCATTATGCACTAAGTAGGTGTTTAAAACCTTAGGAACATTTTCTATCAAAATATTTGTTGGTTCTAACTCTTGTGCTAACTTGATAACATACTTTATAAGAGAGTTTCTTGGATCATTTTCGTGCATCTTTCCAGCCAGACTCATTCCCTGACATGGAGGGGTAGCTATCAGAAAATCACACTTAGCTTTTTTGGATGCTTGAAGCACTTTTGAGAAAACTACATCATCTGTAATATCACCCTGAATAGTCTTGCATTGAGGGTGCATCTCTTTGTGAAACTTTGCACGGTTTTCCAAAAGCTCATTTGCCACAGCGATTTGGATGTTATGGTTTTTGATGTAGGTTTCAGCTATCCCTACATTTGCAAAAAGTGAAACACCCTTTATCATTTCTGACCTCGAACAAATGCTCTTACTTCATCATCTAGTGCAAAAACATCATCAACACTCTTTGGTGTTTGAGTAAACTTCTCATAAGCACTTATAATATTTTTGCTAATATCCATAAAACCTATCTCTCTATTTATAAACTTCTCAATCGCTGCCTCATTTGCCGCATTTATGACAACACCTTGGATAGGATTTTTCAGAAGTTCTTCTTTAATCTCCCAAATGGGATAACGATTCGTCTCTATCTTTCTAAACTCTAAGTTCGCGATTTCAAGTAAATCAACATGATTAAGTATCTTCTCATCCATCTTTGCATCAAGAGCAAAAGCGATAGGGAGTTGCATAGAAGCATGAGCAAAATGTGCAGTAGTTGAGCCATCTTTGAAGTCAATAAGTGCATGAATCATAGACTTAGTCTCGATAATAGCATCATAAGAACCCTCACCAAAAAGCCATCTCGCCTCTAGGAGTTCAAACATCTTGTTAACCATAGTTGCTGAGTCAATCGTTATCTTTTGACCCATAGACCAGTTGGGGTGCTTTTGAGTATCTGCAAGTGTGGCGTTTTGAAGACGTGAAATATCCCAGTCACGAAATGCCCCACCACTCGCCGTAATTATCATCTTACTTACAGGTCTCTCTTGGAGAAGATACCAGAGTCCGAAGTGTTCGCTATCTATGGGTTGGATTTTACTAACATCTATAAAAGCACCACACGCCACAAGAGACTCTTTGTTTGCTAATGCTACTTTTTTGTTACACTCTAAAGCTTTGAGTGTTGGACGAAGACCTAAAAAACCAACAAGAGCATTCACTACAAGTTCACTTTTTGAGTCAGCTATAAGAGAGAGTATAGCCTCACTTCCTGCATAAACATTTGAGTGATTAACATCTTTTATATCACACTCATTTGCGATAACAACGACCTGAGGATTATGCTGAGCTATCTGCTCGTTTAAGAGTTTGATGTTTGAGCCACAAACAAGTGCCTCAACCTCTATGCCAAACTTCTTAGCAACGATAAGAGTATTTACACCGATAGAGCCTGTTGAACCTAGTAAAACCATATTATTTTTGTACCTTATCTAAAATCGATAGAGAGTTTATGTCCATCTTTGAAAATGCAAACCATTTTTTTCCTAAATCTTTCAAACTTGCCCCTATATGATAAACTTCATTCTCATCCAAAATAATAAATCTATCATGAGATTTTTTAAATGTATATACTTCAAGTGGTAGATACTGAGAGTTGTATTTTTCTATATCTACTTTTAATGTTTTGCTTATAGTTTGAGTATATATCTTTACTTTTACTTTCTGATTTTTGCTAAAGAGAGCTAGAGTTGTCTCATCTACATAGTTATCAAAAAGTACTATAGATTTTTGAGCACTTTTTATAAGCTTTGCTATAAAGAGATAAGCATCAAAAACTTCACCATCATAAAAAATCCCCTCTTTAGGAGAGAGACTCTTCTCTTCCATAGCATTTAAAATTTTTGAAACATCTTTTGAAGTCTCTTCTTGTTTCATCTCTAAAAGTTCTAATCTTTTTGTTACTAAAGAGTTAGAGTTTATAGAGTGTCTCATCTGCACAAAAAGTCTAATTATCGTTATACTCATTTCAATAGCTATATCACTTTTAAGGACTGAACTTAACATAGAGACACCTTGTTCAGTAAAGGCATAAGGAGCTCTTCGTAAACCCATCTTATCAGAATTGGAGGTCACAAATTGTGACCTCCAATTTATAAATTCATCTTCAGAGAGTTGAAATCTAAAATCATCAGGAAATCTTTGAATATTTCTTTTAACAGCTTGATTAAAAACTTTAGTACTCACTCCATACAAATCAGCTAAATCTCTATCTAGCATAACCTGCTTCCCCCTAATAGTATAAATTTTTGAAGTGATAAGAGTATCTTGCATAACTAAATTTTGCATCAACAACTAACTAAACAAGCCCACGAAGAAGAACTAGCATAACGATGCCACCAAAGAGGTAGCCATCTATTCGGTCTAGTACACCACCATGACCAGGAAGTAGATCTCCACTATCTTTGACACCAGATGAGCGTTTAAGACTTGATTCAAAGAGGTCTCCAAAGATAGAGCTAACGGCTACTGCAAAGCTTACGAAAAAGCCCACACCAAAGTCAACTATACCTAGACCTACAAATGCACCACCGATAGTAGCGACGGCTACACCACCGACAACACCCTCCATAGTTTTGTTAGGACTTGTCTCACAAAACTTAGTCTTTCCTATGCTTTTACCAACAGCATAGGCACCAACATCAGTAAGAGCTACGACTACAAGTAACCATAAAAGAGCGTAAACGCCATACTCTTGATACATCGTAAACATAAAGAGCATTCCAGCAGTTGGATAGATAAAAGGGAAGAAGTCTTTCCATGCTACATCTTTGTTAAACGCCACCATACTCGCATAAACCACACCAGCTAAAACAAAGAGGTCATCACCATAAGGATAGACCCCAGCTACAAGCCAAACGCCAATAGCAAAAGGTAAAAGTCCATCATTTTCTACTTGAAAAAGCTTTATCGCTTCTTTAAACGCCAAGATGTAAATAGCCCCAAAAACTAACCACATCACAAAAAAGTTATCTATAAAACCGATGATAAAAACACCTGCTAAAAGTGCTAAACCAGTTGTAATTCGCTCACTATGTTCACCAAACATACTCATAAAATATCCTCTTATTTATTATGAAGATATTATATCTCATATATTGTCAATAAGGAATTAATTCAATAGAGAAAACCAAATAGCCAAAGAGGTATTTTATTACCATAACCCACTTCAATATCATCAGCTACTACATAGGAGTTTTCTATATCTTTGATTTGTTTAAATCCTTTATCTTTGCCACCTATCTCAAATGTGTATTTTTCTTCTGTATAAAAATCACCTTTTTGGGCAGCATAAATACCTATGTCATAGATAGAACCGATTGAATGGTAGTAGTTATCTACTTGATTCATAAAGAATGTTTCTCTAACATTACCGATATCTGCCTTTGTAAGTTGCATTAGGTTTGTATTTGCTAAGTATATTTTTTCTGGTTTATCAAACATCTTCATATTTAATGATGACTTCATCAAAAGCTTAATCAAACCAGCATCATCAAGTTTTGACAAATACTCTTTGAGCGTTCTATCATCTGAAACTTCTATCGCTTTTTTAATCTCAGACATCTTGGGAGTAAATGGCACACTTTTCATTATGACTGCTAAAAGTAGCTTTATTTTTTTAATAGTAGTTCCATTTAAATTTGGGTAAATATTTAATAGGTCACTCTCTATAGAAACATTGATATTTTGCTGAAGTGTTTGAAAAAATAGAGTTTCATTTTTTAGACTTAAAAAGTATGGATAATAACCGTACTTCAAATACTCTTTAAAAAGAGGTATGACTTTTTTATCTTTCGTTGTGATCTTATCTGTTATTTCTACTGCAAATTTTTTATGATTAGTAAGAATTTCTTCTATTGAGTAGGTATCAAATGTATATCCATAATGAAGTTCTAAAAATTCTCTAAAACTCATTCCATACATATTATAAACAAGGGCTCTTCTGCTTAGGTCATGAGTTCCTTTGTTGATTTCTAATGCTGAACTTCCTGTTGCAATTACTTTAAGGTTGGGATGAGTGTCATATATTACTTTGAGTTCTGCAGACCAACTTTCATACTTATGTATCTCATCAAAACATAATACTTTACCGTTATTGAGTGAAAATTCATCTGCTATTTCAATCATAGTATATTTAGATGTGTTTGTAATATCATCAAAGCTTACATAGAGAGATTCACCCTCTTTATAGTGCATATCCATATATTGGGCGATGGTAGTAGTTTTTCCAACTCCTCTTGGACCTAATATAATTGACATTTGATTTTCAAAAGTATGCATTTTAATAAAATAACGTTGGTAATCTAAATTATTGAGTTTTACAAACTTCTCACTTTTAATAAATAATTCCTCAAGCATATCAAGACCTTTATGTTTTATAAAACAATTATATCATTTAATAGTATGTAATACAATACATACTTTAGTAGAGAAACCCAAACAACCAAAGAGGTATTTTTCTATCATTTGATGTAAAATCAATATCTATTGCTAAAAAACTATCCTCTATGGCTGTAAATATCCCTATTTTGTTTAGAATCTCCAAATAGGTATAAAGAGTAGGTTCACTTATCTTTAACTCACGAAAAAGCGAGTCTATTTTAACTTGATATGGTAATTTTGCTTCAAGAACTTTATACATAAGTTGTTTAAGAATTGAGAGGTACTAAAACTTGATTTTATTTGTCTATCTCTAAGTGCTTCTAACATAAAGTGTACTTTAACATAAGCACTCTAAAACTAAAATGTATATTTTAAATGGCTTTAACTATGAACTTATCTCATAATCTATATCTTCAAAATTTTCTAGTATCTCTCACTATTATGAGCCTTTTTAATCTCTTGTCATTAATTTTATACTATTATTTTACTGATGAGACATTAAAAAAACTAATAAGTTTTTCAAACCTTTATATCAAGCTTATAAAGAGGAAACTCTTCATCTTCTTCCTCATCATCTTCAGGTTTTTCACTTCTCTCTGTCTCTCTATCTGCTTCATCACGAGTATGGTCTTTATCTTCGTTTACCCCTTGGTTCTCTTCAGCAGGGCGAACTTCTAAGACTTTTTCATCTTTTTCGTTTGTATTGGCTTGGGCTATCATGTTTTGAAACTCTACACGATTTTGATGTGCATTTTGATTTGTTGCAACAGCAGGGGTCATCTGGTTTGTAAAGATTGCATTTCCAACAGCGCTTACTGATGCCATAACTAACTCCTAGTATCTATCTCTATCGTTTTATATTTGTTGTAAAGAACATTTGCACCACTCTGTATGGTAACCTCTCTACGAGGAGTATAATCGACCAAATACTTATCTTGTGAAGTCGTAGTAAAATCTACACAGAGTCTCGCGGCACTTTTTATGATGCGTTCGGGGAGACTCTGCTTGTCTGTGGTGATGATAACATGACATGAGGGTTGCTCTTTGAGATGTAACCATATATCTTTGGCTCTAGCATTTTTCAAAACTGCGACATTTCCTTTCTCATTTTTCCCGAGTTGCACCTTATAGCCCTCTATCCAAAAAATCTCTATAGAGTCATCAACTTTGAGCTTTTTGCTCTGCTGGCGTTTAGGGAAAAGTAACTCTATTTTCGCTACATCTTTGGCTGAATTTACCGTATGGATGAAGAGTTTCAGATGCTCTATCTTCGAGCGAAGAGACTCCTCCTCTATGTAGAGATTTTTCGCTTTTTGTTTCGCTTTTTTACTCTTGGAGAAGAACATATCACTTATACGAAATGCCGTAGGATAGGCTCTATCTATCTTCACTTCTATTTTCTTGCCATCATAGTCATCCAAAAAGAGTGTCGTCGCATAGGGTTTGATGTTGTGAACATTTGAGAGAACTAGGTTACCATAGTGTTCAAACTTCTGAGCCTCCTCTTCAAGAGACTCCTGCGAATCAAGCTTATCGTAGAGTTTTTGAAGTTTTTTTATCTTTTTGTTAAGTGAGGCTACTTTCTGCTTTTTGAGGTTTGAGAGTTGAGAGTTCTGCTCTTTTTCATAAACGCCATATAAAAACTCCTCCACATCCTCTATGGGGTACTCTTTGGCAACAAAGGGAGCATTTGGAACATCGAGTAGCGTTTGACCCACTCTAACCTCACGAAAAGAGGAGAACAAATCAACATGGCGAAGTGCCTCTAAGACTATATTTTTCTCATCTAAGATGATTACATTTGTATATTTTCCCGTAAACTCTATCTGTAGATATGTTATCTCCTCTTTGTATGCTGAGGCTATAGATGTCTTGATACGAAGGATTTTATCACCATTGAGTAGCTCTATATCTAAGATGTTTGAACGGTTAAAACGCTTCGCGATGATGACATCAAAGGGAGCATTATAGACCTTTGAGCGTGGGTACTCTTCGCACTTGAAGATGCTAGAGTTTGAGCGAGTCATATTGAAGTAAATATCGTCTCGTTTGTCAAATGCCACTTTGAGTATGCTGTCGCTTACACGATGAATGGCAGAGATTTTCTTAAAAGTTTTGAGGTAGTTTAGAACTTGCTTTAAATGTGATAGTTTCATAGAAGTATTTTAGCGTTATAATTGCAACAATTTAGATATATAGAAAATTTAAAATTGTTTTAGGGTAGAAATGGATAAAAAATTATATATGGTCTCGCTAGGGCCAGGTGATGTCGAGCTACTCACACTCAAAGCACTCAATGCTTTTAAGGAGTGTGATGCCATCTGTGTTCCGACAAAGAGTGAGGATGGGACTTTTACAAAGTCTATCACACATACTATCGTGAGTGAAGCTTTAGCACTTTTAGGCATAGAAAAAAAGCTTATCCCCGTTTACTCTCCTATGCGATTTAACCCTAAAGATTGGGAAAATGAAGCAGATACAGTTTTAAAAACACTCAACAAATATGAAAAAGTATGTTTTGTGACGCTAGGCGATGCAGGAATCTACTCTAGTATCTACTATCTTCTTGATTTTATCAAGGCAAAAGAGTCTGGCGTTTATGAAAACTGTGAAGTCATAGCAGGAGTCACCTCTTTTAGTGCAGCAAGTGCTGTGAGTAAAAAAGCGCTCTGTCTAGGTGATGAACAACTCACTATCAAACCGATAAACCCTCGTGGAGAAGTTAAAACTACAGAGATTTTAATGCGTCCAAAAATTGGGATGGATACTGAAGTTTTAGGAGGGGGAGATTTTTATACATACGAGAACATGTACCTAAAAGATGAAAAAATCACCCCATCAAAAGTGGAAAAAGTCAAACGATATATGACTCTTTTTATTAACTATGCACGAAGGTCTTAATTCACCTTCGTCCACTCACCCTTCTCTGCTCCAGATAAGTCATACTTGTTAAGATACCCTCTAGGTGTAAGGACTCTTCCATCTTTTGTGAGTTTTGTTGTTGAGTTTCCTATGAGTAGGGTTGTTGACATATTTACATCTGTGTTTGTTACTCCTGCTTCTACAAGTTGTAAAGATTTTACAATTTTTATCACCTGATTTTCACGACCTAAATCACGGGCTATAACTACTATTCGCTCTTCGCCTAAGGCTTTGAGTTGGTCTAGCATCCCTTGGTATGGGTCTAAGCGACTCTTACTTTTTGGGTTGTAGATAGAGATAACAAAGTCAGCTTCTAGTGCAAAACGGATGCGCTTTTGTATCAGCTGGGCATCTGTAAGTCTATCTGAGAGTGAGATAAGACAGAAGTCTTGTGAAAGGGGTGCTCCCACTTCACTTGCCAGTGCTAAAACAGAACTAATCCCCGGTAGTGCCGAGTACTCAATAGTCTCCCATAAATCAAGAGTATCTAAAAGCTCCACAACAAGACTTCCCATCGCATAAACATTTGCATCACCATTTGAGAGAAGAGCAACTGTGCGACCTTTTTTCGCCTCATCTATGGCATGTTGTACTCTCTCAATCTCTTTTGTCATAGGTGTTGTAAAGACCTCTTTACCCTCTACCAGCTCAGGCAGATCTTTTGCATACTTTGTGTATGCGACAATTAAGTCTGCCTCTTCAATGGCATTTATCGCCTCATTTGTAAGGTATCGACTACCTCCTGCTCCTGTTGATACTAATGTTAATTTTCCCATCTCTTTTCTCCTATGTTGTTTTTATTCGTCTCTTGGGGATGAGACTTAAGTCTCATAAATCACTGAGTTTGAAGTCCCATCCCCT
>CAZTNH010000030.1:0-12655 GCA_964615395.1 uncultured Sulfurimonas sp.
GAAGCAGCAGATAGTCTCTCTCTTGGAATCTCTATGGTTGTAGCGGTTCTTATGGGTGTAGGAATTGGTTGGTTGATAAAAAGTCTTAGTGGTGTAGCTTGGACTTTTTGGATAGGAGTTTCTATTGGTATAGCTGCTGCTATTTTAAATGTTTATAAGGCTTACTCAAAACAGTATAAAGCTTTTGAAGAGTTAGCTAAAGAGCCTAGATATGCTATTAAAAAGCAGTTAGATGATGATGAAGATGACGAGGATTATGGTGATAAAAATTATTAAACCCATAGTAGTTGCTGAGAGTTTAGTTCTTGGTAGTTACTTTTATTCTGCTACTGCTTTTACAAACATTCAAGTAGCGTTTGCAAGTTCATTGTTTATTATAGTAGGTTCATCTCTCGCTTATAAAGGGATGGTAGTAAATCAAGTCTCAGCAGAAAATTATGAAGATAAACGTGATTTACTTGATGAGATAGAAGATCCCCATGAGCTTTATGATGACGTTCCTATCAATGAAACAGCAGTTGAAGAGTTGGATTTAAAAGCTATAGTAAAAGAGGAGAGGGCAAAGATAAAAACTTTTAGTCTCTCTAGTATAAAGCATGGTGCAAAAGGAAGTATTTCACTCTTTAGACTTGTGCCTTATCTCTTTTTAGTTTTAGGTTTTATCGCTCTGAAAAATAATGAAGTTTTGGATTTAAAGTTTTATCTTCCCTCTTTACTTATAGGAATTATAGTGGGTTCTTTAGTCTCTAAAGAGATAGCGACTTAGTTCGTTATCATAGGGATGTTTATAGTCATACCACTACCTATCTCTACATAAAAATTGTATTTTTCACTCATAGCTTTAAGTTTATAACTCTTTTCTCTGTTTATGTTCTTCGCTGTGATGGCGATTGAGAAGATACTGTATTTATTTTCATCAAACTTAATATGCTCTCCAATTCTATAAAACACTTTTGTATTAATCTCTTCATTATCTTGAACACAATCATACATTTTGTTTAGTAGTTTTATAAGTTTACTAGAGTCTACAATGATGTCTGGAATAGTAGGGTCATAATCTTTGGTATATTTTATAGAAGAAGTTATAGAGTTTGTAGAGATACAGAGATCTGTAATAGTGAAAATATTTGTAAGCTCACCCTCTGGTTTTTTAGTGTTGAGTTTAAAAGATGGTGTTTGATAGAGTTTAAGTCCTATCTTCTCCTCATCTTCATAACCTACTGTTACACCAAAAAACTTATAACGACCATACTCTAACTCTATAAAAGTTGTTTTAAATCCAAAACTTATACTTGCATAAGATTTTGCAAGTTCAAAGAGAGAAGAGGCTGTAGTTGAACCTAAAAGAAACTGAGCTTCAGCGTTTACAGAGATGATTTTTCCATTTGCACTAAAAAGAATAAAAGGATTGTAGTCATACTCAATCCACTGCTGCTCAAAGGTCATACTTCTACCTACTCTTCTATATAGTTTTTAAGACGACGACCAACTTTAGGGTGTTTAAGTTTCTTAATAGCACTTGATTCGATCTGGCGAACACGTTCCCGAGTTACACTTAACTCTTTACCAATCTCTTCAAGAGTTCTATCACTCTCATCATCCATAATTCCAAAACGAAGTTTGATAACTGCTTTTTCACGCTCATTTAACTGGTCAAGAACAGTTTCAATCTGACCACGAAGGTCATCTTTAAGAATTGCATCTGCTGGTGAAACTGATGTTTTATCTTCGATAAAGTCACCAAAACGCCCATCATCTTCACTACCAATAGGAGCTTCAAGAGATATTGGCTCTTTAGTAATCTTGATAACATTTTTAACTTTTTCAACTGAGAGACCAACCTCTTCAGCGATAGTGTCAACATCTGGCTCTTTACCATTCTCTTGAAGGTGTTTACGCATGATTTTGTTGATACGGTTAATAGTCTCTATCATATGAATAGGGATACGAATAGTACGAGCTTGATCGGCAATAGCACGAGAAATCGCTTGACGAATCCACCATGTAGCATAAGTAGAGAACTTATAACCTTTTTGGTACTCAAATTTATCAACAGCTTTCATAAGACCGATGTTACCCTCTTGAATAAGATCAAGGAAAGGAAGACCACGGTTTGTGTAGCGTTTAGCAATAGATACAACAAGTCTAAGGTTTGATTTTGCCATTTTTGTTTTAGAGATTTCGGAGATATTTTTACCACGTTTAATCTGTTCTAAAATTTCAAAAAGTTTTTCTGGTTCCATATCGAAAGAGTTTTTACTTGCTTCTTTAGTCTGAACAAGTTTTTTGATCTCCATATATGTAGAAACCATTGTAGCCTCTGGAACCATATTTGCAATATCTTCTTTGTTTAACTCTTGAATTTTTGCTACTAAAACATTGTGATTTGCTTTGAGGGTATCATTGAAAAGTGGAAGTTTATACTCTAGGCGTTTAAGCTCTTTGTCATAACCCTCATCACTTTTAAGTGCAGTCTCCATAGCTTTTACAAGTTCATTAATAAGTTTAGAAGTTGGACCTAAATCAAGAAGTTTCTCTTTAAGTACACCCTTTTTAAAAGTAACACCGAGATAATAAAATACGATCTCTTCTGTAAGTTCATCAGATGAACCCTCTGGCATTTTTTCGCTTAGTTTTATCCACTCTTTTTTAGCTTTTTCAAGAGCTTTAAAGCTTGTAGAGACTTTTTCAACACGAGTTTTATCTTTAGCTGTTAATGTTTTATCGGCTTTTTCTGCTTTTGCATCATCAGAAGCATCATCATCGCTATCCTCTTTTTCATCTTCAAAAGATTTAAAAAGTTCTTTAACACGACGTTCACGGTTGATAAGTGGTTCTTTATAGTCTAATATAAACTCTATAAGGTAAGGTACAGAACAGATAGCATCAATAATAATACTCTCTCCACCCTCTATCTTTTTAGATATTTCAATCTCTTCTTCTTTTGTAAGAAGAGGAATTTGACCCATTTCACGAAGATACATACGAACAGGAGAGTCTGAGCGTGACCACTCAAGAAGTTCATGCTCTTTAAGAATGTCGAATGAATCTGATTCATTCTCTTCTAGCATTCTTCTTTGTGCTGCGCGACGGGCTGCTGCTTCTGTATCATTTAATCTTTTTGCATGTTCACTTGAAGTGTATATACATCTTTTATTTTTCGTTAAAAGTTTTAAAACATTTTTTGCCTGAGCGGCTGTAGGCTGTTTTTCAAACAGTTCTACAAGAGATTCATAAGTAAGGCACTCTTTACCTTTGTGATCTTCAAAAAATGTTTCTATAGCTTTGTTGAGTTCTTTAGCTGTCATATGGGAGGTTGCTCCATGAGTTAAGGTTTTTAAAAGGTGGATTATACCCAAAAATAATTAAAATATTCTGAACTCTTATCGAAAATAATTATGGAACACTCTTTGCTATTCATCTAATAATATTTAGATTTAATAAGGATTATTTATGCAGACAGGCTACTATGCTTCAGCAGCAGGAATGGTGACACAGTTTAATAGACTCGATACTATTTCAAATAATTTAGCAAATGTTAACACTACAGGTTTTAAAGAAGATAACCTTATCGTTGGTGATTATATGCGTATTTATCAAGAGAAAAGAGATGAGCTTGATAATGCTAACAACACTAAAGAGGGTGCAGCTTTTATCAATAGAACTATGACAAGAACTCCTCAAATGGTTGACTCTTATACTGACCAAAGTGTAGGTAGGCTTCAGAAAACGGATAATCCTTTAGACTTTGCATTAACTCGTGAGGGTCTCTTTTTTGCAGTTAAAACACCTCAGGGTATAAAATTAACTCGTGATGGAAGTTTTACAAAAAATGACGAGGGAATGCTTGTAACTAAACAGGGTTATGAAGTTTTATCAGAGGATTATTTTAAATCGAAAGAGAATATAAGCTTTGCTAGTACAGATAGTGTAGTAGCTGTAGATAAAAATGGTCAAATATCTACAAATATTCCTAACTCAGTGAATTTAACAGCTGGTAAAAAACTTTTTATTGCACAACCTAAAGATTTAAGTCAACTTACAAAAGAGGGTGATAATCTCTATGCTTTTGATGATATAAAAGATATTACTGCTGTTGAAGAGAGTGGGGCAGTAAGTCAAGGTTATGTAGAAAAGAGTAATGTAAACGCCGTTAAGATGATGACAGATATGATAGAGACTAATCGTTTAGTCGGTATGTATGAAAAAGCTATGACAACACAGATGGATGACATGAACAAAGATGCAATAGAAAAAATTGCTAGAAAAGCTTAATTAAAGAGAGAATAAAATTATGATGCAATCACTATATACTGCTTCGACGGGAATGCTCGGAATGCAGACTCAGATCGATACTACTGCCAATAATATTGCCAATGTTAATACTATTGGATTTAAAAAGAGTCGTGCTGAGTTTTCAGACTTAATGTATCAAGTTATGGAGTATGCAGGTACTTCAACTTCAGATGTTACAAAGAGTCCAACTGGGATAGAGGTAGGGCTTGGTGTTCGTCCAACTGCTGTTAATAAAATATTTGCAGAGGGTTCATTAAAACAGACTGACAATCAACTAGATGTAGCAATTACGGGAAATGGTTTCTTTAAACTTGAGCTTCCTGATGGTACAGAGGTTTACTCAAGAGATGGTGCTTTTAAGATAGATGAAAATGGTACTATGGTAAATAGTGATGGTTATAAACTAGTCCCTGAAGTTGTTATTCCAGCTGATGCTACAAATATTAGTATAGGAACTGATGGTACAGTTACTGTTATTCAACCTGGTCAGACGCAGGCTACTCAAGTTGGACAGATCACTACAACTAACTTTATTAATCCATCAGGATTACACTCCTTAGGAGATAATCTTTACATAGAAACAGATAGTTCAGGGCAACCTGTTGAGGGAACTCCTGGACTTGATGGTTTAGGAACACTTAGACAGGGATTTGTTGAGCTTAGTAATGTTGAACTTGTAGTAGAACTAACAGACCTTATTACAGGACAACGTGCTTATGATTCTAACTCTAAAGTAATTACGACAAGTGATGAAATGCTACAAACAGTAAATAATCTCAAACGCTAGTCATACTTAAAATAGGCTTGATACTTTTTAATATCAAGCTTCTTTTCTTCTTCTAAAAACTATTTCATAAAACTCAAATAATATTTTGGATATAATCACGAAATTATTTAATAAAATATATTAGGATTTTATAATGCAAAAAGCAGATATTAACGGTAAAGTTTGGACATTTGGTAAAGATATTGATACTGACTTAATAATCGCCGCAAGATACTTAAATACATCAGTTCCTGAGGAACTAGCAAAACATGTAATGGAAGATGCAGACCCTGAGTTTGTAGGAAAAATGAGTGTTGGTGATGTGATAGTTGCTGGTGAAAATTTTGGTTGTGGTAGTTCTCGTGAACATGCACCAATAGCACTTAAAGCAGCTGGTGTAGCTGCAATTATCGCTCCAACATTTGCTAGAATTTTTTATAGAAATGCATTTAATATGGGTCTCCCTATCTTTGAACTTCCACAGAGTGCAGAGATAAATGAAGGTGATGAGATTACAGTAGATATGAATGCTGGAACAATTACAAATAATACTAAGAGTAAAACATATAACTTTACTCCGATTCCTGCATTTATGCAAGAGTTAATTGATGCGGGTGGTTTAATGAACTTTGCACAAAATGAGATTAATGAAGGAAAGAAATAGATGAAAAACTACAAAATAACACTTATTAAGGGTGATGGAATTGGTCCAGAGATTATTGATGAGGCTGTAAAAGTTTTAGATGCTGTATCATCTTGTTGTGGTTTTCACTTCTCTTATGATGAAGCACTTATGGGTGGTATCGCTTATGATGTAACAGGTGATCCTCTTCCACAAGAGACTATCACAAAATCTCTTCAGTCAGATGCTGTACTTTTTGGAGCTATCGGTGGACCAGCATGGGATGCTCTTCCTCGTGAGAAACGCCCTGAGAGTGGACTTCTTCGTTTTAGAAAAGAGCTTGGCGTTTATGCTAACTTACGTCCTGCTGTTGTATATGATGAGTTGATTAATGCCTCTTCATTAAAACCTGAAATTATCAAGGGTGTTGATATTATGGTTGTACGTGAGCTTATTGGTGGTATCTATTTTGGTGAACCTAAGGGTCGTACAGAAGATAAAGGCTGGAATACTATGGTTTACACTCGTAGTGAGATAGTTCGCATAGCACACCATGCATTTAAAATAGCGATGAAAAGAGATAAGAGAGTCTGTTCTATTGATAAGGCAAATGTTCTTGATGTTTCTCAACTTTGGAGAGATGTTGTAACTGAAGTAAGTGCTGAGTATCCTGAAGTAGAATTAACACATATGTATGTTGATAATGCTGCAATGCAACTCGTACTTAATCCAAAACAGTTTGATGTAATGTTAACTGGAAATATTTTTGGTGATATTCTTTCAGATGAGGCATCTATGCTTTGTGGTTCTATAGGTCTTTTACCATCAGCAAGTGTTGGTGATAAGATTGGCGTTTATGAACCGATTCACGGTTCTGCTCCTGATATTGCAGGTCAAGGTATAGCAAACCCTATCGCGACAATTGCTTCTGCATCAATGATGTTAAGATTTGCACTTGGTGAAAATGAAGCAGCTGACAAAATAGATAATGCAATCAAAAAAACTCTTAGCGAAGGTTATAGAACAGGTGATTTAGCTCAGTATGATGCTAAAGAAGTATGTTCAACAAGTGAAATCGGTTCAATAATCGCAAACTATATCGAGAGATAGGTTTTAATATAAATATGAAAACTCTCACTTTAGCAAATATCTACGAACTTCAAGGTCTTAAAGAAGAGGCACTAGATATTTACAAAGAAGTCTTAAAAAAAGATCCTCATAATAGTGATGCTAAAATTGCTATTAGAAGATTATCAGGGATACGTAAAAAGTTTTTAAAAGTAAATCAAGAGATGAAAGATTATTTTTTAAAGATGGAGACAGAAGTAGAGTTTAATGAGTTTGAAAGGTGGTTATTAAAAGCATGGAATTAAAAGATGTAATACTCTCAACACTAGCTGAGATGGAAGATAATCCCCAAATTGAAGCTGAACTTTCACGCTCAAGAGAGAAAGTAAAATCTCCAAAAGAGGTAAATGTTACAGTTGAAGAGATAAAAGAAGAGATAAAAATAGAAGTTCCTGCAACTTCAACAGAGAGTGAACTTATCTATTTAAACTCTATCAAAGAGAGACTTTTAGTTCTTTTTGAAGGTTTTCAAGCACCAAATAATGTAAATATTGAAGCTAAGGTAGATATGACACTTAATTTTTTAGAGTACACACTCGCTACAATAGATGATAGAGTAGAAAAATTAAAAAAAGGAAGTTTATAGTGAATCATTATAGAGTTTTAATTGATGCAAATGATGAAAAAGGTCTTGTTCATAAGGTATCGAGTATTTTTTATAAATATGATTTAAATATTCTTTCAAATAGTGAATTTGTTGATAAAGAGAGTAATAAGTTTTTTATGAGAAGTGTTGTTGAGGGTGCTGTTAATAAAAAAGATTTAACAGATGCAATTAATGCTGTTTTACCTGAAAACTCTAGTGTTAAAGTGATAGAGCCACAAAAGAAAAATATTATTATTATGGCTACAAAAGAGTTACATGCCTTAGGTGATATTCTTATTCGTCATGAAGCAGGGGAGTTAGATGCTAATATTTTAGCAGTGATCTCTAACTACGATAAACTAGAATCTTTAGTTAAAAAATTTGACATCGAGTATGTTACGGTTTCTCATGAGGGTTTAGAAAGAGAGGAGCATGAAGCGAAAATCATTGAGTCTATTAAAAGTTATGAAGATGTTGAGTATATCGTACTTGCTAAATATATGCGAATCTTAACTCCAGCGTTTGTAGAAACATTTAAAGATAAAATTCTTAATATTCATCACTCTTTTTTACCTGCATTTATAGGTGCTAATCCTTATAAACAAGCCTATGAACGTGGTGTTAAAATTATTGGTGCTACGGCACACTTCGTGAATAACAATCTTGATGAGGGTCCAATCATAGCTCAAGAGGTTATTCATGTAAACCATGCGTATAGTTGGAAAGATATGCAACGTTCAGGTCGTGATGTAGAAAAAGTTGTACTCTCTCGTGCTTTGAAATTAGCTCTTGAAGATAGAATCTTTGTATATAAAAATAAAACAGTTATTTTTTAAGGAGCATAAGTATGAGTTTTAATATAGTTTTAGTAAATCCACAAATTCCTAATAATACGGGTGCGATTGGGCGTTTATGTGTCAATGCTGGTGCTTCTCTTCATCTAATTAAACCTATAGGTTTTGATATAGATGAAAAAGCTGTTCGTCGTGCTGGTCTTGATTATTGGGATAAGCTTGATTTACATGTATGGGAGAGTATTGATGAATTTTTTGCTGAAAATGAAATCACTGTTAATGCACACTTTGCAACTACAAAAACTAATCGACCATACTTTCAAACAGACTTTAAAGATGGTGATTTTATCTTTTTTGGAAGTGAAACTGCTGGAATACCCGAAGATATACTCAATAAATATAAGGATAGAAATATAACTATTCCTATGACAGCAGAGGGAAGAAGTTTAAATCTTGCAATCAGTACAGGAATTGTACTCTATGATGCTATTCGTCAAACATATGACACTTTTAAGAGAGGTTAAGTAATGAATTCTTATGTAGATATTATAATGACAATTCTTTTTGTTCTATTTATGATTTTTATTTTTGGTGGTTATCACAAAACAAAATCAGCAAAAAGGGAACTTGATTTTAAACATCAAGAGGAGCAAGAAAAAAACTTAAAATAGTTTTTTTGCCCAAGTCTCTAACTTTGATTCTAATTTTTCAAATAGACTCTCTACATTTTTAATTATTAAAGTCATTTTATTCCCCTTTATCTTGAAAACTTTTAAATAATACAGCATTTTGCAATATAAATTAAAAAATATTGCAAAATGCAATGGATTTTTTGACATTCACTCTTTTTTTTATTATAATATGTCATAATTAAAAAAAGGGAGATAATATGAATAGTTTTTCATATATAGTCGAAGAGATAAAAAGTATAGTCTCAGGTGAGTATACACCTAAAAAAGTGTTTGATAAAGATGTAGCTGATGTTTTAGGCATTAGTCAGATGAATTTTGCCACTATGAAAAAACGTGATAAAATTCCTTTTACAGAGTTATTAGATTTTTGTGCTAAAAAGACTATTAGTATTAACTGGTTACTTTATGGTCAATCTCCTGAGAGTTTAGTCGAAGCGACAAATAAATTTTACATGGTAAAATATTTTAATGATGTTAATGCAAGTGCTGGTGGTGGAGCAGTGACAGAGTCTGAAGAGATAGAAGAGTTGGAAATTCCAGAACAATTTCTTTTTATGTTAGGTGGAGAGAGAGAGTTACAAAATATTGAAGCTATTAATGTTTCTGGAGATTCTATGGAACCTACTTTTAGTTATAATGATATAGTATTTATAAATAGAAGTAAAACAGATTTAAATCGTAGTGGAATTTTTACTATAAGAACTGAGGCTGGTCTCTTTATTAAACGTGTTCAAACTAGAATGGATGGTAAAGTCGATATTATTAGTGATAACTCAGTCTACCCAACTCAAACGCTAGATGCTAGTGAAATGGAAGTTATTGGTAGAGTTGTTAGTCGATTTGGAGATGTAGATTAGAAAGGAAAAATTTGAAATATTTATATTTTGTGTTGTCTATATTAGTAATGACTTCTTGTGCTACAACAAAAGAGTTAGTGAGTTTACAAAAAGAGATTAAGAAGCCTAAGAGTATTCAAGTTCCTCAAACTATTGAAGAGCTAAAAACTATATCTCAAGATGTAAAAGATTATACTCAAAATATAAAAAAAAGTTCATTCTCTCAAGCCGAATATGAAAAAAAATATTTTCGTATATGGAATATAGATAAAAGTAGTTTATCCTTACATGATGTAATGTGGGCAGATAGAGCCTACAGAGTAGGTAAAACTTATGGAGAAAATCTTCAACTCCTTAAACCCTCTTTTTTTGATGCTCTATTGGATAATTCTAATTATGATAAATATTTAACACTTAACATAAAAGCATTGAGTATAAAACCTTTAAATATTAGAGCAATGCCTACTATAAAACCTGTTTTACGTGATCCTTCAAAAGCAGGGGAGGGTTTTCCATTTGATTATCTTCAAAATAGTACTATTACTGCTAATAAACCACTTCTTATTTCTCACTACTCAAAAGATAAAGAGTGGGCTTTTGTAGAGTCAAGTTTTGCTTATGGTTGGGTAAAAGCTTCTGGTATAGTTGAAATAGAAAAAAAATATACTACTCTTTGGCAAGAGGCAGAACAAGTTTTTATTACTAAAGAGGGTGTTCCTATCTTTTCAAAAGATAATAAGTTTCTTTTTAAATCAAGAATTGGTATGATGTTTGCACTTATTGATGAGAATAATGATAGTTATACTATTTTAACAGTTAATAAATATAAAAATAATCAACCATTATTTCTTAAAGCAAAGATAGAGAAAAATATAGCTCATAAAGAGAGATTAGAGTTTAATTCTCAAAACATAAATAAAATCCTAAAAGAAGTTTCTAAAACTAATTATGGTTGGGGTGGCATTTATGGACAACGAGATTGCTCTTCTACTCTACGGGATTTTTATGCTCCATTTGGTTTATGGTTGCCACGAAACTCATCACAACAAGCAAAACTTGGAAATGTTATTTTAGTTGATGATTTGAAAAATACTGAGAAAAGAGAAATTATAAAAGAAAATGCAAAACCATTTAGAACTCTTATATATAAAAAAGGTCATATAGGACTTTATGTAGGCATTAAAAATAATCAAATTATTATGTATCAAAATGTATGGGGTGTAAAAACTTTAAAAGATGGAGTAGAGGGTAGATTTGTTATTGGAAAACCTATCTTTAGTACACTTGAAGTTGGTAGTAATTTAAAAGATTATGATAAAAACTCTTCCATGCTTTATAAACTAAAGAGTATCTCTACGCTTTAATATCTAAAAGTGAACCTAGCATCTCATCTTGAGTTTTAAGAGCAGTTACATTTACAGAGTTAACATCTTCTGCTACTATTAAATTAGTCATATTTTTACTTAAATCACCACTCTGATTACTAATGCTTGTAGCCGTTGTATTTAAAAATGATTGATTATTCTGAATTGATGTTACATTTGATGATATATTCATAATATCTCCTTCACATATAATTTAATTATACTGCGAAGAAGATAAAAAAGAGTTGAGAAATTTAGTGTAAATCAGCGTTTAGTTTAATCTCTCGTGTAGAACGAGAAGCTGTAATCTCACCTGTAAGAGAGTTTTGTCTAAAGTGAAGTCCACTAAAGAAAGAGAGTTGTTTTCCTTTGAAAATTTCACCCTCCATATTTGCATTTGTATTTACTTCCATGATTTTTTTAAGTTCTTCAGGGTAGATAGCTATTTTTGTACCCTCTAATATAGAAAGCCCTGCATCGATGATACATGCATCACCTAAAGGTATACCACAAACAGAGTTAGCACCTAAAAGACAATTTCTACCAATACTTATCGGGTTACCATCTGTTCCACTTAGTACACCTAAGATAGAAGCACCACCACCAACATCTGAACCATCACCAACGATAGCAGAAGAAGAGATACGTCCCTCAACCATAACAGAACCAGTTGTTCCTGCATTAAAGTTGATATATGAAGCACCTGGCATAACAGTAGTTCCAGCTGCAAGTTGTGCACCAAAACGTACTTTTGAAGTTTCTAAAATACGAGTATTGTCTTGTGGAATGATGTGTTGTAAGAAACGTGGAAATTTATCTACAAAGTCAATATGTGGATACTCATTTGCAAGTTTAAGTTCAATCTCAAACTCTCTTAGGTAATCAAGCTCTATCGGCTGACCAGCAGACCAAGCAACATTTGGAAGTGCACCAAAAGCACCATTTAAGTTAATATCTCTAAGAGGTACTTTTGCTTGTGAAATAGCATAAAGTTTTAAGTAAGAAGCCTCAACACTCTCTAATGGTGCATCATCGAAGATAAAACACAGTTTAAATTCACCTTCAAAAGAACCATTTGAGATGATTTGAGTATATAGTGATGAGATAACTTGAATATTTTTATGTGCATCACCAAAAGCTTCATCTGAATAAGGTGTAAATGCAGCTAAACAAGCTTTTAAAAAATCAAGATTAATGTTGCAAACAACTTCACTCTGTGTAAAGTCAACTTTTATACCTTGCTCTTGTAGGGCTCTAATAAAGATAGCAGCACTTCCAAAATTTTCATCCCAGTTAATAAGTGGGTATGTAGCTTGAAGAGTTTTCTCTACATTTAATTGACCTAAGTCAACTCTTGCTATACCAAACGCCAAAGGATCTCTATATCCTTCCGTTGTTGTTTTAATATCTTCTATTAGTGCTTTAAAAGCATCAGTTGTTTCTATAATTTCCATTGAATTCTCGCTTATAATAATTTATTAATGGAATTATACATAAAAACAACTAATAAAATATTGATATAATTCTCTTATGAATAAATGGTTGGAATTATTAAATAAACAAGATTATCT
>CAZTNH010000031.1:0-12551 GCA_964615395.1 uncultured Sulfurimonas sp.
GACCAAGTGATTAACAGTCACCTACTCTACCGCTGAGCTAATCCGGAATGTGAAAAGAATTATAGCAGTTAAAAATTAAACTAATCTAAATTTAGCTACTTTTTCCTCGTAAATTTTTATATCTTCTATTTTGTCATGTTTTATAGCACCTTTGAGGAGTAAGCTATATTTTTTTAAAAGCTCTTTTTCAATCAGTTGATGTTTAGAACTCTCTATATTTTTACTCTTCTCAAGTAACTTTTCTAATGTTATTACTCTAAATCTATCCATTCCCCAGTGTTTAAAACTGAGTTGGTCTTTATGTCCTGCATATTTTTTTATAAGTTTTTTATCGACTAAGGCTATTTTATAATGAAGTGCTATTCTCAGCCATAAATCATAATCTTCACACACATCCAAGCTCTCATCAAAGACTCCAACACTTTTAAATAGAGTTTTATGTATCAATGCCGATGATGGAGCTATGTTACAAAAAGAGAGATTTTCATTAAAGGGATTTAATCCTATTTTTCGGAACTTCTTAGGTATCTTTACACTTACACCATCTCTTATCCACTCCTCATCTGTATAGCTCATCAAAACATCACTCTGAGCCTTATGAAATACAACCTGCTCTTCTAGTTTACTCTCATACCACTCATCATCAGAGTCTAAAAAGGCTATCCATTCATGAGAGGCATTTTTGATACCTAAATTTCTAGCACTTGAAACACCAGAGTTTTTTTGAAAAATATACTTTATATTAGGAA
The DNA here is from genome assembly GCA_964615395.1 of uncultured Sulfurimonas sp. GTDB lineage: Bacteria > Campylobacterota > Campylobacteria > Campylobacterales > Sulfurimonadaceae > Sulfurimonas. Next base: position 750 of record CAZTNH010000031.1, read on the forward strand.
AATCTTGAAGAATTTGAGAAGTACTATCACTAGAGCCATCATCCACAACTACTATCTCTTTCACCTTATAAGTTTGAGAGATAACGGAAACAATGGCTCGTTTTAAAAAATCATAACGATTATATGTAGGGATAACAACCGTTATGTTCATAGTGGGGTTAGTGTACTTTTATTTCATTGTAGAGACTATCACGCTCAACTGGGATAAAACCACTATTTCTTATAAGTCCTGTAAACTCTTCAAGCACAACACCATTTGCACTTTTAGCCCCTGCTGCTGCATTGATAGACTCTTTTTGGATAGTTCCATCAAGGTCATTTGCACCAAACTCCTGAGCTACTAAGGCAAGATTTACAGTTGAAGTCACCCAGTATGCTTTTAAGTTTGCTACATTATCAAGAACTAAACGTGCAACTGCCATAGTTTTGAGTATCTCATTTGCTGTGATTAGCTCTTTTATCTTTAGGTAGTTGTTTTCAGCTTGATAAACAAGAGGGATAAAACAGTTAAACCCACCCGTGATATCTTGAAGGTCACGAATACGCATCATATGGTCTATACGGTTTTCACGGGACTCTATATGACCAAAAAGCATAGTAACATTTGACTTTTTACCCCGTTCATGCCATTTACGGTGTATCTCAAACCACTGGTCGGAAGTTACTTTTCCCTTACAGATTTTATCTCTTACTTTCTCATCGAAGATTTCAGCACCACCACCAGGCATAGAGTCAACACCATTTTCTACCATCAGGTCTAAAACCTCATCATAGCTTATACCGTGATGACGAGAGAGGAAATCAACCTCAGCAGCAGTCAGAGCTTTTACATGAAGATGAGGATACTGAGTCTTAATCTTTTTAAAGATTCCTAAGTACCAATCAAGTGTAACATTAGGGTTATGAGCTGAGACGATATGCACCTCTTTAGCACCGTTTTTATCTATCTCTTCTACTATTTTCAGTATCTCTTCATGAGTCATTGTGTATTGGTTCGGATTCTTTCTTGTCGCTGAGTAAGCACAAAAGAGACAAACATCTGCACAGACATTTGTAGGATTTATATGACGGTTTATATTAAAGTATGTTTTTTTACCATGAAGTTCTTGGCGTTTAGCATCAGCTAAATCACCTAGCTCAAAAAAGTCCATATCGTAAAGAGCTACTGCTTCATCAAAAGTTATTCTATTGTTCATTAATTATTACCTTATTTTACTAAAACGAATTATATCAAAACTCCAGGAGCTTTCCACATACTTGTTGTTATATTTTCATCAACTAAGCTTAACTGAAGCTCATAAGCTCTCTGCCACTTCACTTTTAACTCATCATATATTTTCTTATTTTGCATATTTGGTTCATAAGTTTTCTCCCATGTAACTAACTCGTGTGAAGCAGAGGCTAAACTCTCATAAACGCCAGCACCAACTCCAGCTGCCATAGCAGCTCCTAATGCAGTAGCTTCTATTACTTTTGGAATTTTCACTCTATACCCTGTCACATCTGCAAGTATTTGAGACCATAAAGCACCTTTAGAAGCTCCACCTGCAAAGACTATTTCCTCTATCTCTACACCAGAAAACTTTTTAATATTTTCAAGATTTATGCTAGAGACTATCGCTGCATTTTCCTCTAAACTCCTAAACATACTTGCACGATTACATAGAGTACTATCTATGTTGAGATTGAGAAATGATGGGGCTGCATGGTACCACTTTCCATACTTCATGCTATCTGAAAAAATCGGCATAATGCCATAAGAGCCAACTGGAACTTTCTGTGCCTTACTCTCTAAAACTTCATAGACATCTCTACCCTGCTCCTTAGCTTCAACTTTTTCCATATCGCAAAAAGCATCACGAAACCATCGCATAACAAGCCCACTAAAAAATGTAATCCCCTCAGCTTGTGAGAGTCCATCTATAACATGAGGGTTTACACGGATAGCCATATCTTTTGGAGGTGGCGTTTGAGAGCTTATATTTACAACTTGTTGCCAAAAAGAGCCACCTAAAACAGCTACTTGACCAGCTTGAACTACACCGAGTCCAGCAGAACCGAGTTGCACATCTCCACCACCCATCACCACTTTTGTTTTAGTTGAAAGTGAAGTAGCGTTTGAAGCCTCTTGAGTCACCATTCCCATAAGTGTACCAACCTCTAAAACAGGAGGAAAAATATCATCTTTGATACCCACTCTACTAGCCATTTCACTATCCCATTGGCGTCTAAAGAGTGAAAATATACCTGTAGTTCCACCATTACTGGGGTCAGTCGCTATCACTCCACTCAGACGAGCTAGTATCCAGTCTCCTATCATAGAGATATTTGCTACTTTCTCATAAAGTTCAGGTCTATTGTTTTTTAACCAAAGGATTCGAGGCAAAGCACCAAGAGCAAAAGTCTGTCCACTCTTTTGGTAAAACTCCTCCTCTATTTCATCGAAGTTCTCTTTTAAAAACTTCACCTCTTGAGCAGCTCTAGCATCAACATTTGCCACAGCCCAAAGCTCTTTTCCCTCTGAGTCATAAAGAACTATACCCTCTCGCATACTTGTAGCTGAGAGTGCCAAAATATCTTCTGCATCTACACCCGACAAAGAGATAGCCTCTTGTATGCACTCACAAACCAAACGCCAGTTCGCATCAAAATCAAAACTCATAGAGTTAGGGACACCCTCCTCTTCTAAGTGAGTCCACTCTGATTGACTTACGGAGAGTTGATTCCCTTTTGTGTCAAAGAGAACAGCTCTTATGCTTCCTGTTCCTGCGTCTATTGCTAGTAGGTATTTGTTTTGATTCATCTGTATCTCATTTTATGTAGTATTTTAATGGTTTATTTATGGGACTGAAGTCCCAGCCCCTAAGAGAGGGTCTGACATAACTTGAGGGCTTAAGTTCCAGCCCCGAAGTTTGGGAGTGAGACTTTAGTCTCACCTATTTAATGGGACTGAAGTCCCATCCCCTGGAGTGTAGACTATTTCTTTAGTTTAGCTTGTTCTAGTTCCCAGTACTCCATCGCAAAGCTATCTTCTAAACTGATGCTTTTATAACCACCTAGTTTATCAGCTCTTAAAACTGCTTTCATTGTATGCTCTACTATGTCATTGACTATTGCTGCTTCTTTTGGAGTTTTACCAAAACTAATAACAGCTAGATTTTTAATGACCATATAGTTTGGTGCTCTGTTAAGCATCTCTTCATCTTTAGCAAACTTTTTGAAGTATGCAGCATACTCTTTCATGTAGTTAGCAACACCCTCTTCTAAATTTGTATCTTCCATCACAAGAGGAACTCTTTTTGTGCGGATAATATGCTCAGGAGTTAAAACACCACGAGAAGCAAACTCTTTGAGGTTATCTTGTGAAGCATAGTAGTTCGCAAGTGGCGTTTGGTTGATATTTATAGAGACATCATAGCCTTTAGCAGCAGAAAATACTCTTACTATTTTTTGAATATCACACTCACTATGTGCATAATTATGTGCTATCTGAAGTGCTGCATTTTGAGCTAAAAAGACTTCTGCCTGAGAGACTGCATCGATCATCTTCTCATAAGAGTCACGAGCCGTATCATCAAAAGTAAATATCCCATGATTATGTAAGATAATCCCTTCAACAGTTGACCAATCTAAATCTTTTGTCATCTCATAAATCTTTTTTGCTAAAAGAAATCCAGGCATAACATAATCAACAATCAAAAATTTAGGAAAAACTTTTTTGATGTCACTGATACCATTTTCACTATTTGAAATAGTTACAATAGCATCAGCATGTGTATGATCTACAAACTTAAAAGGTATAAGTGCATGTAAAATCGCCTCTACTGATGGGTTTGGTGCTGACTTATCAAGCATAGCATCTTTTTGCCTACTTACCATATCGCTATCACTTAACTCAGGTAGTTTCGCCATCTCTAAAAGAGCAGAGAGTTTCACAGGAGCAAAACCTTCTGCTTCTATGCTTACTAAATCCCAACCACTTCCCTTAACGAGGAGTGCTTCTTCCCCATCAACTACAGTTTTTACAGAAGTATTTCCTCCACCATGAAGTACAAGCTCATCACTTTTTCCTAAAAGGTTTGAAGTGTAAACTCTTAAATCTAAATCACTCTTGCATGCTGCCGCTTTTTTAGCATTCCATAAATTTTTCATTCTTTATCCTAGTACTTCAAGTTCATCAGAGTATTTGTCATCACAAAATGGTTCATATGATGACTTGTAAACTGCATAGTGTGCTGATGCTTTATGACCATCAAGTGCTGCTTCATTTTCCCAAGTTTCAACTGCCATAAATCTTTTTCTATCATTTTCATATTGAAATATCTCATAAAACAGACACCCTTTTTCTGCCTTACTTGGAACTACCATAGCAGAGAGTAGCTCTTTCATCTTCTCTTCATCTCCCTCTTTTGCTATAAATGTTACACTTTTTGTAATTGTCATTTAAATTTCCCCAATAAATTTTATTTTGTAAGATTATATCGTGATTTAAATAAGTATACTATTATGAATTAAAATATTTTAAGAGAAGCATATATATGAATTTACTACTAGAGATAGAAAATGTTATAGAAAAAAATGGTTCAGACTTTGAGCTATCGAAGCTTTTTAAGGCACATATAAAAGAGTATAAAGAGTCCCTGCCTCATCTTTTTGAGAGTTCGCAAGGAAAAGATTTTCTTGTAAAACATACTCGAAAACTCGATAGCATTATGTCATTGATGTATAAGACCATGTTGCGACGTCTCTTTGGGGATTATATTCCTATGCGTAACTCTATTCCTATCGCTATCGTTGCACTTGGAAGTTATGGTCGAGAACAGCTCTGTGTGCATAGTGACATCGACCTACTTATAGTTTATGAGGATGTGGAGGGTTTTAATACTACACTCATTATAGAAAAACTTTTTTATCTCGCTATGGACTCTGGACTGAAACTTGGGCATCGTGTTCATGAGACAGGAGATCTCTTTCGAGCAGCCAATGAGGACTTAACAATACGAACTTCCCTTATGGAGTCTCGTTTTATCATCGGTTCAAACTTTGTTTGGCAAGCGACTCAAAGAGAGTTAAACAGAATCCGACTTTATGACCAAAAAACTTTTATTCTTGCTAAGGTTCAAGAGGCAAAAGCAAGACGTAAAAAGTACCTTTTATCTATGCAACCAAATATCAAAGAGAGTGTAGGAGGACTTCGTGACACTCAACTTCTCTACTGGATTGCACATACTATCTATGGAGTTGACTCACTTAAAGAACTCTCTGGAACACTTTTTAAAGAGGAGTCCTACAAAGAGTATCGTATAGCTATAGAACTACTTTATAGGGTAAGAAGTGCACTTCATCTTATAACCAAAAAGCAGGTAGATACATTAAGTTTAGAGTATATCCCTGATGTTGCTGCTATGTTGGGCATAAACGATCAGAAGAAACTTGCTTCTCGTGTTTTAGCTGCTGGATGGCGCATAGATAATTTTACTAGAATTTTTACAAAGAAAATGATTCGTCCTTACATATATGATAAAAATATGATTAAAATTCTAAGAGAGAACAGACTTCAAAAAGGTCTTTATGAGTTCAATGGTCGCATATATATATCCTACAATCAAAAGATAAAAAGTATAAACAGACTCCTAGAACTCTTAGTCTCCTTAGAAGATAAGCCCTATAAATTTGATGCGGGTGTTTTAAGCCAATTTACCTACATCAACATCAAACATCCACTTGATAAAAAGACTCACTCACTTTTAAAACAGATTTTAGAGAGAAAACATACTCACTCAATCTTGAGACTTTTCTATGATGCAGGTATCTTACATGAACTTTTTTCAAACTTTAGAAAAGTACTTCATCTTCCACAATTTGACGGATATCACCACTATCCTGTAGATCTGCACTCTATTGAGTCTGTTCGAGCACTTGAAAATATAAAAGAGCCATTTATTCATAAACTCTATGATGAACTCAATTTTGAAGAGAAACTTCTTATTAAAATTGTCGTTTTATTTCATGACACAGGTAAGGGTCGTAGACAAGATCATGCAGAAGTTGGAGCTAAACTTATAGTTCCATTTGCTAAAGAGTTACACTTTAAAGAGAGTGCTATTAACCGTGCTGTTATTTTAATCAAAAATCATATACTTATGAGTGATGTGGCATTTAAAGAGAATATACATAATGAAAAAACACTCTATAGATTTATGTCAAAAATTGAAGATTTAAAAAACCTTAATCTACTTTATATCCTTACATATGCAGATATAAATGGAGTAGGAGGAGACACTTACAACTCTTTTAACTCTAAACTTCTTTACGATCTTTATCAAAGTGCCTTAGAAGTTGTACAAAACAGCGACAGAATTACAGATGCAAAAAAACGTCTAATCATTGAAAAACGAGTGAAAAACCTTGAAGCTTTTACTGCTCTTCCAAGAACTATGCAGAAAAAAATTCTTACAATAGAATCAAATCTCTTCTTTTTTAAACACTCAGCACAAAATATTTTAGAGATTGCAAAAAAAGCTAAAGAGACAGAGGAGTATAGTTTTACTACATATTGTGAAAAATCTTTAACTATTGAGATATATAGAAGAATCCCTCTTAACCTAGGGTATCTACTCGCTTCTCTCTCTCACCTGAGTGTGGCTTGTATGGAGATATTTACACTCTTTGATGGGATTAAGTATTTTAAAATTGAGTTTATTCAAAATATTAAAGGTAATGAACTCATAGAGGTACAAGAAAAAATAGATATGGCGTTTGATATGGATAGAGTGATAAAACTTAAAGATATTGAGATAAAAAAAGAGGAAATCACTATGGATTGTGAGCACTCTATGACTCATGCTGAAGTGCTTATCCATACAAAAAATCAACAAGGGCTTCTCGCCTATGTGATGAACTGCTTTGAAGAGTTAAAGATAAATATAGTTACGGCAAAGATACACTCTTCAAAATATAAGGTACGAGATAGCTTTTTAATGGATAAACAAAACAATATATGTAATAATGCTGAAAACATCTATGATATGTTAACAAAATAAGGAACTTTTATGTGCGGAATAGTTGGTTATGTAGGGAAGAAAAATTCTAAAGAGATTCTACTTGGTGGGCTTAAAGAGCTTGAGTACCGTGGTTATGATTCAGCAGGGATTGCTGTTTTACAAGATGGTAAGTTTGATAGTTTCAAAGCTATAGGTAAACTCGTAAATCTTGAAGAAAAAACAAAAGATTTTATAACTGATAAATTTTCTATCGGTATCGGTCACACAAGATGGGCGACTCATGGAAAACCTACAGAACTCAATGCACACCCACATATAGGAAGTGAATCTTATGTTGTTCATAACGGTATCATTGAGAACTATGCTGAGTTAAAAAAAGAGCTTATTGAGAGTGGTGTAACTTTTTTAAGTCAAACAGATACAGAAGTTATTGTTCATCAGTTTGAAAAGAACTTAAAAAATTCAGACTCAGCCTTTAGTGCTTTTAAAAAGACTATAGGTGAATTACAAGGTGCTTATGCTATTTTACTTGTAACTAAAAGGGAAGAGGAGTCTATCTTTTTTGCTAAAAATGGTTCTCCTATGCTTGTTGGTATCAATGAAGAAAATGAGAAATACTTTGCATCTTCTGACACTCCTCTTATTGGTCACTGTTCTGATGTAAACTACTTTGAAGATGGTGATTATGGTTATGTTTCGCCTAGTGAACTTGCTATCTTTGATCTCAATGGCATTCAAAAAGAGCCAATCTTTCAAAAACTCTCGACAAACAAACTCTCTGCTCAAAAAGATGGATATAGATTTTTTATGGAAAAAGAGATTTATGAACAATCAACTGTAATTGGAGATACACTTCTCGGTCGTCTTTGCGATAATGAAGTCCATTTTGATGAGATAGATTCCTCTCTCTTTGATGGTATAAATGAGATAAAACTGTGTGCTTGTGGGACTTCTTATCACTCTGCACTTACAGCTACTTACCTTTTTGAACGCCATGCTAAGATAAAAACAAGTATTGAAGTGGCTTCAGAGTTTAGATACCGTGAGCCGATTATGACTAAAGATACTCTTTTTGTAGTAATTTCTCAAAGTGGTGAAACTGCTGATACACTTGAAACACTTAAGATGGCAAAAGCAGCAGGTCTTAAAACTCTTGTTATCTGTAATGTAGATAACTCTTCTATGGTTCGTCTTGCTGATGCCTCTATCTTAACTCGTGCTGGAGTTGAAAAAGGTGTGGCATCTACTAAAGCTTTTGCTACACAGGTAACTGTTTTTTGGATAATGAGCCTCTACCTTGCTCGTCTTCGTAAAGGGCTTCCTCAAGAGGAGATTGCAAGACAGATAGCACTTATCCGTGCTATCCCATCGAGTGTAAAAGTAAGTGACGATATGCATGAAAAAATCAAACGCCTATCCAAACGCTATTTACATGGTCACGGTTTTTTCTTTATAGGTCGAGATGTTTTTTATCCCCTTGCTTTAGAGGGTGCTCTGAAACTCAAAGAGATCTCTTATCTTCATGCTGAGGGTTATCCTAGTGGAGAGATGAAACATGGTCCTATCGCACTAGCTGACCCTGAACTCTTTACTATTGCCCTACTCCCACAGCATCTTTTATATGAAAAAGCAAAATCAAATGTAGAAGAACTCAGTGCAAGAGATAGTACTATTTGTGCTATTTCGGCAGTTCCTTTTGATAAGGCTGATGATTTTATCGCTATTAATGAGTGTAAAGATTATATGCTAGAATTTTTTGAAATGATGGTTGTTTTACAGGTACTCTCTCTTGAAATTTCTGTACGTTTAGGAAATGATGTTGATATGCCTCGTAATCTTGCTAAAAGTGTAACCGTAGAATAGTTATAAATTTAGTTAATATTTCACTTTAAATTTATATTTATTTAGTTATCATTGAGAGACAAAATTATTTAAAGTGAATTTCAATGACATCAAAATCTAAGCTTCTTTTTATCGTAGCACTCATGTTACTCGCACTAGGTGGTGCTACAATTATAAATGTGTCTCTAAATTTTAGAGATTACAGTATCAAAAGTGCTACTGAAAAAGCTACAATGACTGCAGCTATTGTAAAAGATGGTCTTACTGCTCACATGGTAAATGGCATTATGGATAAACGCCAATACTTTCTTGACCAAATATCAAATAACAATGACAAAGTTGCATCTTTATGGTTAGTCCGTTCTCAAAAAGTGGTAAACCAATATGGTGAAGGACTCAATAGTGAAACTGTTCGAGATGTAATAGATCAAGAAGTTCTAAAATCTGGAAAAATGATTACCAAGATAAATGAACATACTGATAACATCATTCTTCGTGTAACTATTCCCTATATAGCAACAACAAATGGATCTAGTGCCAATTGTCTAGCCTGTCATAATGTTAAACTTGGAGATACACTTGGTGCAGTAAGTATGGAGTTTAATATTACAGATATGAGGAGTACAGGACTTATTACTATTCTCAAAATTCTCGCTCTTAATATTTTCTTTATTATGATTGTACTTATTCTTATTAACTATTATGTGACACCCTATATGAAACTCTTCTCAAATATGCAAGAGGGAATTACAAAAGCTTATAGTGGAGATTTTACACATGAGTTTAAAACAACTGTTACAGGTGATGGAAAAAATATTGTTATTCAGCTAAACACTCTTTTCAAAAAAATGCAAGAGACATTTGGAGATATTAAATACAATCTTGCCACATTTATCCCACAAGGTTGTGTATCAACAGATGATCCACTCAATGAAGCAAAAACAATTATTGGAGAACTTTCTGATATTTATAAATTTAAAAAGACTATAGAGCTTGATGCAAGCAAAGAGATTGTTTACTCTAGAATAGCTGATGTACTAAAAAACAAGTATAAGTTAACTGATTTTTCACTCTATGAAGTAGATACACATAGTAAAGCTAGAAAACTAATTTACATTTCACAAGGTACAAGTATCTGTAACGATATAGTTAATAATGAAGTTGATTTATGTCGAGCACATAGAACAAAAACAGATGTTATATCAACTGAATTTATCACACTCTGTAAAGAGTGTCAAGCAGGAAATTTAAGTTATATCTGTATTCCATTTACAATTAATGAAGAGCATTCACTCATCATATCAATCACAACAGATGACAAAACAAAAGTGAATGAGATAAATGCAAAAATCCCAAGTATCAAAAACTATTTAGAAGCAGCAAAACCTGTAATAGAGAGTAGAATTTTAATGGAAAAACTCCGTGACACATCTCTACGTGATGGTATGACTGGACTTTACAATAGAAGATTTTTAGAAGAATTTATAGATCAAGTGATGCAACAAGCTACTCGTGAAAATGAAACATATAGTGTTCTTATGTTAGATGTGGACTTCTTTAAAATGGTTAATGACACTTATGGGCATGATGTTGGAGATAAGGTTATTGTTGAGATTGGAAAAGTTCTTAAAGAGAATATTCGTGAAGCAGATTTAGCCATTAGATATGGTGGCGAAGAGTTTGTAGTTATGCTTCATAATGCCACACAAGAGGGTGCGTTAAAAGTAGCAAAACAGATTCACTCTGCATTTGCAGCACTTAGTTTTGATGTTGGAAATGGAGAGACTATGAATAAAACTATAAGTATTGGTATGGCTCGATTCCCAAGCGATGGTGATACTATTTGGAAATGTATAAAGTATGCAGATACGGCTCTTTATGTTGCAAAAACGACAGGAAGAAATAAGATAGTAGAGTATACACAAGAGATGAGTCAAAGTGATTCGGTTCGTTAAGAAGTAAATGGAGTTAAGTTACCAACGAGGACGTTGGTAACGAGGAAAGTAAATGGAATTCTCTAGCTCCCAACGTCCTCGTTGGGAGTTCCTTCTTGTTTCCAACATCCTCGTTGGAAACTTTCTATCAGAAGTTTACCAAAGAAAATTTGACATAAAAAGAGCCCGATGTACTAAAAGTACATCAGGCTCTTCTAACTCCCAACGTCCTCGTTGGGAATTTATAAAGTGCTTATAGAACTAACTACAACCACATCCACCACCTGAACTTTTTGGTGCAGAACCACCAGTTGAACAAGCAGATACACCTGGAGGTGTAGTCGGTTGAACAGATCCATTATCTACTCCACCATTAGCATTTATCTCTTCAATACTCGCCCAGATAGAAGCAGCAGCTTCTGTAAAGCGTTTAGCAGACTCAGAAGATGGTGCAGCAAAAGTAATAGGTTTACCCTCATCTCCACCAGTTCTAATTCCTGGTTCTATTGGCACTTCAGCAATGATTTTAGTATCGAACTCATCAGCCATTGGTTGAGAAGTTCCTTTACCAAAGATATCATACTCAACACCAGTATCAGGAGCAATAAATCCACTCATATTTTCAATAATCCCAGCGATAGGAATGTTGAGTTTTTTGAACATATCTAATGAACGACGAGAGTCATCTAAAGATACTGATTGTGGTGTAGTTACAGTAAGACCAGCAGTTACAGGAACAGACTGAGCTAGAGTAAGCTGAGCATCACCAGTACCCGGTGGCATATCGATAACTAAACAATCTAACTCTGACCATAAGATGTCACGTAAGAACTGCTCGATAGCTTTCATTATCATAGCTCCACGCCAGATTAAAGATTGACCATCTTCCATAAGTGAACCCATAGACATCATCTCGATACCATATGCTTTAATAGGAAGAACTTTATTTCCATTTACTTCTGGCTTAACATCAGCAACACCCATCATACGAGGGATATTTGGACCATAGATATCTGCATCTA
>CAZTNH010000032.1:0-12299 GCA_964615395.1 uncultured Sulfurimonas sp.
TAGGGGAGTTGTGCTTAAAATTAGCTTAAGTTGTGGGGGAATCGCTTTTTTATTTCTATAAATTTTTTATTTCTTCTTTAACCCCCTACTTTCAGGGGTTTTGCTATTTTATATAATTAGGATTGTGTAATCCAACCACCACCAATTAATTTTTTTTCATCGTAAAAGACTGCTGCTTGACCTACTGCTACCCCAAAAACACTTTCATTTAATGTGACTACTGCTTTATTATTCTCTATTTTCACATGACAAGGAACTGATTTAGTTCTATATCTAAGTTTTACACTACTATCAAACTCTTTTTTCTTTGTATACATGTTTAAATTATCTAGGATTACAGAATTACAAGCAAGCTCTTCTTTTTTACCAACAACTATTTGATTTTTATCAGGATTAATACTCAAAACGAAATGTGGATCATGTGCACCATGAACTGTAAACCCTTTACGCTTACCGATCGTATAATGCATATAACCTTTATGTTCTCCTACTACATTGCCATCTTTATCTAACACATCACCTATCTGATCAACATCTACATATTTTTTGAGAACATCGGTATAGGTAGTTTCAACAAAACATATTTCAGTAGACTCAGCTTGAGAGGAAAAAGATTCTAATCCTTCAATGGATACAGCTTTATCTTTTATGTCAGACTTGAGTCTTTCACCGAGAGGGAATTTAAGTCGTGCCAAAATATCTTGTTTTACATAAAAGAGAAAATAACTTTGATCTTTCGTATCATCTTCAGCCTGATAAAAATACTCACCATCAGTCTTAATATAATGACCTGTTGCTAGATATTTTGCACCTATCTTATCTGCAAAATCAATCATCTCCCCAAATTTCATCGTTCTATTACACAATGCACATGGATTTGGAGTTTTACCTTCTGCATATGTATCTATAAAAGGTTTAAAAACATTTTTCTCAAACTTATCTTGTAAATCAAGTACATGAAGTTTTACTCCAAGTTTATCTGCTGCTTTTTGAGCCCTAGCTTGATGAATTTCATGATATCCTGGTTTTGAATGAAGTTTCATGTATAAACCTTCTACTTCATAACCCTCTTCAATTAAGAAAAGAGTTGCAATGGTTGAGTCTACTCCTCCACTCATTCCTACTAATACTTTCTCTTTCATTATTTTCTCAAACTTGATAATGATTTATAATAAGAGGTATCTTCAAGATTTACATCCTCTAATACTTTTATTTGATTATCTAAAGAGACATCAATCTCTTCAACAATATTTTCAAAATCATCTGTTATATGAATTAATTCTAAATCTTCTCTATTTATCATTCCATCTGCTAATAATTTATCTTCTATAAATTTTACAAGTGGATTATAAAAATCACTTCCAACTAAAAAAATTTTTACACCTGTAACTTTTTTAGTTTGAACTAAGGTTAATGATTCAAAAAACTCATCCAATGTACCAAAACCACCAGGGAAAATAACATATGCCATTGAATATTTAACCAACATAACTTTTCGAGAGAAAAAGTAATCAAATGTTAATTCTTTAGTTGTGTAAGGATTCAATACTTGTTCAAAAGGTAAATCAATATTTAACCCTATTGATTCTACATCATGAATATTTGCACCTCTATTCGCTGCTTCCATAATTCCAGGTCCACCACCAGTCATAATATTATAACCCTTTTCAGCAAGCAATGAAGCAAGTTTTTGAGCTTGTTTATAATATTTATTATCTTCTTTTGTTCGTGCACTTCCAAAAATTGTTACTGTTGGACCTAAATCTCCAAGTTCATCAAAACCTTTTACAAAATCAGCCAGAATTTTAAAAACACTCCAAACATCAGCCGATTTAATATCTTTAATATATTTCTTTGTTAATTCATCTTCTCTATTTTTCATTAATTATGCCTTAAGTTGAGTAAGTCTTTCTCTCTTCGTTCCAATTGTAGTAATTTGAACACCAAAGTTTCCATCAACAATCACTACTTCACCCTGTGCTATTACATGATTGTCCACTAAAATTTCAAGTGGATCGTTAGCTAATTGATTTAACTCAATAACTGAACCAATATCCATATTGAGTACATCTTTTAAAAGCATTCTTTTTTTACCTATTCTTACTCTAACAGGAAGTTTAACATCCATAATAAGTGATATATTATTCATTTCATCAGAACTTAAACTGACTCCTTTAGAAGAGCACAAATCTTCGTCTTCAGAATCATCAATCTCATCTGTAGTAGATAGAGGATCTTCACTATTTTCAGAAATAGCATTTACAACTTTATCATCAATAATAAACATCATTAAAGAATTTAAAGATTCTAAAGAAAATTTATACACATACATCTTACTAAAATCTTCTAAACTAACTTCTGTATCATCACTTATATTTTCAATACTTGTAACACTAAATGATAATACAGGAATTTCACTTTGGGCAGAAAGAGAGTTAGAAATTGCACCAAAAATATTTGATACTATCTCTTTAGTTGCATCTAAATCATCATCATTTACATCTTCTCTATCACTTGCTTCTTCACCCATCATCATATCAGAGAGAGATGCTGCTAAATTAGGAGGAAGAGCAACCATCACATCAGCATCAATATCTCCACTTACTTTTAATTTCACTAAAATAATTGGTGGAACAATATTTGAAATAATACTTAACTCTTGTTCTTCTTTAAGTTCTAAGGATGGTGCCATTCCAATTAATGCTTCAATTGTTCCAACTGTCTCATCTTCAAATAACTTTATAAAATCACTCATCTTTTTCTTCCTCTATGTCATTTTCAATTATATCTTTGACACCAGATATTTTTTCTTTTCGTTGTTTCTCAAAGTTTTCTAATGCACGTTTAACAGCATCTTTTTCTGTATCTATTATTTCAGTAATACTAATAGACTTTCTAAAACGACGTAAACCTATCTCTCCACGAAAACGTTCTTTACCATCTACACTTACAGTAACTATATCATCCGCAGCACTTGAGAGTCTTAAAACATCTCCAACATGAAGTTCTAAAATATCTCCCATAGTTAAATCTGCATCTCCTAAATTAGCTTCTATATCTACTTTAGCCCCACCTAAAAGAACTTGTAGCTCTGTATTTCTACTTTTTTTCGTACTTGTTTCATTCAACATTAAATCTCTTGAAGCTAATTTTGGTAAAACAGGTTCAAGTGCAATAACAGGATAACAAATATTCATCATACCAGAAGAGTGTCCAATAATAATTTCCATTACAACCATAACAACTATCTCATTTTGTGCAACAATCTGAACAACATTTGGTGATGATTCTTTAGACTCAATAGTTGGATAGATTTCCATAACTGGTCCCCAGGCTTCTTTAAGAGTACTCATCATTACACGTAAAATAGTTTCAAAAAGACTTAGTTCAATATCTGAAAACTCACGTGAAGCATCAAAGGGTTCACCTTTTCCCCCTAATAATCTATCTAACATAGGAAAGGCTATTGAAGGATTTATCTCTATAATGCCACTTCCCTCTAAAGGTTTAACTGAAAAAACATTAAAAGATGTTGGATTTGGAAGACTCATTAAGAACTCACCATATGTCATTTGATCGACTGAGTGAAGTTGTATCTCAACAATTGAACGCATAATAGAAGAGATTTGAGAAGCTAGGGAACGTGACATTTTGTCATGAACACCCTTAAATGCACGAAGTTGTTCTTTTGAAACACGATTTGGGCGTTTAAAATCATAAAGAGTAACTTGTCGTTGAGGAAGAAGATTCTCCTCTGTACTCTCTAAGACATCATCACCATCTTCTTCAACAACATCGAGAAGAGCATCTATCTCTTCTTGGGAAAGTATATCTGCCATATTATGCTCCTATACTCTCTTTAATTTTTAAAATAACAGATTTGTGTATCTGCGATATTCTAGACTCTGTAATATCTAAAACTTCACTTATCTCTTTTAATGTCAACTCTTCAAAATAATAAAGCTGAATAATAAGTTGTTCTCTCTCTTTATAAGATGAGAGTATCTTTTTTATTACTTCAACAAGCTCATCTTTTTCAACTTGAATAAGAGCCGCACCTTCATCACCAATTTGCAATTGGTCATGAAGAGGCATAACTGTATATATGGAAGAAGCTATTCTTGCATCATGTACTTTTGAAACACTCTCTTCTAACAATAATGCAAGCTCTTCATCTGTAGGTTCTGAATCATGTGTCAAAAGATGCTCTTGGACTGCATAATCTATGGCTTTTACTAACTTTCGACTAGCTCGACTCAAGATATCTAAACTTCTTAAATAATCAAGCATAGCTCCGTAAACTCTCTTTTTTGCATAACCCCAAAAATTATCATTAAGAGTTTCATCATAACGACGTGCCAGTTTTATTAATTCTTCCGTCCCTATAGCTGCCAAATCTGAAAAATCAACACTACTAGGAAGACGTTCTTTCAGTCTAAATGCCATTGCCTTTACTGCTGGCAAATACTGAAGAGCTAATTCATCCTCTTTATGTTTCAGATCTGCACCATAACCAGTTTGAATCATCTTCTAGGTCCATCAGAATCATTCGAGTTCACCTTTATAGCTGCATCTGTAATCTTTATAGCTGAATCAATAAGTCTCTCTCTCTTATTAATTTCTCTCACAAAAAAGTCTAATTCTCTCTCATGTAAATCACGAGGAAATTTATAACCCCTTGCAGTAAGTGTTTTATAATAAAGAGCAATTACTATATGAGAAAAAAGGTAAAAGAATGTTGTTATTAAAAATGTATATACGAAAAGACTATTTGCATCAAAAGATTTCAAAACACCAAAAATAATTCCTACAAAAAAACCTTGAACTGTAAAAAAATAAACATAATTCTCACCTAACATAATTACTCCAAACCTTTATTAAAAATGTTGCATTAATCTTTTAAATAGACCAGAAAGTCCACTCTCATTTGAAGTAACCAGCACATTTCGTTCCAGCTTAGTTATAATTGTTTTAGCAATAGAGTCAATATCTTTTGTTGGAATTGATCCTGGATATTGGGAGCAAAAGAGTGCTCTCTGTTTTACAGAAGAAGAGACTTTTATATCAGCATTTATTTTACCAATCAACTTTAAATCTAAATTAGAATTAATATTTGCTTTAGCTACTTTATTTATTTTTGCAAAAACACCCATAGCTTCTTTTTCACTTTTCACTTGATTCATAATCATACTGACATCATCACGAAGTGTTGCTATTGTTTTTATCGTAGCATAGGCATCAGTTATAGCAGCTGGATCAGGAACAGTAACAACTATTACATCATCTGCTGCATTTAAGAACATCTGTATATGCTCACCAATTCCTGCACCAGTATCAATTATCATAACATCTAACTTATCTAAAACTTGTGCCTCTTGCATAAATTTCTCAAAAAGGGCTACATCAGAATACTTAAGTATTTCATCCCCACTTTCACCTGGAATTAAAATCAAGTTTCTAGTAATTGGTATTAAAATATCAGAAACAGAAGCTTCACCTTTAAGCACATGCAAAATATTTTTCTTAATTTTTACATTAAACATAACATCTAAGTTTGCAAGACCTATATCCGCATCAAAGATTCCTACATTTAAACCTTTTTGAGAAAGAGAATATGCTAAATTTGAACTTATAGTACTTTTGCCAACACCACCTTTACCACTAGTAATAGCTATAAATCTAGTTTTTTTAGACTTTTTACTAGCATTTGAAGCGACAAGCTTTTCTAGTTTTTCAGCCTGATGTCCCATCATATTTGACTCCTGTTAAAACCATTTAAGAGACAATCTATAAGAAAGTCACTCGTAGCACACACTAAATCCTCTGGTACTTCTTGCCCAACGGAAAAATAATTGATAGGTTTTTTAGTCTCATAACTAAGAGAAAAAATATTCCCAAAACCTATTGTTTCATCTAGTTTTGTAAACATTAATGTATCAACACCTAATGTTTCAAAGTTATCATATGTAACTTTTAAATCTTCATATTTTATTGAACTTGGCATAACAAGAACAACTTCGACTTCATACTCAGTTGTATTTGCATTTAAACACTCATAAATTTTTTCGATTTTACCCTTATCGTAAGGTGAAGATCCCATCGTATCAATCAGAATATAATCACAATAACGAAGGGAATCTAATGCACTACTAAATTCAGGAGGATCAACAACTGTTTCGATACCAAGCTTCATCATTCTAGCATACTGCATTAACTGTTCAACTGCACCTATTCTATATGTATCTAAAACAACCAATCCAACCTTATGCTTCTTCTTCATTAAAAAAGAGTATCTTGCAGCAAGTTTTGCAATACTTGTAGTCTTTCCAACACCTGTTGGTCCGACTAACATTATTACTTTTTTAGCACCGACTCTTAAAAGTGGTTCTCTTCTAATTGGAACCATTTTTCTAAGTATTGTTTGAAAGTAACGTTTTACTGTTGTTGAATTTTCTCTCATTTTAAAAGGCATATGCTCTAAAGTGATTTTCATCAATTCATCTAAATGATCTCTATTCATACCACTTTGAGATGCTAAACGATATATCTCTGCAAATTCTGATGGAATCTGTGCTTCAAGATTTGGAGACTTCTCATCCCAAAACATATTTTGAATAATTTTCACTTTATCTGTAAGTTTATTGATTTCACTTTTTATAGCTTTTAACTCTTGTGGCTCTTGTGAGATAGCAGATTTAACATCTACTCTTTTAGATGGTGAAACATATTGTTCTAAGGGATCAGATGTTGCGATATTAGAGACTTTAGCTATCTGCTGTGCTGCATTTGAAAGATCAAAAAGAACATCTTTACTCTCTTCTTTAATAGGTTGCTGTTGAGATAATGGCTTTTGAACTTGATTGTATGAACTAGGTATCATTTTTTCATCTATGCCTATTACTATTTCGTATAAGGCTTCACGACCAAGAGCTTTTTTACGTATCTCTTTAGTCTCAATTAACATTCCCTCATCACCAATCTCTATTTTAGCTTTTTTTAATGCTTCAGAAGGTGTACGACCTGTAAAAGTTAATATTTTCATAAAGAAATACCTGATAATGGGATTACAACACTTTCACGTTCAGACCAAAAAGGGTGTGGAAGTGTTAATCTAGGAGTATTTATTACTCTATTGTCAAAAAATATCATATCTAAATCTAAAGTCCTTGGTGCATTTTCAAAACTTCGTTTACGTCCAAACTTTTTTTCTATATGCAATAAATAATCTAAAAACTTTCGTGGAGGCATCGAAGTCCTTAAAATAATAATTGAATTTAAAAAATCATCTTGCTCTTTATAACCAAAAGGAGGATTTTTTAAAATCAATGATGTTTTCACTAGTGAAACTCTTTTATCTCTTTGCATTTCTACAAAAAGATGATTAAATCGGCGTTTAACATCACCAATATTTCCACCAATGCCAACGGTTGCTTCATATCTATGTTGTAACTCTTTTTTTGAACTATATGCAAAACGTAAGGACTTAATAATAGTAAGCCTATCATTGAGTTTACGTTTAATTTGCATCTTAATTAAGCTTTTGCTGCTTGAGCTTTCTGTTGTGCTTCTTGAGCTGCTCTCATTTCGTTCATGATTTGAAGCATACCTAGCATCGCTAAATGATACCCAAAAGGACCAAAACCAACAACAGATGATGCACATACAGGTGCTATCATATTCTCTTTTCTAAACTCTTCACGTCTGTGAATGTTTGAGATATGAACTTCTATTGTTGGAATACTTACTGCACTAATAGCATCACGAATAGCTATAGATGTATGAGTATAAGCAGCAGCATTGATAATAATACCTTGTACTTCACCATAACACTCTTGAACTTTATCAACTATCTCACCCTCAAGATTACTTTGAAAAAATTCAATTTCAACACCATTTTGAGTTGCAACATCTTTCATCTGAGCATGAATTTGCTCTAATTTCATTGGACCATAAACATTTTGTTCTCTTACACCGAGCATATTTAAGTTTGGACCTTGGATTACTACTATTTTCATTTAACGCCTTTATAAATTTAAATTTTACTATATACAGCAACATTTTAAGGAGTTATTTTATCTAAATAAAGCATAATCTATTTTAAATTTTACAAATTCAATTTTAAAAGAGCTATATATGCAAATAATCACTCCCCATTTTATCTATCTAAAAGATAGAGTTAGTACAAATTTATCAGTAGCCTTTGATAAAACCATTCAAAAAATTGCTCCATTTGAAACACTTATTGACGAGTTTCCAGATGCTAAAGTTACAACACTAAGAGAGAACTCTTTACTTATGCCTGGACTTATTAATGCACATGTTCATATAGAATTTTCTGGAAATAAAACAGATTTATCTTATGGTGATTTTATGTCATGGCTCTATAGTGTTATAGAAAATCGAGAAGATTTAATCAATGGATGTGCAAAAGAGTGTATGCAAAAAGCTATCGACTCAATGCTAAATAGTGGAATCACAACATTTGGAGCTATTAGCTCACATGCCATGGACTTAGAAGCTTGTGCAAATGCTAAACAAAATGTAGTTTTTTTCAATGAACTTATCGGTTCGCAAGCAACTATGGCCGATGCACTTTTTACAGACTTTACAGCTCGCCTAAACGCCAGTAAAGCAGTTACTCGTGAAGGTTTTCAACCAGCTATAGCCATTCACTCACCCTACTCTGTTCATCCAGTTTTAATTAGAAAAGCTCTTGAAATAGTAAAGGAAGAAAAGCTCCATCTAACTGCACATTTTATGGAGTCACAAGCTGAACGTGACTGGTTAGATAAAAGCGATGGTGATTTTAAAAAGTTTTTTAATGATTTACTAAAACAGAAAGAAAATGTAAGTGATTCTCATGAATTTTTAGCAAATTTCTATGAAGTTCCAACACTTTTAACACATGCGGTTCATGCAAATGAAAATGAACTCAATGCCATATCAAACGCCAATCACACAATCATTCATTGTCCTATTTCAAATCGACTTTTAGGTAATCCTACACTTAATATTAAAGCACTTAATGATAAAAAAATAAAATGGATTGTCGCTACTGATGGTCTTAGTTCTAACTATAAACTTGATCTTTTTGAGGAGATGAAAATATCACTCTTTATGCATCCATCAGCACCTCTCTTGAAATTTGCAAAATCTTTACTTGATGGAGTAACTATTCATGCCGCAGAAGCATTAGGAATCAATGCAGGAGAGATAGCTGAGGGTAAAAATGCTGATATGATTATACTTGACTTAGATGCAGAGCCAACTGAGGAGTTAGCCATTCATCTTATTCTTCACTCTTATAATATTTCAAAAGTCTATATAAATGGTCAACTTGAAAAAGGAGCTTTATAGATGAATCTTATTAAAAAAATATTTTCACCCATTACTCTAACTATAAAGTTTATTCAAGATCATTTTAAAGCAATGTTATTTTTACTCTTACTCTTTTTTCTATTTGTACCGCAGGATGATCAAAAACTTTCTCATAATAATCTTCAAGAAATTCTTCTTGCTGGTACTATAATGGACTCTACAGATATAGTTGCCAAGATAAATAAAGCCGCTAACAATAGTGCAATTAAAGGTGTTTTACTCACAGTAGACTCTCCCGGAGGAGCAGTCCCTCCCTCAATAGAGATTGCATATGCAATTAAGCGTTTAAAGGAGAAAAAACCTGTCATAGCTTATGCAAAAGGTACTATGGCTAGTGGTAGCTACTATGCTAGTATATGGGCAGATAAAATTATTGCAAATCCGGGTAGTATGATTGGGAGTATTGGTGTTATTATGGAGGGAGCTGACCTGAGTGGTATAATGAAAAAACTAGGTATTAAATCACAAGTAGTTAAAGCTGGAAAGTATAAACAGCTAGGTACTCCAGATAGAGAATGGACGAAATTTGAAGTAAAAGAACTTAATAAAGTCATTCAAGGTACTTATAATATGTTTACTCAAGATGTAGCAGATGCAAGAGGTCTTGATATAAAAAATCGAGATTCATTTGCAAATGCACATATTTTTACTGCCCTTCAAGCTAAGAGTGTGGGACTTATCGACTCATTAGGTGTAGCTTACGATGCTAAATTAGCATTAGAAAAATTAAGTGGCGTTTCAAATCCAATATGGAATAAAGAAGATAAATTCGATAAACTCATCAAGCAGTTAACAGCTACAACAGCTGTAACTCTTAACACTTATTTTCCTAGTCTAGTTTTACGCTAGACTAAGAGATTTCATTAAGTTCTACAACTGCATCCATATTTTCAAAAATTCTTTGAACTCTATCTTGCCAAAGAGTAGCAAACTCTTTTATCTCTATAGGAGTAGCTTTACCTGAAGTTAATTTCAGCATTAACTCCATCATTAAAGGGTTTGGCTTTACTGGTTCTGGATTATATATTATATCTACACATTTTCCAGTATCTACTCTAGTAAATCTAGCTGATGCACTAATATCTGCATTAAAATGCATTAAAGAGTGACGAGCGAACTGACCTTTTAAGCCCTTAAATCCACTTTTATCAGTAGCTCCTGTTATATGAGAGATAACATTTCCTACTACACCAGCTACACCCTCTTCTAAAGACTCTTCAAACTCAACCTTAAGATTACCTCTAACACCTCTTTGGTCTGGATAAAGAGCTTTAATTGCCTTAAGTGCAATAATATAAGCACCAGCAACGGTAGGACAAGAGTGACCTGCTGCTTTAACAACTTCTAAATAGCTAAATTCATATTCACCATCACTAAATGCACCTAAAATCTGTGAAAGTGGATCTTTTACTTTAATCGTCTCTATTGTATTAAAAAAATCTGGATAACTCATACTATATTTTCCTTACTAATAACTTTTGCCTGAACTACGACCCTATCACTCTGAGCCTCAAATATATCATCTATATTTAATGACTCTATATCAATTACTTGTGAATTTAAAGAGAGTTGAGCAAAGCCTTTTTTTGTTTTAAATTTTGGATTGTTAGATTTTAACATTTTTTCTAAATTTGAAAGTTGATTTTGGGCAAGATTTAAATTTGATTGAATAATTTCAGGAAACCTTATTTCAATACTTTTAAGTTCTTTGGCAAAATTTTGAAGTTTAAAATCCATACTCTGTGCAAAAACTTCTTTTAACTGTTTTATCTCATCTTGCTTATATTGTAACTTTTTTTCTACTGAGTGTTGTGCAAATGATTTTTTAACATGTGTTAGCTCTTGTAGCTTAGTTTGAATCTTTGTTTGAAGTAAATGACTCATTTGAGTTTGTAGAGCATCGAGTGTTTGATACAACTCATTTGTATCAGGAAGAGTCATCTCCATAGCTGCACTCGGAGTAGGTGCACGTAAATCTGCTACAAAATCACTTATCATCCAGTCTATTTCATGACCTACCGCAGATACAATCGGTGTTTGAGCTTTAAAAATAGTATTCGCTACTATCTCTTCATTAAACGCCCATAAATCTTCTAAACTTCCCCCTCCTCTACCTATAACAATAAAATCATACTCTCTACTATCAGCTACATCAATAGCATTAGAGATGGCATAAGCTGCACCATTTCCTTGCACTAAAACATCATAAACATCAATTTCCAAAGCTCTATAACGACTATTTGCTACTCGTAGCATATCTTGAAGAGCTGCACCTGTTGCTGAAGTAATAAATGCTATTTTTTTAGGAAATTTTGGAAGTTGTTTTTTTCTCTCTTGTGCAAAGTAACCAGCATTAGAAAGTTTTTCTTTGAGTTGTTCATAAGCTAAAGAGAGAGCACCTTGCCCAGCTGGTTCAATAGAAAAACAGTTTATTTGATAACTTCCACGTGGTTTATAGAGGGTAATAGCTGCATTGATTATAACTTTCATTCCCTCTTCGAGACGAAACTTTAATCTTGATGCATTGCCTCTAAACATAACTGCACTTAGAACTGAAGAGTTATCTTTTAGAGTAAAATATATATGCCCTGAGTTATGAAAAGTAATGCGAGAGAGTTCACCCTCAACTAAAACTTGATTAAAACTCGTTTCTAAAAGAGATTTAATCTGCTCATTGAGTCCTGAAACGCTAAGAGTATTCAATAAATACTCTTAGTTTTTACGTGCAATAAGAAGTGTAGAGATATCCATAGAAAAACTTTTTGTATAAAGCATAGTAAAACCAGCTGCTTCTAACTCATTTTGCATATTTTCAACAGTTGAAAAATCTTCTATAGAGTTTGGAAGATACTCATAAGCTTCTATGTTTTTAGAGATAAAACCACCAACTTTTGGAAGTATTTTATTTGTATAAAAGTTCA
>CAZTNH010000033.1:0-12143 GCA_964615395.1 uncultured Sulfurimonas sp.
TTTGATTTGAAAAATCTTACTGTTTTTGGGGATAATCTTAATGATATTGGGATGTTTGAGTTAGCAAACAAGGCAGTAGCTGTAGCAAACTCTCATGAGGATGTCTTAGCCTTAGCAGATGAAGTTTCAGCATTTACAAATGATGAAGATGCTGTTGCAAGGTATTTGGAGAGTCTGAAGAGATGATTGTTTTAGGGATACTCTTTTTTATTTTTGGTTTTGTGACATGGCTTAATGGCTCGTTGATACCTTTTTTAAAAGTGATTTTAACACTGAGTGATTTTGAAGCTCTCTTTGTAACCTTTGCTTTTTATATCGCCTACACAGTTATGGCTTTGCCTATGGCATCTATCTTAGAAAGAACTGGATATAAAAATGGTATTTCCTTAGGTCTTTTTATTATGAGTATAGGGAGTCTTCTTTTTATCCCTGCGGCATTAAACGCCGAGTATGCTCTTTTTTTACTTGCACTCTTTACCTTAGGAACTGGGCTTACACTTCTTCAAACTGCATCAAACCCTTATGTAGTTTTGCTAGGCCCACAAGAGAGTGCTGCTATGAGAATCAGTATTATGGGGCTTATAAACAAAAGTGCTGGAGTTTTAGCACCCTTAGTTTTTACTTCACTTATCTTTTCGGGTATTGGAAGTATAGATGATTTAAAAACAGAAGATATTACACTATTAGCAGATAAACTTATACTGCCTTATATCGTTATGGCAGTAGCCTTATCCGCACTTGCATTGTTTGTAAAATACTCATCACTTAAAGAGCTTCATTATGAAAAAGATGAGTATGATGATACATCTATTTTCTCTTTTGCACGAGTCGTTTTAGGTGCTGTGGCTCTCTTCTTTTATGTAGGGATAGAGGTTATCGCTGGTGATACTATAGGTTTATATGCTCAGGGTTTAGGCTTTTTGGATGCGACAGCACTTACCTCTTATACGATGGTTTTTATGGTTATCTCTTATCTTATTGGAGTCTTTTGTATTCCTAAATATCTTTCTCAAGAAAAAGCACTTATTGGGTCTGCTAGTTTAGGAATTATCTTACTTTTAGGAGTGGCATTTAGCTCAACTACTTCACACTCTATTTCAGAAATTTTATGGGGTTGGAGTGGTGTTATGCCTCTTCCAAATAGTGTAATGTTTGTGGCACTTCTAGGTCTTGCAAATGCTCTTGTTTGGCCTACTATTTGGCCTTTAGCACTTGATGATTTAGGTTCTCATACACCAAAAGGGAGTGCCTTACTCATTATGGCAATAGCTGGAGGGGCTTTACTTCCTTTGGCGTTTGGACGTATTTCTGCTTTGAGTGGAGATATGCAGAGTACTTATCTTTATGGCATTATCTGTTACTTAGTTATTCTCTTTTATGCCATTAAAGGTCATAAGATGAACTCATGGAGTCTTTAATATGTATGAGTTAAAAGAGCTTCCAAATGGATTTAAATATATAGAGATTACAAATGCTAAGACAAGTGCAAAGATAGCACTTCAAGGTGCTCACATCTATAAGTATAAACGCCAAGATAAGCGAGATATTCTCTGGTTAAGTGAGTGTAGTGATTTTGAGAAAGGGGTGGCTATAAGAGGTGGTATCCCTATTTGTTGGCCTCGTTTTGGTGTTTTAGATAAAAGTATGCCTGCACATGGTTTTAGTCGAACATCTCTGTTTCATTTAAAAGATGTAAAAGAGCTAGATATCGACACTACTCAAATCACATTAGCTCTTAAAGATTCTCCTGCAAGTCGTCAAATATGGGACTACAAGTTTGAACTAGAAGTGGCGTTTAAGATAGGGGAAACCTTGGAAGTGAGTATAACTACTTATAACTGTGACTCAAAAGCATTTAGGATAACTCAGGCACTTCATACTTATTTTAGTGTTTCGGAGATAAGCGATGTAACTATCTTTGGATTGGAAAATAGAGAGTTTATAGATACTCTCTGTGATGAAAAAAAGCTTGAAAAAGCTCCTATCAAGATAGATGCAGAGTGTGATAGAGTCTATCTTAAGAGTCACAAAGAGATAGATTTAGAGGATAAAAATCAAACTATCAAGATTCACTCAAAAGGTTCAGACTCTACAGTTGTTTGGAATCCTTGGATAGAAAAGGGTGCTCGTATGAGTGGGATGAAAGCCGATGCTTACAGAGAGTTTGTATGTATAGAAACGGCGAATGCCTTTGATGATTTTAGAGTGATAAAGAGTGGAAAGTCTCACTCTTTATCTCTTCTTTTAAGGGAGTAGGGAGTTACTGCTTTCCTTTTCTTTTCTGTTCTCCCGATCCATCACCCTTTTTTTCATCATTTCCTTTATCAGTTACAGGATAGTCAGCTTCTGTTTTACAGTACTCATCTCCTAGAGAACAACATCCATCTGTTACACCAGCATTTTTAAGACTATTATCAAATGACCAGTAGTGAGAGTAACTTCCATCTCTTAAAAAGTTAAAAGCACCAACTACATCTGTTGCATTAGACTCTTCTGCTGCAAGTATAGATATATCTAAGTCATTGATATCTGTCACTTCAACCATACAGCCAACTTGAAGGGCATCGACTTCAGAAGATTCACCTTTAGAAATTAATGTATCATAGAGATCTTGAATTACTTGAATATCATAAATACCCGCTACACTACTTATGTTTGAGTCAGAACTAAGAGTTGAGTTGTTTACATCTCTTACTGAAAGCACTTCTGAATCAAGTGAGTACTTTGCTACGAGGGCTTTTACTGTAGTAAGGTGTTGAATCTCCGACTTTTGAGGGATGTTTATTAAAACTTGTTGATCTGGGTAGAGTACAGAGAGAGCATTATAAACATCATAAGCTAAACGCTCTTCATTTCCCATATAAGCGATATGCTCTTTAATATCATCTGTCAATGTAGAGAGTGGTGTATTGATATCATCTTCTAAAACACTACTCGGAATATTATCAGATAAGCCATCAATAGTCTCTACTGTATGTGTTGTTTTTTCAAGGTGTGCATATGCATTCTCTTGAGTTACTTTGCTAACTTCAGCATTACTGAGATAAGTATCAAGATTACTTGCATTAAAATCTTCACTAATATTAGTTGTTAAATTAGTATCAATTGAGATTCCATTTTCTGGATCTTGGTCACTATCAAGAGACTGGAGGAGTTGAGCCATTGCAAGAACTTCACTGTTATTTACATCACTTCTCTCAACACCAACTAAATCTTGAGGAAAGATGTTTTTATCCTCAGGGAGGGATGTAATCTCCCCAAGTTTGATACCATTAACTGTAAAGGTTACAGGAAGAGTATCACAAGTGAAGTCTCCATTTTCGTTCGTTGTTCCCTCTTGTCCATCACTACACTTATAATGAGTACCTTGAATGTAGCTATCTACTAACTGCCCTGCGATACTTGTATCTACTGATGAAGTGTTTCCCTCATTACACCCATTAAAAAGAGCTGTTAAAGCGATGAGTGATAGAGCGATTGTTTTTTTTCTTAAGAGTGACATAAAACTTTCCTTATTTGTATTGAAAGTTTTATGTCATAAGAGTGTTAGTAAAGTGTTAAGTTTAATTAAAATCGTCATTATCATCATTATCAAAATCTGCTAAATCTTTAAGATACTCTACCTCTTCTAAAGCTTTGAGTTCTGCTGGACTCTTCATTTTAAGTGACACAAGTTTACCAATATGTGTTTTATTCTCAAGTTGATACATATAGTTATAGACCCCTATAAATAGAACAAAGAGGGTGCTTACAAAGATAAGCTTTTGAGTAAGATTAAAAGTTTGGATTTTCTCTTTTCTTCTTATCTCACAGACACCACCTGGACAGTGTGACGCTTTTTGAGGCATAACTAGGTTGTAGATTTTACACCCTAAACAGATAGAAAAAGCTGACTCAAACATAAGTAAAAGAAGACATATAACACAAATAAGTACTTTTATAGGGTTAGGTTGCCAGTTAATTACTAGATAGTAAAACATTGGTAAAGCCAAAAGAAGTCCCAGTCCCCAAGCAAAACGTTTCTGCGACGCTCCTACATACTCTGGCGTTTGATTTTGAACAAAAAAACGTCCTAAAAGCATACTTGGAGAGTAGTTTGGGTTGATAACACGGATAATAAAGTCAAGTGTAAAAAAGCTTATAAAGTAGCGTGTAACAACACCATGTTGAAGCATAACAGCATTTGTAAGAGAGAGCATTCCAAAAGCAAACAAGATTCCAGCAGCTGCTCTTGCTTCTCTTTCGTTGATAACACGAACATCATACCCTGCTACCTCTTCGCCATATTTAAAAAAATCTTTAAACATTAGTTGTTAATCACTTTTGATTTTGCTAGGGCTGCTTGAATCTCTTCTACACTTACATCACCCTCCAAAGAGAGTGCTACATCACCATCTGCTCCACTTACTCTCATATCTTTTATCTTTGCTTTTGTATCATCACTCATACACTCGCATTGACCAGTTGAGCAGTTTTGTACCATAGTGACGATGTTTTGCTTCTCTACTCCACCTGTAAAGTTTATCTTTACACCATTTCCAGTTTTAAATACTCTCTTTTCCATTAACATAACTCCTTTTTTATTCTTGGTAATAGGTTAAGATTGATAAGCTCTAAAGCTATTAGATACTCTTTATCCTCTTTACCACTTGGGTCTTCAAATCCCATATGCATAGTTTTTACAGCTTTTGGAAACATAGGACATGTCTCTTGTGCATTGTCACAAACTGTTACAACTAAGTCAAATTCATTTTCTATAACTTCTTCTATAACTTTAGAACGGTAACTATCTCTCCATAAACCCTCTCTCTCTAAAAGTTCTTGAGCCTTTGGATTGACTACTCCACTCGCTTGAACTCCTGAACTTTGAGCTTCGACACACTCCCCTAACTTGGCGTTTATAAGTGCTTCAGCCATAATAGAACGACAGCTATTCCCAGTGCATAAGATTAATACTTTTTTTTTCAAAACTCTACTCTCCAAATTTCATTGTTTCAAGTATAGCAAAATAGAATAAATATATCAAGATATATTGATGTATGACTTTATTTGTAACTATATTTGGTAATATTAACATATCTCGGTGTATAATACATTTCAAGGAGTATATGATGGATGTTATAATAAAAGAATTAACAAGTAGAAAAGATGAGATACAAAAAGAAGTAGAGATACTTTTTAATGCAAATATGAAAATTACAGATTGGGATGTTCCTGAAGCTGATGATAAAAAAGCAGCAACAATTTTACTAGATATGATGCAAGAGAAGTTAACAGAGATTCGTGAAAATGTTGCTAATGGCAAATACGATTACTATTAAACAAGGATATTAAGATGAGTTCACATAAACATGTAGAGATGATACGCGAGTCAATTAAAAAAACATCAAAGTTAGATGAGTCACAGAAGAGTGATAGTATGAAAAGAATTGAAGAGTGGGTTTTAGAGGATCGTGCATTTGGAACACTCAAAGAAGAACTTATCAATGTAAGTATCTTTTTTGAGGAACTTTTTTCAGAGCTAGGGATTAAATAGGTATCTTACTGAATTACAAATTTTGTAATGTAGATATTTTTGATATACCCATCATGAAGCATTGAATTTAGATCATTGATGATTTCATCAATGGCTCTCTCTTTGCCTTCATCACTAGAGAGCTCTTCTAAGGATTTTGATGTTAAAATCCTTATGATAGCATCTCTTATCACCGCATTTTTAGCATCGAGTTCATTTTTTAACTCTTTCGTACTAAGTTCAAGATCAAGTTTTACAAGTAAATAAACATTTCCCTGATCACTTATAAGATTTAAAGTAAATTTATCCAAAGGATAGAGTGGACCTATCTTTGAAAGACTCTCTGTCTTTTTTTCTGTTTCAATCTCTTGTATATTTTGTGTAGTAATATCTTTTGGGATAGTTTGTGAAGCACTCTCTTCCTTAGAGTTTAAATAATAGTATGCTCCCGCTCCAGCTATAATTGTAAGAACTAGCATTATTATAATTGTAATTAAAACGGCATTGGCTTTTTTCATCACTATGCTCCTTTATGTGGATAGTCTATCTGTTTTGTAATTGTTCTTTTCATAACAAGTCTCAAAAAAACTTCTAAAAGAAATGCCACTACAAATGCGAGTATGATATAAATCACAAAGTGTGGAATTGATTTAGCAGTATAATAGATAGCAAACCCAGCAGCACTAAATGTTCCAAAAATTGCTAAAATAATAAGAAGTAGATTTGCCCCTGTTTTTTTGATGTGAAAAAGATGTCCTGTGTGAGTAAAACCTTGAATAAGTAGAACAATAATAGCCGCAATAGAAGCGATTTGACCAAGGTTTAGGAAGAGTATCATAGGAACACTGATAAGTGCTGAGATGATAAGTCCCTCGCTATTGTGAAAAACATGGTGCTCATAAACTTCAGGAAGATTTCCCTCTTTTGCAAGTGTATAACTAATCTGAGTAACAGCATAGAGAGTGGCGTTTATAGCTGATGCTGTTGCAAGAAGTGCAGTTGCAGCGATAAGTTTAAAGCCTATACTCCCAAAGATAGGTTGCGCAGCCTCAGCGAGTGCAAAATCTTTACTTTTTATAATCTCAGCTAAAGAGAGGTTTCCAAAAACTGCCACACTTACAGAGATGTAGAGAATAGCTACAAGAATGATGGAGAGTATCATAGATTTAAGCATATTTGTTTGAGGGTCTTGCATATCTTCAACACTATTTGTGATAACACTAAAACCTTGAAATGAAAAAAATGTTAAACCTAAAGAGAAAAGTACATGAACGCCAGTTGGTGCATGAGCGAGAGATAGGTTTTCAGGTTTTATAAAGTAGAGTGCACCTACTGTAAAAATAAGTAGGGCGATTAACTTAACAATAACGATGATAGATTCTGCACGTGCCACAAAAGCTGCACCTATAAGGTTTATAAATACAAATGCACCAAGAACAAGGAGTGCGAAAAGATTGGTATAAAAAGGTGTCACCCCTCCATCCATATAGGTAGCTCCATATGTTCCAAAAGATTTCGCAACGGCTGCAAGAGCGATAAGCTGGGCAAGATAGAAAAGTATGCCTAAACTTCCTGAGATATAACCCTCTCCATATGTTTGAGTAAGATACTCTATAATTCCACCACGACTAGGGTAAGTAGTGGCAAGTTTACTTAAAGAGTAACCACAAAGCAGAGCGATAACAGCTGCAATAAGAAAAGAGAGTGTGACTAGATTGCCGGCTATCGCTCCTGCTTGACCGATTACTATGAAGATTCCTGCACCTACCATTGAGCCTATTCCTAAGAAGACAGCACTCCAGAGACTAAAAGCTTTTTTTTCGCTCATTTTTTTCCTTTACGATATAAGTAACTTATTTCTCATATTATGCCATATTATGTTATGATAAACTCACTAATTAGTTAACTAATAGGTATGTGGAGAAGCATTATGCAAAATAGATATGATTTAGTAGTTATCGGAGCTGGTCCTGGTGGTACTCCTGTAGCAATAGAATATGCGAAGTTAAACTCTAAAAAAAGAGTAGCACTTATAGATGTTCTAGGAGAACTAGGTGGTGAGTGTTTATTTCAAGGTTGTATTCCTTCTAAAATTATGGAAGCAAGTGCAAAACATATTACAGAGATTAAAAACTTAGAAGAGTTTGGAATCAATCTTGAAAGTAAGCATTATGATCTTGTTTGGGATAAAATAAAATCTCGTAAAGAGGAAATTTTAGCAAAAAGAACTCTTGGAGTTAAAGAGCTTGCTGATAGTGTTGAAAATATAGAAATTATAAAAGGTTTTGCCTATTTTCAATCATCAGAAAGTATTAGAGTTATGTTGGGTGATGATAGATCTAGGGTTATTAGCTTTGAAAAAGCTCTTATAGCAACAGGTTCTAAGGCAAATGTTGCTCCTTATACTGGGAATGCAGTTGATGAAGTGATGACAAATGATAAGTTTTTTAAAGATATGGAACTGCCTAATAGTTTAAGTATCATAGGAAGTGGTGCTATCGCTATAGAGTTTACTCAGATACTAGCAAATTTAGGGGTAGAGATAAATCTTTTTGTTAGAGGTAATAAAATTCTTAAAAATATTGATTCTGAAGCCTCAGAGTATCTTTTAAAAACAATGCAAAAACATCCAAATATCAATCTTTTACTAAATTCTAATGTTACTGCTGTAAATCATAAAGATGAACTTTTAGAGATAACTTATATACAAGATGATATAAGAAAAACTCTTCTATGTCAAAAAGTTTTAAGTGCAATAGGACGAAAATCAAATATTGAGAAACTAGAGTTAGAAAATGCAGAAGTAGCGTTTACTCAAAAAGGTATCACTACATCAACATCTCTCCAAACATCAAATAAAAATATTTTTGCCAATGGTGATGTAGTGGAAAACTTTCCAAAGTTTGCACATACTGCACAATATACAGCACATATTCTTGCTCAAAATCTTTTTTTAGAGCATAACTTTTTTAAACCTGATTTTACTAAAAACTCTTGGGTTCTTTTTAGTATGCCAAATTTTGCATCAGCAGGGATTTTAGAAGAAGAGGCGAAGAAAAAAGAGTTAGATGTGATAGTTGATAAGTTTGATTTCTCTACAGAAGCAAAATCACAGATAGAAAATGAGGATTTTGGATACTTGAAATTTATAGTAGAGAAAAGTTCTTATAAGATTATAGGAATTTCCATATTTCATGATGAAGCGAATGTACTTGCTGGAGAGGCTGCTTTAATTGTAGCTCAGAAGGTAACACTTAAAGAGTTAATAGATACGATTCACCCTCATCCAACGATGAGTGAAGCCTTTGTTATGCTTGCTAAGCAAATGATGGGTAAAATAATGATAGAAAAACTTTCAAATCCAGTAGTTCAGGTACTATTAACAATAGAAAAATTAATTTAGATTTTAGGAGAAGAGATGCAAGATTTTTTAGATGCTATAATTTTTGGCTTTCGTGAGATATTAAAAAAAGATGTTATAAAAATTGCGATGTTGAGTGGTGTTATTGTAAGTACACTATGGATAGTTTTAGGTGTGCTCTTTTTTGATTCGATTATCTCTATGAGTAGTGCAATTTTGGAGTTAGTTCCTTTTTCAATGGTTCGTGCAAATGGTGCATGGATGCTCTCTACATTTTTATGGTTACAACTTGTACTTATGACTTTTGCCCTACTGTTTTCATTTATTGGGACGATTCAAGCTAATAAAAATGATATAAAAAAATCAGCGTCAACTGCCATCTATATTGGTTTAACAAGTACTCTTTTTTGGGGAGCTGTATGGTTTTTTAATGGTGATGCAATTTATGCACAACTTTTAAAACTTTTTACTTGGCTTCCTTTTGAAACTATTGAAAAAAGTTTATCATATCTTATTGGTTTTTATATTATTTATACTGGAATTATAATAAGTTTGATTTTTGTTTCAAGTGCTTTTTCTGTAAAATTTTTAGATGAGATAAAAAAGAGAGAGTTCGGATATGATCGAATGTATGAAGAACATGAGTATAAAAACTTAAAACAAGCACTAAAAGATACTTCTATATTTATACTTATCTCTATAGTCTCTTTTCCTTTACTCTTTATTCCCGTAGTAAACTTTATAATTTTAGTAACATTATGGATATGGCTTATGAAAGATACACTCTCTTATGATGTAGCTGCGTTTGTATTTGGGGAGATAGATAAAGAGAAATTAAAAGAGTATAAAAAAGGTTTATGGGCAATTACATTTGTTGGATCACTTTTTAATTTCATTCCTATTTTAAATGTGTTTGCACCATACTTTACTCAACTTACAATGTTGTACTATCTCAAAGAGAAAAGAGATATCTCTTGATAAGGAGTACAGATGAGTTACTATAGTGTCCTTGTATTTTTCTTTGGTGGGTTTGGTGTTTTTGTTTTAGCACTCTACTTTTTTATACAGATACGTAAAGATGAGAAGTTACAAAAACTACACAATAAGCCTTTTGAAGAGGAGCATAGAAACTACTTAAAAAAGACACCTCACTATTTAAATCTCTCCAAAGAGGAGAGAGAAAAGATAGAGAGATCTATAATCTTTTTTGGTGGAACTAAAGAGTTTATAGGTGTAGGTTTAGAGATAACAGATGAGATAAAAGTTATTATTGCCTTTTATGCTTGTCTCTTACTTCTCCATAAAACAAGAACAAATTGTTATGATAATGTCAAAACTATTATTGTCTATCCAAATGCTGTTGCTTTAGAAAACATACAAGCTTCTAATGGTATCTATGCAAAAGAGAAGTTTCTTATTGATGGGCAGGCTACTGTTAACACTGTCGTTATCATTTGGCATGATGCTAAAAAAGAGGCATATCACTTACGTCATAACAATGTTATCATTCATGAGTTTACACATGAGATGGACTTAATGAGTGGAGCGATAGATGGTGTTCCTCCTTTAGAACGATCTAAGTATGATGGATGGATTAAAGAGTTTTATGGTGATTACAAAAAACTAAATAAGATTGTCTTTAAAAATAGAGATTGGGGTAAGTATAAACTTTTAGGTTCTTATGCTTCAACAAATGAAGCTGAATTTTTTGCTGTTGTTACAGAACGTTTTTTTGAATCTCCTCAAAGTTTAAAAAAGCATTTTCCAGAACTCTATAGTGAACTTAAAGAGTTTTTTGAAATTGATACTCTTAAACTTGTAAAGTAGTCTATTCTACTTAGTGAATAGTAACTAAATATGATTTTGCTATACTGTTACTAAATTTAATAGATAAAAGTGAATAAGAAAGGAGAAATGATGAATCATTTTATGAAAAGTATTATAGATTGGATGTTGGAAAAAGAGGAAGGAATGGCTAAAAATTGTGCTATTCCTATGAAAGAAATTGAGTCTCAGATTACTAAAGTAAAAGAAGAGAAGATAAAGATAGAAGAAAAATATAATGATGCGATAACTGAACTAGATGATGTACTCAATAGATTAGAAAAAATAAAAAATACAGAAATTCTTCGTTGTCCAAATAACAACAATGGATAGTTCATGTCATGATATGAAAGAGGGTGAGATACTTAATATAAATCATAAGGAATATCCACTTTATCATGCTAGTTTTTATGGTAATAAAGTAGAAATAGCTAAGTTTTCAAAACGAGTGAGTTGTAGTATAAAGCATCTTCCTCTTAGACTCTCTTTTACTTATGAATATGATACATTAAAAGCAATAGAACTAGGAATTAAAAAAGATCCTACACTAATTTTAAATGGTTCTATCTTTATAGAGGGTCTTGTTGAGGCAGAAGTGATTAGTGAGTGCTTTTTAAAATTATTAACTAAATAGTTAGTTAATTAACTCTATCTTGATATACTTTCAATTATAAATAAATATAAGGAAAACAGAATGCAAGTACCTACACCAGATCAAGTTGAAGCGATGATGATAGAAAAGATGGGAGAACTCCCTCAAAGTCTTAAAAGTGCCAAAGTAATAGATCCAAGATTTTTAATAGAACAGGCAATGAGCAGTAAGTTTAGTGTTCAAGATGAAAAAAACCCTATTGACCCAAAAACATCTATGATGATAGCACTTACTGTGGCTATAACAGTGGGAAGTGAAGAGTGTGTAATGGAACAGACTAAAATGTTAAAGAAAATGGGTATTACCAAAGATGAGTTAGCTTACTTAGTGAAAATTATAAAACACTCTCAAAGTAGTATAATTATGGGAAATGCAAAAGCTGCTTTTGATACATTTGAATCATAAGTAAAAAGTGTTAGCATCTTTTTATGATGCTAACAGATACCTTGTGGTTTTGGAATAAGTTCAGTTTGACTATTGAGCATATTCTTTTTACTCTTTTCTACTAACTCAGCTAAAACTTTATCTATATCTTTAAGAAGTTTTTGTGCAAAATCATGACTAAAATTCTCTTTTACAACCATTCTTAAAACAACTATCTCTTCGCTATCTTTAGGGAGTGAATACGCAGGTACAATCCAACCATATTGATTTAACTCTCGTGAAATATCATACACTGTAAAATCGTAGTTATCTTTGAGTTTAACGACTACTACAGGCAGATACTTACTATCTGTTAAAATCTGACTTAATGAAAAAAACGGGTGCTTGAATCATAATCTTTTATGATA
>CAZTNH010000034.1:0-11450 GCA_964615395.1 uncultured Sulfurimonas sp.
TTGCACTTGTAATAATTACAGTTTTTGTTGTAATCAAGTATGTTCGTCAAATGCAGACTGATGTTGCAACTGGTGAATTAGCAGATGAGTCTTGGGATAATATAGGTGAATATAAAAATCCAGTACCAATGGGTTGGGCGATTATATTTTTAGGTACAATGATTTGGGGTATGTGGTATTTCCTAGTAGGTTATCCAGTAAATGCATATTCTCAAATTGGTGAGTACAATGAAGATTCAGCTGCACATGAAGCTAAGTTTGAAAAGAAATATGCTGATATCAAAGGTGATGACCTTGTAGATATGGGTGAATCTGTTTACTTAGTAGAGTGTGTTGCATGTCATGGTCTTAATGCTGATGGTAACAACGAAGTTGATGCAGCAGATTTAAATGCTAGAATCTCTGAGAAAAGTGTTAAATACGTAATTAACCATGGTTCTAACAACCTTAAAACAGCTTTCCCTGGTGGTATGCCAGCTGGTATGGCTAGTGGTGCTGATGTAGATTTACTAGCTAAATATGTTGCTGGTGGATTAAAAGGTAAAAAACCTGCTGCATGGGCTACTTGTGCTGGTTGTCATGGTGATAATGGTAAAGGTATGGCTTATGTTGCTCCAGATATCGCTGATTGGAGTGCACCATTAATTATTGATGTTTTAAATGATGGTAAAGTTGGAGCTATAGGTAAAATGCCTGTTATGGATAGACTTAACAAAAAACAAAAAGAAGCTATTGCAGCATATGTAATGAGCTTAACTAAAGGAGAGTAACATGAACGAAAGTAGAAATGTTTGGGCTCTTAATGGTTTGACGGGTGGACTGATTGCTACAGCTTTATTATTATCTATATTAGCTGTATTAACTTATTTCGCTATGAGTGTGCAGACAGCAAACTCTCAAAACTATTATAAAATAGTAAATGAAAAATCAATTAAGATGTTTAGTACAGATACTGCTAAACATCTTGTTGATGTAAAGAAATAAGGAGTATTATTATGGAAAAAATTCTTTCTTGGGGCTTAGTTATTATGGCCGCATATACGCTTTATGCAGTGGTTACACCAAACCACTTGTTTGTGGGTTAGGAATTTCATTGAACTTTTTAACTAGAGGGCTTTTTGCCCTCATCCTTATCACACTATTACAATCACAATTATTTGCAGAATATTTATATAAAGATGAAATTATTCACAATCCTAAATTTGCTGAAGAGGTAAATACTTTGGGAAGTGAACTTTATAAAAAAAGTGGTATTTCACTCTATTTAGTAATGTTAGAGAAATTACCAGATGGTATGAATATGGTAGAGTATGAAAAGAGCTTATTAGCTACATTTAAGAAACCTACTATAGTAATGACATTTTCTGAAGAGAATAAAGCAGTTGATATATTGGCAAATGATAACTCTTTATATAAATATTTTGATAAAAAAGGTGTACTAAGTCCAGTTACATCAAATGTACAAGCATTTTTAATGGGTGTAATGTATGCAAAAAGTTGGGCTAACTTTAAAGATATTATGACTCATACTAATGGAACTATCTTACCCTTACTTGGAACGAAAGCCAAAAAATATGAGTTGATTGGGAAGTATTCAGGTTCAATGTTTAATGGTTATATTGATGTTGCACAACAGATAGCTAAACATAAAAATATAAAATTAGAACATGGATTTGGTGATTCAAATCAAAATACTTTATTGATAGTAAAATTATTATTCTATGGTTTTGTTTTATATGCTACTATTATGTATATAAAAAGATTAATTTATAAAAGAAGGCATAAAGATGAAACTTATAAAAAGTGGTAAATTGTGGCCTATTGCAATAGGTGGAGCAATAATTTTAGTATTTTGTTTTGCCGTAATAACTGTAGTTGTAACAGGTGAAGCAGATATACAAAAAAGCGATAACTATATGACTTATTATCAAGATGCAGATGCAAATGCAAATGATTATATTAAGGCAAAAATAGAATTTAGTAAAAAATATAAGATAGAATACCTAGGAAGAAAAGGTGCTATGATTAACTATAAAGTAAGTGATAAAATGGGTAAGCCTGTAGATAATGCTACAATGATTTTAGCTATCAGTCGTCCAGAAACAGAAATATATAATCAATCATTACATAATGTAAGTATATCAAATGGTATCTATACTTTTAAAGATGTAAAATTGCCTAAAGTTGGTCTTTGGAATCTTATTTTAAAAGTCAATGTTGGTAAAGATTATAGATTTTATAATCTTAAAATAGATACAAGAACTAAAAAGGTTAAAGAATTTCAATAGATGAATTCTAATTCAATAATCTTACCCTCAGCTCGTGCAATACGTCACGAGCAACTCAAACTTCAAGACAAATCACTTTTTTTACCAAACTACATAACGATGAGTGATTTTATCTCGAAGCTATGTCTAGTTCAAGGCTATAAGTTTATAGATGACGATAGTCGAGTTCTACTTCTTTTAGAAGCATCAGATTTTGATGGATTTTCTAAACTTCAAATTGAGAGAAGTTTTTTTACTTTTGTAAAAAATAGCTCTTATATATTTAAATTTTTTAGTGAACTAAGTGCTGAACTATATGATATTCAAAATTTACAATCAGCTGATCTGTATGGTGAGTATGAAGAGCATATAACAATCCTTACAGAACTTCATAAACGCTATAAAAAACTCTGCGATGATAAAAAATATCTGGATAAAATATTTTTACCTGAACTTTATGAGTTTAATGAAGCTTATGCATCCTTACATGAAAAAATTACTCTTAAAATTGATGGACACCTAACAAACTTTGAATTAGAACTTTTAGAAAAATCTACAAACTATACAGAAGTAGAACTTATCTTCACTACATCTGAGTTTAACACAAAAATGCAGAGTAAATTTCTCGATTTAGGGTATGAACTAGAAAGTGGGTATGAGTATAGACTCTCTCTTAATAGTAAAAAGATTATAGAGAAAAATAGAATTTTACAAAATAAAAACATTACTGCAAATAGTTTTAGTGAGACACTTCTTCAAGTCTCATTTGTAAAGAGTAAAATATATGAGTATATTCAAAAAGGTTACAAAGCTGAAAATATAGCTATAGTCTTACCAAATGAATCCAAGGCTCAACTGCTTCGTAGTTTTGATGAAAAATCAAATCTTAACTTTGCTATGGGAGAGCCTTTTAATGAATCACGGCTCTACAGAGAACTACATGCTACACTAGAGTTTATAGATACAGACTCCCAAGAGAATAGAGCAAGAGTTCAAAGATATGGAGAGCTTTTACTAGAGAAGATAAAGAGTGTTTTTTACAAAGAGAGCCATGAGATTGATTTTATCTCTTTTTTAGAAGAGCTTAAAGAGTTTTTTTCAACTAAAAGAGAGATAAAAATTTATGAAGAGGAAATTTTTAGTTTTAAAAAACTGCTACCCTTTATGAAAGATATGAGAATCAAATCTCTTTTAAACCTTTTTATGCAACGTTTAGCATCTCGTAGTTTAGATGATATACGAGGTGGTAAGATTACTATTTTAGGAGTTCTTGAGACAAGAAGTGTATCATTTGATGCTGTTATAATTTTAGACTTTGATGATAAAAATGTTCCTAAAAGAAGTGATAAAGATATGTTCTTAAACTCACAAGTTCGTATGGAAGCAGAACTACCAACGATGAGCGATAGAGAAAATCTTCAAAAACATTACTACAATATGCTAATTAACTCCTCTAAAGAGGTAGCTATATCTTTTGTAAATTCGGCAGATAGTAGCCCTTCAAGATTTTTAAAACAGCTTAAGATAGAGGTAGAAAATTTCCATGAAGAGAAAGATTTTGCAAATTTACTTTTTACTAAAGAGAGAAGAGTGGAGCATACATTTGTAGATAAAACTATAGAGTACTCATTTAAAGATATAAAACTCTCTAGTACAAGACTCAAAACATACTTAACTTGTAAAAGAAAGTACTATCATAAATATATTGAGCATTTAAATTCTCACAATATCCCAAAAGATATGCCACAAGAGTTTGAGATAGGAAATAGTGTTCACCTAGCACTTAAAGAACTCTACTCAAATCAGAACTCTTATGATGATGCTTATGCTCTTAAGAGGGATTTGGATAGAGAGTTGGATGCTGTATGTGGAAAAAGTGAACTTGATGAGTATCTTATTGCTATGCAGAAGAGACGATTGGGTAGTTTTAGTGAGGTAGAAGTCGCAAGGTTTGCTGAGGGCTGGGAAGTAGTAGCAACTGAGGAGTTTTTTGAAGCACCATTTAAAGGTATAACACTCATTGGTCAGATAGATAGAGTAGATAAACGCCAAACAGATGTGGAAGTTTTAGACTACAAAACAGGCTCTTATACTCTCTATAATAAAAACAATTTTACAGAGGCTACTGATTTTCAACTAGAGTTTTACTATCTACTAGCTCAGGGATTAGGGCATGTATCTTCAT
Source organism: uncultured Sulfurimonas sp. (assembly GCA_964615395.1). GTDB lineage: Bacteria > Campylobacterota > Campylobacteria > Campylobacterales > Sulfurimonadaceae > Sulfurimonas. The sequence continues at coordinate 4,453 of CAZTNH010000034.1, forward strand.
GTGGCTTTTATGATTTAAAAGAGTCAAAAATTATCCCTGAGAGTTTTTTAAATGAAAAGTTAGAGATTTTAGGTTCACATATCAAAGATCTTCTCTCTCTTGAAACAGTCGATACAAAACAGTGTGAAGATGAGAAAAATTGTCTTTATTGTGAGTATAAGATAATGTGTGGGAGAGTATAGTGGCATTTAAAGATAACCTAGCCTATGAGGCGAGTGCAGGGAGTGGAAAGACTTTTATGCTTGTTGTTCGCTACCTGAGTTTACTTTTTAAGGGAGCTGAGGCTTCTAAAATACTAGCACTTACCTTTACAAACAAGGCAGCTCGTGAGATGAGTGAGCGAGTTGTTGAAACACTAGAAGATCTGCAAAATCGTGGGGAACTAGATGTTATTGTAGTTGAGAGTGGCTTTAGTCGTGAAGATATCTTATCTCGTCGTGCTGAGATTTTAGCTGAGTTTTTAAACGCCAACACGAAGATAATGACTATAGATAGCTTCTTTACACAGATACTTCGTAAATTTTCGCTCTATGCCTCTTTGATGCCAGACTTTTCAACTTTTGCTTCTCAACATGAGCTTAAACTGATGTCAAGATTTTTAAAAGAGGTGAGTGTTGCAAACAAACGCGATGTTCTTATAGACCTCTCTTTAGAGTCTAAAAAAAGAGTGGGGGATATCTTTACACTTTTAGATGAGTTTTACATCAAAAAAGAGGAACTCTCAACTCTGAAGTTCTCAAAAGTAGATACTGAGAGTATGAAAGAGAGAGCTATGTCTGCTCTTCATGATTTGCAAACTATTGTTGCAGGATGTAAGGGAGCTTCAGCGTCACTTATCAAAGCGGTAAACGCTGAGAGTTTTGAAGAGTTAAAAGAGAAGTCATGGATAGTAAAAGAGTCTCTGGAGTACTGGGTCTTTAAAAAGTGTTTTACTCTTGAGATGAACTCAGCTCTACATATCATTCAAGAGTCTATAAAAGAGTACCATAGAGCAAAAGAGCAGAACTTTTTTTATGCACTCAATGAGCTAGTTGACATCTACATAAAGTCTAAAAAAGCACTCTATATGGAAAACAGTGAACTCTCATTTTCAGATGTAACAGCTCTAGTTTATGAGATACTTCATAAGTTAGATGATAGTGAGTTTTTATACTTTAGACTCGATGCAAAGATAGAGCATATCCTTTTAGATGAGTTTCAAGATACAAGTATCACTCAGTATGAGATTTTACGACCTCTTATCAATGAGATAACATCAGGAGAGGGTATCTTTGAAAACGGTAGCTTCTTTTTTGTTGGGGATGTGAAACAGTCCATCTATAGATTTCGTGGAGGAGTCTCTGCACTCTTTGGTGAGGTTGTAAAGCAGAACAATACAGAAGTAGAGAAGCTCCTGACAAACTACCGTTCTCAAAAAGAGGTTATTGAGTTTGTAAACTCGGTATTTATAGATAAGATAGCAAACTACACTCCTCAGCTTGTTCGCCAAAAGGCATCAGGTGGATATGTTGAGATTATCGAGGATGATGAACTCTTAGAGCAGACTATATCTCAGGTTCAGCGTTTCATACAAGAGGGTGCTGTAGTCGATGAGATAGCTGTCTTATGTGCTACAAATGGCGATGGTGAGGCGATAAAACTAGCACTTGAAGATGCGAAGATAGATGTTGTTACAGAGACAACGACAAAGCTTATCAATCAGATAAGTGTTAAGGCACTTCTGGAGTACCTAAAATATCTCTATTTTAAAGAAAACATTTATAAGGAGAACTTCTTTGCGCTTATAAAGCAGAAAGTTCAAAAGATAGAGTCTGTAGATTTTAGCCGTGTGGCTCTCAGAGATGTACTTATATCAGCCATCAAAAAATACAATCTCTTTAGTGATGATTTTCACCTTATCAGATTTTTAAGTGCGATTGGCGTTTATGATGATGTAGAGGCTCTACTTTTTGAGTATGAGAGACTCGATACCAGTGCGGCTGCTTCTGATTTGAGTGGGGTGAGAGTTTTAACTGTTCATAAGTCTAAGGGTCTGGAGTATGAGCATGTTATCGTGATGGATAGACTCAAAAAGCCACCAGCTGCAAAAAATAGCATCATCTATGAGTATGATGGCATAGAGCTTCAAAATGTCTATCTTCGCACAAAAGATAGAGCACCTATAGATACTCAGTATGAGAGAGCTTTGGAAAAAGAGCAACAACTCGTTCGTGAAGACTCTTTAAATGCTCTTTATGTGGCGTTTACAAGAGCAAGAGAAAATCTTATCATCATCAAAAAATCTTCAAAATCGACTTTTGATATTTTAGATTTAAAAGTGATGAGTTCGGGGAGTCTGATCTGTCAACAAAAAGAGTTAGAGCCACAAAAGAGCTACCAAGCACTTGAGTATAAAGAGCTCTATTATGGAACTCAGAGTGATATTTTAGCACTAGAGAGTGAAAAAGATGAAGATTTAAAGGCTATCAACTTTGGGATAGCTCTGCACTTTACTCTTGAGATGATGGGTGAGTTTAAAGAGTCATCTCTTTTAAACGCCAAAAATATGATGTTAAATAAGTATGGATTTCATCTAAGTGAAGAGGAGATAGAGGATATTATGAGTCGTGTGGGACACTTTATAAACTCTGCTGATGTAGCACCTCTGATAGATGGCAAATGCTACAGAGAGAAGGCTCTTCGCTATAAAGACTCCCTTCGTTATGTTGATTTACTTGTTGAGAAAGAGGATGGCTCTTTTAATATAGTAGATTATAAAAGTTCTATAGCCTACTCAGAGCATCATCTTAAACAGGTTCGTTTTTATGTCAAAGCTATTAGAGAGATAACAGGCAAAGAGGTAAGAGGGTACATCTGCTATCTCTTAGCAGATGAGACTAAACTTGTTGAAGTTTAATCTTTAGTAGAGAGGATTAATTCCTACTGCTTGATTCTCTTGGTATGTTGCATATGCTTGAACTGTGTTGTTCTGTTTTTGAACATCACGAAGTTCATTTATGACATTAACCGTTTCATTATTTGATGATACTTCACCATCAGTTGCTACTGCTAGATAAATCTCCACCTGTGATTTTTTAGAGTTTATAGCTACATAGTCAGTAGCTGTTCCTCGTCTATCATCTCTTTGTGCCTGCTGTGCCTGTGCCTCTTCATTTGCTTTTGTCTCTTGAGAGTTGTTTAGGTTTGTCTCTCCTTGTGGAGTTAAACCTATCTCACCGTCATTATTACGAATGATATTACCTTGACTAGCATCATAAAGCTCTTTATCTGAGTATGTTGGTTCTGGCTCTTTAATTGGTAAGGTCGTAACAGGTTGCTGTTGCACTTGAAGTGCTTGATAACTGTTTGTTGTTGATGATATTTGCATAATTTCTCCTTTTTAATGTAAAGCTTTACACTTTTTTTGAATAACCAATCTCTTATAGATATAAAAGAGTTTCATAAGATAACTCTCTGCCGTATCTTTGTTTGGGTATTCCTCAGTAGTAAATCGGCTAATAAGTCGATTATCATAAGTATCATTGAGAACAACCTCTGTAGGTTGAAGAGTTGTATCTAAAGAGGGGAATAGTGGCAAGATAGGAATACCTATCTCTTTTGAAAGTGTCTCTCTAAACTCTATAAACCTTTTTGCATAGTACTCTCTATCTGAATGCATTAAATCATAAAGTTTTTGACCTAAGTGAATGCGAAGTTGGTTGATAGGTAAAATACCACTAAAGAGAATCGTAACGGGATAGTCTGAGAGTTTTGAAACCTCTTTTATACCAAAAATTGAATTTTGCTTAGGGTCTACATGATCTGCAATGTAGTTAACAAACTTCTCAATGTTATGAAAAGATTTCCCCTCATCTTCATAACTGACAATTACACTGAGTGATTGAGAAATTTGATATTTAATTTTCTCAGATTTAAGTTCATCCTCAAAATCCTCATAAGAGAGTTTTAGAACTAAAAATTCACCACTAATACAGAGAGCTTTTTCTATATCCTCTTCACTTAGTGAAAATCTTCTCTTTTCTTTCGATGTCATATTTAAAATTGTATCTACAATCTCTTTGTTATCACCTATAGTGTTATGGTTAATAGTATCGATAAGCTTTTTCAAAATAACTCCTAGTTTGAATGAAATTTATTGTTCATTAATTATTTTACGAAGTCTATCATATTGTGAATCATATCTAGGTTCAAAACCTATAGCTGTTTTTTTTATTTTTTTAAGAGGCGATATATCTTTCATATTAAGTAAAAAAGTTTTTATTTTTTGTCGTAGTTTTTTGTCGAGTTTTTTATTTGCAACTATAAGAAATCCGGGCATATCTTCACTCACATCAATTATTTGTAAATATTTTGCATATTTGTTTGCTACAGATTGTTTAATAGCCCCTGCTGAGAATTTCCCCATTATGACATACTGTGCCACCTTGTCATGACGACCTAAAAAATTGTATTTTTTGAGTTTTTGTAGTGTATTTGACTTTGTCAACATATATTTTGGTACATAGTAAGAGAGAGTAGAGTTTGGCGATCCAAAAGCAAATGTTTCTCCTTTTAAGTCACTATAGTGTAGAAACTTAGATCCTTTTTTTGAGATGATGACACTTCGAAAAGGATTTTTATTAGAATTTTTTATACCTGCTAGTATCTCTAATGAGTCAGGAGAAATTTCAGAGGCTTTAAGATAAGGGGCTGGACCAATAAGCCCTATATCAAAGCTACCATTGGCAAATTTATTGATAGTATCACTGTAATTATATCCCGTTTGGAAAATAATTTTCATCTGTATCTCTTTTTCAATAGCATTGATGAGGGGTGTGACTTTTTTTTGCATTAAAGATGGTTCTATAGTGGAGATCACCCCAAAACGAAGAGACTCTATAGCAAAAAGATTAAGTACAAAAATAAAAGATAAAAATAAAAGTTTCATAGGACAATCATAAACACTTTTGTGTTAAAATAAGGTAAATTAACAAGGGTTCCTATGAAATACTATATTTTATCATTTCTTATATACGAATTTTTTTCACTTTTTATCGCATATAAAATTTATGAAGAGAGAAAGATAGAATATTCTACAAAGATAGTGCAACAGATGCATAACTCTTTATCCAGTGTTGTTAGTACTTATGAGATGATTTATGATGATTTTTATGCAAGGCAATCTGATGATATAGCGAAGTATGTTGCAGAGGCTAATGGAGCTTCAATAGAGAAAAGAGATGCAATTCGAGAAAAATTGATGAGTGAATATATGAGTTTTTTTAATTACGAAAAGCTTAATGCACTCAATGGCTTTCAGATAATAGATAAAAATGGATACTCTCTTTTACGATTTCATAAGCCTAATCAGTATGATGATAAAATCAGCGAAAAAAGATACTCCATACGAAGAATGATAAAAAAAGTTGCTTATCAGTTTGGTCCTGAAATAGGGATACTACAAGACTCTTATCGTTTTCAGTATCCACTTTTTTATGATGGAGAGTATGTTGGTTGCTATGAGTATAGTCTTAATCCAACAGCACTAATGAATAAAATGATTCATATATTTGGTGATTCGTATAAAATACTCTTTGAGTATGAAGCGATGAAAAAAACTATTATGCCAAAAGCTTTAAAGCATAAATATAGTGAGATTGAGATAGGAAAAGAGAGATATTTTATTCGAAAAAAAATAGCTTTGCGAGAGATAAAAGGGGAGAAGTTTTCTACCCTTTCCAAACTGCCTCTTTTAGAAGAGAAAAAAGAGACTGTAATAGAGTATAAGGATGGAAATCGTTTCTCTTCACTTCTTATTTCACCTATAAAAGATATAGAGGGAAAAGATTTTGCTTGGATGGTTTATGATGTAGGTGAGTCAAAAGTACAGCAATACTATAACTCTTTCTTAATACAACTCCTTGTTATAACCCTTTTTGGACTTTTACTTTTTAGGTATATCTTTAAAGTTTTACAAAATAGAAGATATATTATTGAGCTTATTGATCTGCAACAAGATATGATTATTGTAAGCGATGGTAAAGATATAGAACAAGCAAATCGCTCTTTTTTAGAGTTTTTTGGGTATAAATCATTGAAAAGTTTTAAAAAAGATCACCAGTGTGTTTGTGATATGTTTTTAAAGAAAAAGGGATATCTACAAGCGATGTATGATGATAAACACTGGATTGAGTATTTACAGACAAATTCAGAAAAAGCTCATAAAGTACAAATTCTTAACCTTAATAAAAATGTACGAATTTTTTCAGTAAGTGTCAATTATATTAAAAGTTCCAAAAAATATTTTATACTTTTTAGAGATATAACAAAGGAAGAGAGAAGAAGAGAAGATCTTGAAGAGAGAGCAAACCTTGATACATTAACACAGATATATAATCGTAATAGATTTGATTATTACTTAAGTGAGAAGCTAAAAAAAGCAGAAAATAAAGAGGAAATATTTTCTCTTGTTATGTTTGATATAGATCACTTTAAAGATGTGAACGATACTTTTGGTCATGATGTTGGGGATATAGTTTTAAAAGAACTTACAAAACTTGTAAGGAGTCAGATACGAAATAGTGATATTTTTGCAAGATGGGGAGGAGAGGAGTTTATGATTATAGTTTCTACTGATATGAATACAGCAGAGATGTTTGCTGAAAAACTGAGACACTCTTTAGAAATACATAACTTCGAGCAGGTAAAACGAGTCACTTGTAGCTTTGGTATAACAGAGTATAGAGAGAGTGACACAAGGGAGAGTATAATGAAAAGATGTGATACTATGCTCTACTCAGCGAAAGAAGCAGGAAGAAACTGCATTGCAGCAATCAAATAAAAAAGAGTATATATGATACAACTACAAAATATTACAAAAAACTTTGCATCCCAAGAACTATTTAAAAATCTCAACCTAAAACTAAATGCTGGAAACCGTACTGGTTTAGTTGGACGAAATGGAAGTGGAAAATCTACTCTTTTTAAGATGATTTTAGGAGAAGAAACGCCAGATAGTG
>CAZTNH010000035.1:0-11164 GCA_964615395.1 uncultured Sulfurimonas sp.
GGATCCATGGTTTTCATCCATGTTACAGGAGTTCAATTCTCCTCGGGGTCACCACATACTTCATTTAAAAAATCAAATAAAACTAATTTATAACCTATTTTAAATAACTACAATAATATAATTCTAGAATTTACCACTTCTAAAAAAGTGTAGAGATTATCTACACTCCTCGTCATTCAACTCTTTATAGTTATACGAGATTTTATTATTCCTAATCGTAGCTATCTGGACACATCTAGCTCTTGTAGTTCTGAGTCTTTTCACATTATCTAGTTTATTATTAAGATAGACTCTTACTTGTACTTTATTGTTTAGTGATCCATCACGGCTAAACCTATGTACGATTACTCTATATGTATCATTTTTATTAAGTTTACTTACTGTAATTGTTTCTGGCCCATACCCTTTTGTAGCATCCCTATCTAGTTTTACACGATTAGCTATACTTTTTGTATTTCTATAGCTAATATGATAATGATCACTTTTTAAATGTAAATCTAAATCAGATGGTTTTTTATCCCAACTTAAAACAAATCTAGCACTATGAATTGGAAGCATTTTACTCATTAGAAATGTATTGTTCCAGTAAGAACCTAAGGTAATTAAAAGTTTTTCATGAGCAGTTATATACCCCTCTCTCTTAATCGTTATAGGCAGAGCACGATCCATATCTTCAGGAGGAAGAGGAACTCTAACCTTACCATTTTTATCAGCCTTAAAACTAATATTTCCTATAGAGAAAGTAGCATAGGCGACTGGTTTACATGTCACTGAATCTTTAATTGAGAAATATGTTTTACCATTTAAGTCATCATCTGCTAAAGAGGCAATATCTAAAGTGTTCCAACATGAGTTTGCAGATACATTCAGTATCAATATATACATAGAGAGGGTTAAAAATCTAATCACTAACATTTTCCTTATAAATACAGATTAATATCTGTATATTTAGTTATTGATTATTATATAGTATTAAAGATTAAGCTTAGTGTAATTTATAAAATATAGGAACTTTCAAATCAAGTTCTTCACTTGGTTTTGGAAACTTAAAAGATAAATCTTCGATAGTTCTAATAGCCCCACGACTTAAGATATCACTTTTTGAAGATATAACCTTAACATCACTTACTTCAGCAGTAGTAGAGAGTTTAAACTTAACAATAACCTCTCCCTCTATACCTCTTTTTCTAGCTCTACGAGGATAGTATAGGTTCTCGCGAAGTAACTCTATTATCTCAGCTAAATTTTCTTTAACATACATCTTTTGAGCTGTTAGGGATGGAGTAACAGCTTTTGTTTGTACTTTTTCTTCAACGATTGACTCTGTTTTTTGAGGAGCTACTTTTTGAGGTGCATCAAGTAGTGGTGAAGCTACCGATTTTACAGGTTTCTCTTTAATCTGAGATCTTTTCTTAACCTTAGAGAGTGGAACTTTTTTCTTTCTCTCCACCCTAGGCTTAACAAGCTCTTTTTTTAACTCTTTTTTCTTTACTTTAGTTTTCTGTTTTAGAGTTTTTTTCTTAAGTTTTTTTTTCTTAATAGTTTTATTTTTAGGATGAGAGATAGGTTCCTGAGATTTTTTCTGACTCTTTTTCATACATGAGAGTTTCATGCAAATAACATTCTCTTTAGTATCAGAGATAGAAGATGAGACTGTTTTATATAAGAAAAATATTCCTACTACCAAAAGTATATGTAGAAATAAAGATAGTAAAAAAGAGTTTGTATGTCTTATTTTAAGCTCCTAAATCGCTCGTTTAAACTCAGGGTAGGCTTCAACACCACACTCTGCCATATCCATTCCTTCAAGCTGTGAATCATTTTCTGCACGAAATTTTACAATTTTATTAATAATAAAAATTATAATATATGAACTTACAAATGTAAAGATTGCAACAATAACAACACCTTTTAGCTGATCTAAAAATGATACATCAGATATAAATATACCAACTGCTAAAGTTCCCCAAATACCATTTACAAGATGAACAGAGAGTGCACCGACAGGATCATCAAGTCTGAGTTTATCAAAAAGAGGAACAGCAAAAACAACTAAAGCTCCACCAATTGCACCAACTAAAATAGGTGTATATACATCATATAAATCTGGTCCTGCTGTTACTGCAACTAGTCCACCTAAAGCACCATTTAAAATCATAGTGATATCAAAAAGTTTATATTTAATATACATCAATATACTAACAATAATTGCACCAGAAATTCCAGCTGTGTTTGTATTCATAATAGTTTTAGCAACTCTATCAGCATTTTCAACACTTGAAATACTTCCCACACTCCCACCATTAAAACCGAACCAACCTATCCATAAAAGGAATGCTCCAAGAACAACAAGTGGAATATTTGAAGCGGGGATAACTCTAATCCTGCCGTTAATATAACGACCTTTACGCTCTCCAATAATAAGAATTGCAGCTAATAGTGCCCATCCACCCGTAGAATGTATTACAGTAGAACCAGCTAAATCATACATATTTATATCAAGTAATGTTCCAGATAGAAAGTCTGAGCCCCAGCTAATATTTACAACTAAAGGATATATGATAGCACCCATTACAACTGCAAATATAGCTAAGGGGATTATGCGAACACGCTCACTTACCCCTCCACTCATAATATTGACAGTTTTACCTACAAATGCCATTTGAAATAAAAATGCTGCCCATTTACTCATACTCTCATTATCCCATGAGCCAAATGCCAACTTATAACCAATCAGAAGAAATGCTAATGATGCAACAGAATAAATTATAACATTTATAGTAAGTACACTAGTAACATTTTTAGTACGAACAAGACCAGCTTCGAGCATAGCGAAACCAGGGACCATAAAAATTATGAGTATCATTGAAAAGAGAGTGAAAAAAGTATCTATAATATATTTAAAATCAGATTCTAACATTAATTTACCTTTTAATTTTAATTAAGCTTAAATTTTATCTAAATAAATATATATAGAAAATTAAAATGAGTTATTCTATTAATAAAGAGTTAATAAGGAGGATTTTATCCCAAAAGAGAGAATGTCTTTTGGAATTTGATGAAGTTAGATAGCTTCGATATCTTCTTCACCAGTACGAATACGAATGATTTGTTCAATATCACTTACAAATATTTTACCATCACCAATCTTACCAGTACGTGCTGTTTCAACAATAGTACTTGTAACTTTATCTACCATATCACCAGAAACTATTATTTCCATTTTGATTTTCGGTAAAAAATCTACAACATACTCAGCCCCACGATAAAGCTCTGAATGTCCCTTTTGAGAACCATACCCTTTTACTTCACTTACTGTCATACCCGTAATCCCAATATCAGCTAATGCATCTTTCACATCTTCTAGCTTGAATGGTTTAATTATTGCTTCTATTCTTTTCATAATTATCTACTCCATAAATAATAAATATTTTTAAAATTGTAACCAAATTAATGGTTACAATCAACCTAGATGTTTAAACTTCTCTCACCATGAATAGTTTCATCAAGACCAATTTGCTCACTCTCTTCATCAACTCTACCACCACCTGTAAGTGCTGAAGCGATATAATAAACTACTACTGTACCGATAAGAGTAAAAGAACCAACAACTGCTACTGATTTTAATTGAACTAAAAATTGTCCCATTACATCAGGCTGAATTCCTTTAGCAATTGCTTCTGGAAGTAAAGAAGTTTTAAGTGGACCATCCCATAATAAATCAACATCTTTTACAGCTAAGAAACCTGTTGCTAATGCACCCCAGAGACCAGCTAAAAAGTGAATACCAAAAGCGTCTAAAGAGTCATCATAACCAAGTTTTTTCTTAAGAACAGCTACACCATAAAATGCAAATGCTGAACCAACAACACCAATAATAATAGATCCACTTACATCAACAAAACCAGCAGCTGGAGTAATTGCAACAAGACCTGCAACAACACCTGAAGCAGCACCTAAAAGAGTTGGTTTTTTATAAATAAACCACTCAATAAGAAGCCATGTAACAGCCGCAACTGAAGCAGCTAAAGTAGTAGTTAAGTAAGCTAAACCAGCAATAGCGTTTGCACCAAATGCAGACCCACCATTAAATCCATACCAACCGAACCATAAAAGAGCAGCACCAAGAGCAGTAAGCATTACAGACATTGGTTTCATAGCAATTTTTGGATAACCTGTACGTTTTCCAACTAAAAATGCAAGTACTAAACCAGCTAAACCACCATTCATATGAACAACAGTACCACCAGCGAAATCTAAAGCACCAGCATCAAATAGTAATCCTCCACCCCATACCATGTGTACGATTGGAGCATATACAGCAATTGTCCAGATAGCAACAAATACCATCCAAGTTGAAAACTTCATACGCTCAATAACTGAACCTGAAGCGATTGCAACTGTAATAGCAGCAAATGTTCCTTGAAATACTACGAATACGTATTCAGGAAATGCACCCATAGAGCTTAAATCAGTCCATTTACTCTCTGTAAGGAAAACATTACTAAAGCCACCCATAAAACCATTTAAAGAACCACCATTAGCAAATGCCATTGAATATCCTGCAACAATCCAAGCGATAAATGCAACAACAAATGCACCTAAAACCATAGCATATGTATTAAGAACATTTTTACTTCTTGTCATACCACCATAAAATAGTGCAAGACCTGCTGGTGTCATAAGTAATACTAATGCAGTAGATATCATCATCCATGCAGTATCCCCAGTATCTAGTTTATCTTCAGCAAGTGCTAAAGATGGTAAAGCTAGCATTAAAGCTATAAGCCATTTCTTCATTAAGAATCCTTTTATATGTAATATTCAAACGGAGTATGACACAAAACACCCTCTAACTTTTCACCTGATTGATTAATATTTAAGCATATTCTGTCGTAAGTAAAAAATCATCTTTAAATTAAGGAACATAACATTTTCTTAAGCCAATATTAGGTATTATATATGAATTTAATTTTCAAAAATATAGGGTGTATTAATGAGCGACTTGCTAAATAATGACGACATACAACAGATAAATATCGAAACAACTCTTCAAAATAGCTACCTTGACTACTCAATGAGTGTTATTGTTGGGCGTGCTTTACCTGATGTAAGAGATGGTTTAAAACCTGTTCATAGACGTATACTATATGCGATGGATAAACTTAACCTTTCTCACGGTGCTAAGTTTAAAAAATCAGCTCGTATCGTTGGTGATGTAATCGGGCAGTACCACCCGCATGGTGATACAGCAGTTTATGATGCACTTGTTCGTATGGCACAAGACTTTTCAATGAGAATGGAGCTTGTAGATGGACAAGGTAACTTCGGTTCTGTAGATGGTGACTCTGCAGCAGCGATGAGATATACGGAAGCTCGTATGACTAAGTATGCTGGTGAACTTCTCAAAGATTTAGAGAAAAACACAGTAAATATGATAGATAACTACGATGGTACTACTAAAGAGCCAGATGTAATGCCTACTCGTGTTCCAAACCTGCTTATCAATGGTTCTTCAGGTATCGCAGTTGGTATGGCGACAAATATCCCTCCACATAATCCTAGTGAGATAATGAGTGGACTCAAAGCACTTTTAGCAAATCCAAATATCACTTTAGCAGAAATCATGGAGCATATCAAAGCACCAGACTTTCCAACAGGTGGAATTATCTTTGGTAAAAAAGGTATTACAGAGGCTTACGAGAGTGGTCGTGGACGTATTAAAGTTCGTGCGAAGACTCACATCGAACAGCAAGCTAAGAAAGAGATCATTGTTATTGATGAACTTCCTTATCAGGTAAATAAATCTCGCCTTATTGAGAACATTGCAAATCTTGTAAAAGATAAGATGATAGATGGTGTTTCACTTATTCGTGATGAGTCTGACCGTGATGGTATGCGTGTTGTTATTGAGCTAAAACGTGATGCTATGAGTGAGATAGTTCTTAACAATCTTTTCAAGCAGACAAGCATGCAGACTACATTTGGTATCATCATGTTATCTATCTTAAACCAAGAGCCTAGAATTTTTGGAATCATTGAGATTTTAAAACACTTTATCAATCACCGTAAAACAGTTATTATCCGTCGTACAATTTTTGATCTTGAAAAAGCAAAAGCTCGTGCTCACATATTAGAAGGTCTTAAAAAAGCTATAGATATTATTGAGCAAGTTATTAAAACTATTCGTGCTTCATCAAATGAAGAAGAGGCTAAAAACAACCTAGTTTCAGAGTATGACTTTAGTGAGATTCAAGCTGCTAGTATCGTTGCTATGAGACTTGGGCGTTTAACTGGTTTAGAGATAGATAAGATTGTTGCTGAGTTAGAAGAGCTTATGAAACTTATCAACTATCTTGAGTCTATCCTAAAAAGTGAAGATGTACTTAAAGGTATCATCGCTGAAGAGTTCGATGAAGTTGCTGCTATATACACAGATAAACGCCGTACTGAAATCGAAGATGATTATGATGATATAGATATAGAAGACCTTATCCCTAATGAGCCTATGGTAGTAACTATTACTCACCGTGGTTATATTAAGCGTGTTCCTCTTGCATCTTATGAAAAACAGAAACGTGGTGGTAAAGGTAAAACTGCTGTTACTACTTATGATGATGACTTTATAGAAAACTTCTTTACTTGTAACACACACGATACCTTACTTTTTGTAACAGATCGCGGTCAACTACACTGGTTAAAAGTTTACCGTATTCCTGAGGGTAGTCGTACTGCGAAAGGTAAGGCAGTTGTAAACCTTATCAACCTAGTAGCTGATGAGAAGATCCAATCTATCATTCCTACTACGGATTTTAGTAAGGATAAGGGTCTTGTATTCTTTACACAAAAAGGTGTTGTTAAACGTACAAATCTAAGTGAATTTTCTAACATTAGAAGTAATGGTGTTCGTGCTATTGTTCTTGATGATGATGATGCTTTAGTTAATGCAAAAATTGCAAATCAAGATGTTAGATACCTTTTCATCGTAACAAAATTCGCACAATGTATTAAATTTGAGATAGAAAAAACACGTGAGCAGGGTCGTTCAACTCGTGGTGTTCGTGGTATTAAGTTCAAACATGAGGGTGATGAAGTAATTGATGCTAATATCATTGCAAATGATGAGCAAGAGATTCTTATGATTGCTGAAAAAGGTATCGGTAAACGTACTGATGCTGGAGAGTATAGACTTACTAACCGTGGTGGTTCTGGAGTTATAGCTATGAAGATGACTGCTAAAACTGGTAAAAATATCATTGGTTGTCTTATGGTAGATGAAGAGATGGATATGATGGCACTTACAAAAAGTGGAAAAATGATCCGTGTTGATATGCAAACAATCTCAAAATCAAGTAGAAATACATCTGGCGTTTACATCGTTAAAGGTGATGATGTAGCATCTATCTCTCGCTGTCCTAAAGAGGAAAAAGATGAAGATGAAAATGAAGAGACTCAAGAGACATTAATCTTGGAATAGTATTTGCTATTTTAAAACAATTATATAAATAGGGTTATAATATACCCATTAAGGATATTCATGAAATACTCATTAGTATTAGTAGCACTTTTAGGTGCTGCATCTTTATCGGCTGCTCCAAGACCAATGGTTGTAACTACTGCTGAACCTGTTGAGACTACAGTTGAAACAGAAACAGTTTCTCCTACAACACAAGAAGTAGTGACTGCACCAACAACTGTTGCTACAAGTTGTCCAACTACTCCTCAACAAGTAACACAAAATCAAGCAAGAAATACTTCTCAATCTCAAGAAGTTCTCCCTATAAATAGCAGTATCGTTATAAGTGTAACAGGTCAAGGTGTTGCCCCTATGAATACTTCTTCCCCTGCTCAAGCATATGCATTAGCTAAACGTGCTGCAGTAGCAGATGCTTATAGACTCATCGCTGAAAAAGTGAGAGGTGTTCGTGTTGATGGACAAGACTTAATCAAAAATATGATGGTTAAACGCTCAACTGTAAGAACTTCTGTTCAAGCTATGGTTAGAAATGCAAACATCGTAGAAACAACTTTTAAAGAGGGTCTATGCGAAGTAGAGATGGAAATAAAAATTTCTCACTCTCAATTTCAGTAGTCTCACTCCTTCTACTCTCTTCACTTGCACTTAATGCAAGTGAATATCTTATCTCTTATCGTTATCTTGTAAAAGATGCAACTCTTTATAATGAAACACTTTTTATCTCTAAAGCTATGCAAAAATGCGAAGGTACTCCCTACTATCCATTAATTTTAGAGACAAGAGATGATAAAAATCTTAAAAAAATTATTGATACTCAGAATGAAAAATTTATAGAGTACATACATAAACTAGGGCTTAGTGTTGAGCATAAAGATACAACTACAAACTTTCAATACAGCTCTGTAACTATACTTACACTCAAAACAAAATGTTTCAAAGTCGATTTTAATGATAATTTTGTTAAAATTTCACCTTTAAAATAGCCAGTCAAAACAGGATAATAAGTGAAAATTGCAATAGTTGAAGATGATATAAATATGAGAAAATCTCTTGAAATTGCTATGAGCGATTTTGAAGAGTTTACAGTAGTCACCTTCAAAAATGCAGTTGATGCACTTAAAAAACTTGATGATAGTTTTGACTTAATCATTACTGATATAAATATGCCGAAGATGGATGGAATAGAGTTTGTAAAAGAGCTCAATGGTCGTTATGAGATTATCATTATGACAGGAAACGCCACTTTAGGGAGTGCTATTGAGTCTATTCAACTTGGAGTGAAAGATTTTTTACTTAAACCTTTTGATGTAGATGATCTCATCGGAGCTATCAAACGGGAGAGTAGAGTACAAGAAGTACAAAAAAATGCACCAAAAACAAAAGTCAAAAAAAGTACAAGTGGATTTTTAGGAGAGTCAGAAGCTTTAACTAAGGTGTTAAATATCGCAGATAAAGCTTGTAAAACTGATGCAAGTATATTGCTTTTAGGTCAGAGTGGTGTTGGGAAAGAGGTTTTTGCTTCTTACATCCATAAAAACTCACCTCGAGCTAAAAAACCTTTTATCGCCATCAATATGGCAGCTATTCCTGAGAACCTCATAGAGAGTGAACTCTTTGGGTTTGAAAAAGGTGCGTTTACAGATGCAACAGAAGCAAAAGCGGGACAGTTTGAACTAGCACAGGGTGGAACTCTCTTTTTAGATGAGATAGCTGAGATGCCCTATGGTGTTCAAGCGAAACTTCTTCGTGCCCTTCAAGAGAAAGAGGTTCGGCGTTTAGGCTCATCAAAGAGTATTAAAATAGATATTCGTGTAGTTTCAGCTACAAACGCCAATCTTACAGATAAGATAAAAAATGGTGAGTTTAGAGAGGATTTATACTATCGTTTAAATACGATTCCTCTTCATATCCCTCCACTTTGTGAGAGAAAAGATGAAATACTTCAGATTGCAGAAGCCGTCTGTCAACAAAACTGTGAAAAATATGGCTTTGAGTTAAAAACATTTTCAGACTCAGCTAAGAGTGAACTGCTTGATTATAAATGGCCTGGAAATATTAGGGAACTTATCTCTGTTGTTGAGAGAAGTGTGATTTTAAGTGAAACCCAAGAGATACAAAAAGATGAACTCTTTTTAGAAATACGAAAGTAATAAATAAAATAATAATTAAATAGGAAAAAAATATGAGTGAAAAAAAATATAATGTTGCAGTTGTTGGAGCGAATGGCGCGGTTGGTGAAGAGATACTCACTATATTAGCAGAGATTGATTTTCCATTAGAGAGACTTATCCCTCTAGCGAGTTCAAGAAGTGTTGGAAAAAGTGTTGATTTTAATGGTACATCTCTTCCTATAATAGAACTTACTCACGATGTATTTACAGAGTATGGTATAGAGATAGCTCTCTTTTCAGCTGGTGGATCTGTAAGTGCTGAGTTTGCACCCTCTGCTGTAAAAGCTGGAGCAGTTGTCATAGATAACACTTCTCACTTTAGAATGGATGAGAACACTCCTCTAGTTGTACCAGAAGTAAACCCTGAAGATATTAAAAAATGGAGACAGACAGGAATCATCGCAAATCCTAACTGTTCTACTATTCAAATGGTTCAAACACTTAAACCACTTGATGAAGCTTATGACCTACTCCGTGTTGATGTAAGCACTTATCAAGCAACAAGTGGGGCTGGAAAATCAGCTATGGAAGAGTTAGTTAACCAAATGCAAGCATTTTTCGCTTTTACACTCAGCGATGCAGAGCATAAAGCTTTTAACCAGCAGATAGCTCTTAATGTTATCCCTCAGATAGATGTTTTTACTGAAAACGGCTACACAAAAGAGGAGATGAAGATGGTAAACGAAACTGTTAAGATTCTTAACAAAGATGTAGCACTTAGTGCAACTTGTGTTCGTGTTCCAACTCTTCGTGGTCATGCAGAAGCACTTACACTTACTTTTGATAGTGAAGTAGATGCAGATGAGGCAAGAGAGATTTTAGCAAAAGCTCCAAATCTTGTTATCTTAGATAATCCTGATGAAGCACTCTACCCTATGCCTGCAACATGTGTAGATAAAAATGAAACATTTGTTGGTCGTATAAGAAATGATGTTTACTCTAAAAATATGCTTCACCTTTTTGTAGTGGCTGATAACCTTAGAGTTGGAGCTGCGACAAATGCAGTAAGAATCGCCCAAAAATGGGTTGAGTTTCAAGGAGAGTAGTAGATGTTAGAGAGAGTATTTGAGGGAACTTTATGGTCTTCAAGATTTATGATTATACTAGCTGTTATTTTTGGTATTGTAGGGGCTATAGTACTTTTTATAGTCGCTTCAGTTGATGTATATAACACAGCAATCTTTGTACTCAACACTTACATGCACCATGCACACCCTGCTACTTTTCATGAAGATGTAGTTGGTGGTATTATCGGTGCTGTTGATTTATACCTTATCGGTGTAGTTATGCTTCTTTTTGCATTTGGTCTTTATGAGCTTTTTATCTCTGAGATAGATGCTGCAAAAGATATGGAAGGCAAAGAGAACAGAATTTTAGCTATTCACTCACTAGATCAACTCAAAGATAAAATAAGCAAAGTAATCGTAATGGTTCTTGTTGTTGGATTTTTTCAAAAAGTGGGTCACACTGAGTACCACGGTGCTTTAGATATGCTCTATTTCGCACTCTCTATCAC
>CAZTNH010000036.1:0-10929 GCA_964615395.1 uncultured Sulfurimonas sp.
AAAATAATAACCTTATTCCAAAAGCGAACAACTAGATGTTTTCAGTTACTTTTATCAAAAGACCTATCTTAGCTATAGTAATCTCACTTATCATTATCACAGCTGGTCTTGTCTCTATGCTTGTTCTTCCTATCTCTGAGTATCCTGATGTAGCACCTCCAACGGTAAATGTAAGTGCAAACTATACAGGTGCAAATGCCTTTGTCGTTGAAAATACTGTAACACGAGTACTTGAAGATAAACTCAACGGTATCAAGGGTGTTATCTATATGGAGTCCTCCTCTGCTGCAAATGGGGCATCAAGTATAAATGTTTACTTTGAACCTGGATATGATATAGATATAGGTGCGGTTGATGTGCAGAACAAAGTCTCAACAGCAACAGCATCCCTCCCCTCAGAAGTAACAGCACAGGGAGTTATAGTTGATAAAAAATCACCCTCTCTTGTCTGTCTTATCGCCATTAGTGGGGATAAACGCTACGATGGAAGTTTTCTCTCTAACTTTGTAAATATCAATGTTCTTGATGAGATAAAAAGAATTCCTGGTGTTGGGAAAGCTCAAAATATGGGCGAAAAAAAGTATGCTATTCGTATATGGCTAAACCCCGATAAACTTCGAGCACTCAACATGACACCGATGGATGTTATAAGTGCTGTTAAGAGTCAAAACAAACAGGCCTCCATAGGTAAAATAGGTGGAAATCCATCTTTTAGAGATCAAAAACAGGAGTTTATTCTCTCTACAAAAGGGAGACTTACTGATGTAGCTGAGTTTAAAAAGATAGTTCTGAAGTATAAAAAAGATGGCTCACTTGTCTATCTTAGTGATGTCTCAATGGTAGAACTCGGTAGTGAGTTTTATGATTGGAATGCCATTAGTGCTAAAAAACCTGCTGGACTTATTGGCGTTTATCAACTCGGAGATGCAAATGCTCTTGATATTCGTAAAAAAGTTGAAGAGACTATGCAGAGACTACAGAGTCGTTTTCCTGATGGGGTTACATATGCTGTTCCTTATGACACAACAAAGTATGTCAAAGTAGCTATAGACAATGTTATAAACAACCTCTTTTTAGCTATCGCTCTTGTAATCATTATTATATTTATCTTTTTAGGGTCATGGAGACCGACTGTTATCGCTGCTGCTGCCATTCCTGTTTCACTTATAGGTGCATTTGCAGCTATGCAGATGGCGGGTGGGTTTAGTATCAACTTCCTTACACTCTTTGGGCTTATCTTAGCTATCGGAATTGTTGTTGATGATGTTATCTTAGTGGTTGAAAATGTTGAGGTAATTATGTATAAAGAGCCTGAGTTAAGTATGCCACAGGTTGTCAAGAAATCTATGATAGAGCTTATTGGGCCTATCATATCAACTACCCTTGTTTTAGTAGCTGTTTTTGTGCCAGTATCTATGCTACCTGGTATTACAGGGGCTCTTTATCAGCAGTTTGCATTAACAATCTCTTTTGCTGTTCTTGTCTCATCACTTAATGCACTTACACTCTCCCCTGCAATTAGTGCCATCATTATTAAACGCCGAAAGAAGGATGAGAAAAAATTTATTTTATTTGAAAAATTTGATGTTATTTTTGATGCTTTAACAGCAAAATACACAGCTCTTATTACCTTTTTTATTAAAGCACGATATGCTATGATTGGTGTTATGGCTGGGATTTTTTATCTTATGTACTATCTTTTCTCCATTACCCCTACGGGTTTTGTTCCCTCAGAGGATAAAGGTGTATGTATGGTTTCAGTCAATCTGAAACCTGGGACATCTATAGAACAGACTGCAAATGTCAGAAAGGAAGTTGAAGATATTATCTACTCTATTGATGGAGTTGAAAATATCATTAGTGTAGAGGGTTATAACATCATAACATCCGCTATGGATGGTTCAGCTCTCGCTATGTTTGTATCTCTCAAAGATTGGAAAGAGCGAACTACTCCACAAAATAGTGTTTTTGGAATTATAAAAGCTATAAAAGCTAAAACAGTAAAAGTGAGTGAAGCAAATATCGCAGCATTTAATCTTCCTGGTATCCCTGGGGTTGGAAATGTTGGTGGTTTTGACTTTAGACTGCAAGATTATCTCTCAGGAGATCTAAATACTTTTGAACACTATGCACAAGAGATGATAAAAGGGGCTTTTGCTGATCCTAGGATCGCTTATGCTTTTACAACTTTTGCTACTAACTATCCGATGTATGACATAGTGATAAACAGAGAAAAAGCAAATGCTTTAGGCGTAAATATGAGTGATTTATTTACTACTATGCAGGCTTATCTTGGAAGTATCTATGTTAATGACTTTACAAAGTTTGGAAAAGTATTTCGTGTGTTTGTTCAAGCAGATAAAGAGTTTAGAAGTTCAAAAGAGGATATAGATAAACTCTTTGTCAAAAATCGTGATAACAAAATGGTTCCTCTAAGTGTTATTTTAGAAGTAAAAGAGATGATAGGTCCTCAAAACCTCACACACTTTAATATGTATAGAAGTATTCAGATAAATGGTGCTGCTGCACCAGGCTATAGTTCGGGAGATGCAATGGCTGCGATGGATGAGATAGCACAGAGTGTACTCCCTTCTACTTATGGATATGAGTGGGCAGGTATGAGTTATCAAGAAACACTTGCAGGTGATGCACAGATTTATGTAGTTATCTTTGTTCTTCTTATTGTTTTTCTTGTTCTTGCAGCACAGTATGAGTCATGGATACTTCCACTTATGATTCTGCTCTCTGTTCCTATGGTTGTAGCGGGTGCGGTTGCAGGTCTGCGATGGGCAGGACTTCCACTTAACACTTTTGCACAGGTTGGACTTGTCTTACTTGTCGCCCTTGCTGCTAAAAACGCCATACTTATTGTCGAGTTTGCAAAAGAGCAGAGAGAGAGTGGTGTAGGCATCATAGAGTCTGCTATAAAAGCAGGAACTCTTCGTTTTCGAGCTATTATGATGACTATACTCTCTTTTCTTTTTGGTATCTTCCCTCTTGCTTTTGCAACTGGAGCGGGTGCAATTACACAACAATCTATAGGGATAGTTCTTATGTTTGGTATGATTAGTGCAACATTTATCTCTACACTATTTGTACCAGTTCTTTATGTACTTTTAGAGTCTATGAGAGAGAAATTTGTCAATGTAGAAGATGAAATTTCAAGAAGGGAATCTATATAATGAAAAAAACAATACTTAGCTTAGCTATTCTCACACTTAGTACCTTTCTCTATGCACAAAAGAGTTATACAGTTGATGAACTCATTTTACAATCTTTGGAAAATTCTCCAGATTTACATATCTCAAAGCTTCAATATAATGCTTCTCAAAAACGCTATGACACTGCATTTTCAGGATATCTACCACAGGTAGATTTAACTGCTTCAGCAGGAAGAATTTCTCAGAGCGAAACTTATAATTTTTCATCGGTTGATGATAATTTACTTACAGGAAAGCTTTCATTAAAACAGCTTCTTTATGATTTTGGGAAAACTGGAGGGGATACAGATACACAGAGATATACTTCTCAAGCCTACCTTAGGGATAATATGCAAAAAATTTCTGATAAGAAAAAAGATGTAAAAAATGCTTACTATGACATATTAAAAGCGATTGCTCTTATAGATGTTCAAAAAGAGAATGTAAAACTTACGAAAGCACAACTTTACCGAGCTAAACGCTATTTTGAAGCAGGGATTCGTACGAAAATTGATATTTCAGATGCTGAAGTTCGTCTTATTAAAGCGAAATTAGAACTCAAAAAAGCAGAATATAATCTCAAACTTAGTTATGCACAACTAGATAAGATAGTAGGTTTTACACAAGTAACTCAGAACTATACAGTTTATAGTAAAAAACTTCAATTTGATTTACTTTATAACTCTCTTCAAGCTTATGATTTAAATCTACAAGAGGCCATAGACTTTGCTTATAAAAATAAAAATGAAATAAAAAAAGAGCTCTCTAAGATTAAATCTTCCCAAGCACAAACACTCTCTGTAGATGCACAGTACTACCCTTCACTCTCTGTTAGTGCCAATTATCTTACTCAAAAAGCTGATGAGTATCAAGTGTATGTTCCAAAAACACAATGGGATGCAATGCTAAATCTAAACTGGAATCTTTACCAAGGGGGCGCAACATCTGCACAATCACAAGAGCAAAAAATAAATCTTAAAATCTCAAATGAAGAGCTCTCTTCTACAAAACTTACCATAAAAAAGAGTACAACTATAGCCTTTATTAATCTCTATAAAACAAAAGATACTATTGAACTTGACCAAAGTTTGGTTAAAGTCTCTAATGAAAAATTTGATCAAGCAAGTAAACGCTACGAACATGGACTTTCAGACTACATAGAACTTCAAGAGGCTCGTCAAGGCTACATAGATGCTAAAGCAACTCTTGTTGTAGATTACTACAACTACTACATTGCTATTGCTACACTTGACAATGCCATAGGAAAATAGATGAAAGAAACAATAAAACCAGTACTTAAAAAAAATAGAGTTGAGATTCTTGATGTAATTCGAGGCTTTGCTATCTTTGGAATCTTAATTGCAAACATACAATCATGGAGTGGGTATAAGTTTATCCATTTTGAGCATATAGCATCACTGCCTTACTATGAGTATAATGACATTTTTCACTACTTATTTATGTTCTTTATAGATACAAAATTCTACACCCTCTTCTCTCTCCTATTTGGAATAGGGTTTTACATACAGTTTAATAAGCAACGAGAAAATCAACTCCCATTTATGAAAACTTATAGAAGAAGACTCGGTTTTCTTATGATGTTTGGAGCGATTCACTCCTTTTTTTGGTCAGGTGATATTTTACTTATCTATGGAGGAGTTGGTCTTATTTTTGTTATGTTCCGTAATCTTAAAAACACTACTATCTTAAAGTTAAGTATCTTTTTATATTTTTCGTGGCTTATCTATGACATCATTATTGCTCTCTATTTTCCACAAATTCTTAACTATGAATATACAGCATACAAAACATACCCAGATATAATTCCTGAAGATTTAACCTATATTTTTCAGAATGGTTCTCTTTACGAAGTACTTCAAGCAAATTGGCATAATCTCTACTATCGCTATATTGATCTTATCCCGTCTGGGCGTTTAACAAAAGTCTTAGCCCTCTTTTTACTTGGTTTTTATCTTATGAGTATAGATTATTTTACTACTTATGCAAAATCTTTTAAACTTTTTTTATTTTACTTTATATCTGGTTCTATTATCACATTTATTGCTTATGAAATTGGTGGGAGTATGGCATCTTTTTCACATAACCTTACAAATGTTGCTTATAAAGCCATCGCAGTAACAGGACAGATTTTACTTGCACTCTCTTATATTAGTATATTGGCTATCTTAGATGAAAAAGCTTTTTTTAAAAAAGTTTTTCATCTTTTTATTTATGTAGGTAGAATGAGTTTTACAAGTTATCTTATGCACACACTTTTAGGTTATCTACTCTTTTACCCTTTCTTTAGTGGACTTTATGGAACTATGGGTCTCCTGCAAATCACCCTACTTGCATTAGGACTCTATATTATACAAATTCTTTTTAGTTTTTTCTGGCTTAAAGTTTTTAGCTACGGTCCACTAGAGTGGGTTTGGAGATGTTTAACTTATGGAAAATTATTTCCAATTGTACGAAAAAAAAGAGCTTAGCTATAAAATCTACTAAGCCTCTAAAAGAGCCAATGCACCTTTGTAAATTGGCTCATCTATAAAACCATACTCCTCATCTACAAAACCAGTTATACCCTCATCTCTGTGCATCTCAAAAAGTTTCACTATCACATGAGCTCTTTTTATCTCCTCTTCCTTATCTACAAAAATTTCATTGACTAGTTTTACCTGAGAGGGGGAGATACACCCTTTTGAGTCATATCCCATTCTTTTTTCTAACTCTATCCAGCGTTTAAAAGTCTCTAAATCTTTAAACTCCTGATAGACAAAACTAACAGCTTTTACATTCATAGATTTTGCTGTTATAAGAAAATGAGAGAGCATATAAGAGATAGTAGGATTGTCAATATCTATAAGAGATTGAGGAAGTTTCATATCGGCGAAGAGATCTAAAATTCCCAAATAAAATGCACTTACTCTCTTGTTAACAGCTAAAGAGCTTAACTGATGCCAAGCAGATGCTGTCTCTATGGAGAGATGTAAATCTATCTCATCATTTAAAAGAGCTAAAACATCTCTTACCTCTTTGGCATTTTGAATTTTAGGAACACGTATCGCATCGGGCATAAACTGATTTAAGTATGTTATCTCTTCATAACCACCTTCATTAAGAGCATTTACTCTCACCACCAGTTTTTTATCACTCTTTTTAATTTGAGAGATAAAGATTGCTGCTAAAACAAGGGCAAAAGGTTTATCTTCCCTACTGACACCATCTTCAAGATTAAGCATAATACACTCAGCATCAAGTGACTCTATTTTACTTAGATGTTTTATGTTGTTACAAGAGAGCATTAGAACTGATTTAAAACTATTGTTTTTATTTATCTCTCTAAATGTAGGTTTTGCTAGAGCATCTAGTGCCTCTAAATCTCTCTTTTTATAAAGATTTTCTATCTTATTTAACATTTTTTTTCTCTTTTTTTTCATTTTGATGGAGGTGAAGATAGAGAGCTTGTATCTCTTTATCTGTTAAAAAGTATCTCGGCATTCCATTTTTTCTCTTATTGAGTGCCTTATAAAATGCACTATATTCTATACTATTTATTGCAGGACCTCGAAAACTTTTCTCAACACCTTTATCTTTATACTTAGCGATAAGTTTACCCTCTCCATCCTCTCCATGGCAGTTGTTACAACCTATACCTCTAGGGTCTTTGTAGAGTTGTGCAGCATACTCAATGGGTGTTATAAAACTACTTGTTGCATAGAGATAGAGTGGAGAAAGGAAAAATAGTAGATATTTCATCATTAGCCTAATATTAGTTTAAAACGGTATAATAACGAAAATAATATTTATGAGGTTTAAATGCAGTTACTAGATGGTAAATTACTTTCAAAAAAGATAGAGACTCAAGTTAGTTCAGAAGTTAAAAAGTTAAAAGAGACTTGTGGGTGCACACCTGGTTTAGCAGTTGTTCTAGTAGGTCAAGATCCTGCAAGTGCTGCTTATGTAAACATGAAGAAAAAAGCTTGTGATCGTGTAGGTTTTTACTCTATTACTCACGATATGCCTGAAAATATTTCACAAGAGGCTATTGAGAGAACTATTGTAAGTATGAATGAAAATCCTAGTATTGATGGTATTCTTATTCAACTTCCACTTCCTGATCAGATTGACACTACAAAACTTCTTGAACTTGTAGACCCTGCAAAAGATGTAGATGGTTTCCACCCTTTTAATGTTGGACGTTTAGTGACAAACCTTGATGGTTTTGTACCTTGTACTCCACTGGGTGTAATGGAGCTTTTAAAAGAGTATAACATTGATGTTAAAGGCAAAAACTGTGTAGTAGTTGGTGCTTCAAACATAGTAGGAAAACCTATGGCATCTCTTCTTTTAAATGCTGATGCTACAGTTGAGATATGTCATATATTTACAGATGATCTTAAACGCCATACTCTAAACGCTGATGTCATTTTAGTAGGTGTTGGTGTGATTAATCTTATAACACCAGATATGGTAAAAGATGATGTAATCATTGTAGATATTGGTGTAAGTAGAACAAAAGAGGGAAAACTTGTTGGGGATGTTGACTTTGAAGCAGTAAGTAAAAAAGCTTCATATATCACTCCAAGCCCAGGTGGGGTAGGACCAATGACTATAGCTATGCTTCTGAGTAACACACTTAAAGCTGCTAAAATCAATGCAAAAAAGAAGAATAGTTAAATGAAAAATAGTCTCTATAAGGCTTATAAATGGTCAAACTCATGGACGGGTACAGTTGTAATCGTTCTTTTTGTTATATTTTTTATAGCACAAGCATTTCGTATTCCTAGTGGAAGTATGAAAGATTCTCTTCTTATTGGAGATCATCTTTTTGCTAAAAAGTTTGCTTATGGAATCTCTATGCCACATATCCCTTTCTTAGAAGTTTCTATTATGCCATGGAGTGATAAACTTCGTCTTATAGATGGTGATAAACCTAAACGTGGTGATATCGTTATCTTTAGACCTCCTATGAATGTGAAACAGCACTTTGTTAAGCGTTGTTTTGCACTTCCGGGTGATGAGGTTCTTTTTACAGATAAAGATGAACTCTACCTAAGACCACATGAGGGTGATGCTTATATAAAAGCAAACTATCCAGCAGATAAAATTGTAAAACTTATGGATAGACTCTGGGTTAAAAGTCCTATGGCAGAGAAACATGAGGGTATTCATAATGATGAAAATCATAATATTTATGAAGATTATCTTCAAAGATACCTTTACCAAAAAGATAGTGTAAATATGCAACCATTATATATTTCTGGTTTAACAAGAACATATAACTTACCTTTTAATGCTTTTTATAAAAAGATACCTGAAAATATGTACTATATGATTGGTGATAACCGTGACCACTCAAATGATAGCCGTTTTTGGGGACCTGTACCTTATGATAACATAGAGGGAACACCTTGGTTTATCTACTTCTCTATAGATAAAAACTGGGAAATAAGATGGGATCGCATGGGAAAAACTCCTACTGATTTAGAACAATCTCCTTACATTGACAAAGCAAGAGAAGAGAGAATAAAAACAGATAAAGATTACCATGGAATCACTTGATATACTCAAAATAGTTGCAGCTGTTTTAGCCTTAGCTGTAGCTATTATCGGTCATGAAATAATGCATGGATGGGTTGCTTATATGTATGGTGACACCACTGCAAAAAATGCTGGTCGTTTAACGATAAACCCTATCTCTCATGTTGATTTAGTAGGAACTATCATCGTTCCTGCGACTATGTACTTTCTACCTATGCTTTTTGGAGCTGATAGTGGATTTTTATTTGGTTGGGCTAAACCTGTTCCTATTAATGTAGGTACAGTTATACGAAATGGTGGCTACAATGCTGCTATGCAAGTAGATTTAGCTGGTATAGTTTATAACTTTACAATGGCAGCCTTTGCTTCTATAGCCGTAGTTGCTATGAGTCAACCAACAACAGCTGACTCTCTTGTTTATGTTTTTACATATATGTTTGTAGTTCAATTGCTTATCATAAATGTAGTTTTAGGAGTCTTTAACCTCCTACCCGTTCCACAATTTGATGGTGCACACTTTATAATGCACCTAGCACTTAAGTTTAAAATAAATTCGGTTGCAGAATTCTTTTATAAAAACGAGCGTTATGGAATGATTATAGTTTTAATTATTTTAATGACACCTATGAAAGATTATCTTCTATTTATGCCAGTTCAAACGATACTTGGCTTACTATTATCACACTAAAGGAAAAAAATGAAATTTTATATTGCAACAGATCATGCAGGAATCGAGTTAAAAGATTATACAGTTGAGTTACTCAAAGAGAAAGGTCATGAAGTTATAGATTTAGGTCCATACTCTAAAGATAGAGTAGATTATCCTGATTATGCTCACAAGGTTTCTATAAGTGTTTTAGAGGACAAAGAAGCACAGGGTATCTTAATCTGTGGAAGTGGTATAGGTATGAGTATGGCAGCAAACCGTCATGAGGGTATCCGTGCAGCACTCTGTCATGATGCTTACACAGCGACTGTCGCTCGTGGACATAATGATGCAAATATTCTTTGCTTTGGTGAACGCATAGTTGGTAAAGGTGTAGCTGAGTCTATATTGGATGCTTGGATTGCTGGAAGTTTTGATGGTGGTCGTCACTGCGGTCGTGTTGAAAAAATAGAACTTTAGTGAGAGGAGAGAGATAATGTTTTGGGAATGGTCACTACTAACTATACTCTCTATGCTTAGTGTATATCTTTTTGTAAAGATGTACTACTTTAAAAGTATTACAAATAAAGAGCAGAGAAGTAATGACCTAATGAAACTTACTCTTAATGAAGCAGAAATTTTAATACGTAAGTATCAAATTCAGCTCCAACGAGCACTTGGAAATGTTGATATTTTAAGTGAAGAACTCACAAAACTTAGAAATGAACTTAAAGTTTTAAAATCTCGTAACTCGAAACATAGACAAGAAGTTGATAGACTCAATGGTAAAATAAAAGCTCTTGAGAGCAGAATAGATGCTCTTTTATAAAGGATAACAGATGACACTCAGCAGTACAGAACGTAAAATTATTGAAAACTCTATCAGAGATATAAAAGATTTTCCAAAAAAAGGCATAGTTTTTAAAGATATCACAACTCTTTTAAACAATAAAGAGGCTTATAGTGTTTTAATGAACCACTTATATATAAAATATAGAGAATATGATTTAGAGTATATCGCTGGAATTGATGCTCGTGGATTTATCTTTGGTGCAGCTTTAGCTCAGATGTTACAGATTGGTTTTGTGCCTATCCGTAAAAAAGGAAAACTTCCATATACCACTATAAGTGAGAAATATGCCTTAGAGTATGGTGTAGATGAGATAGAAGTTCACATAGATGCCTTTGGAGAAGAAAAAGGTGCAAGAGTGCTTATCATAGATGACCTTATAGCTACAGGTGGAACGGCAAATGCAGCTACAACCTTAGTCAAACAAGCAGGTGCAGAGTGTGTAGAGTGCTGTTTTATCATCGGTCTTACATTTTTAGATGGTATTAAAAAGTTAGAAGAAAAAACGAAAGTATATTCACTTATAGAAGTTAACTAATGCTCAAACTAATCGTTAAAAACTTTGGAGTTTTAAAAGATATAGATATAGAACTCAACAAGACAAATCTTTTTATCGGTGATAATGGGAGTGGGAAGAGTACATTAGCTAAACTAATTACTGTTATTACTGACTTTACTCTTGATGAAGA
>CAZTNH010000037.1:0-10847 GCA_964615395.1 uncultured Sulfurimonas sp.
GATATATATAGTAATGCAGAGAGACATACCCGTGTTATTATGACAGGAATGGGAAATAGCAGTGTAGATTTTGAGCTTTTTGTATGGATAAAAGGGAAAGAGATTTTAGCCCCGAAACGTACTCTCTCAAGGTTTCTAGTTCTGATATATAACACACTCTATGAACATGATATTGAGATTCCTTTTCCTCAACAAGATCTGCATATCCGTTCTATAGATATGAATCTACCTGTTAAGATAAAGAGGTAAAAAGAAGCATAATCTAGTTTAAAATCTTATGCTATAATTCTTTTATCAAAGTGTGGTGCTTTGTGTATGGTAATCAAAATGTGTGGCATTAGATACCTTAAGATATAACCCTGCTAATCTTTTTTGATTAGTGGGGTTTTTTTTGGTCTATACTTTTGTAGATGGTAGGTTATGGGGTTAGATATTTTAAGGATATTTCTATGCCACACATAGACTATCATACAGTAGGCTATCTGATAATAGCAGTAGTTTATCTACTCTTCGCTATCAAACAGTAGCCACAACCTGAGAGATTAACCACCTCTTGGGCTTTATCTATAGAGTATATCTTCTTACTTTTCAAAATTCAATAATATAATTTTTTAAATCTATGATGGCTGAGAGGAAGGGATTCGAACCCTCGGTACTTGCGTACACAGACGTTCCAGGTCTGCACCATCGACCACTCGGACACCTCTCAATGTTTGAAGAAAAACATTATAGCATATATTAACAAATATTTTAATTTCTATTTATCTATTCTAAACATGAAGCTTTTTCGCTATCATTAGCTTATATATTTATAAGGAATTTTAATGCTTAGCATTTCATCTTTTCTACAGCTCTTAAAAGAGTCTTTTCGTGATTTACTGCCCATAATCCTCGTGATTATGTTCTTTCAACTCGCTATCATCCAGTCTGTTCCCCAAAACTGGTTAAGCACTGCTATCGGTCTTGCTATCGTTGGGGTTGGTCTTGCTGTTTTTCTACTTGGTCTTGAAGTTGGAATCTTTCCTGTGGGAGAGGGATTAGCGAGTGACTTTGCTCGTAAAGGCTCTACTTTTTGGATAGTTATTTTCGCCTTTATGATAGGCTTTGGAACAACCATCGCCGAACCTGCTCTTATAGTTATCGCCCAAAAAGCAGCTGACATTAGTGCTGGTCGTATTGATGCTACAACCCTTAGAATGGTAGTAGCATTTAGTGTTGGTTTCGCCATAGTTCTTGGCGTTTGGCGTATCATCAAGGGTCACCCTATCCACTACTATATCATCTCAGGATATATTATGGTGGTAAGTGCGACTATATTTGCACCTAAAGAGATAGTAGGTCTTGCCTATGACCTTGGAGGGGTTACCACTTCGACAGTAACAGTACCACTTGTTGCAGCTCTTGGAATCGGTCTCGCTTCTACTATAAAGGGGCGAAATCCTGTTCTTGATGGTTTTGGGCTTATCGCCTTTGCCTCTTTAACACCTATGATTTTTGTGCAGTTTTACGGCATAGCTGTTTATGAGTTCTTTGATGCAGCTCCTCAGGAAATTATCAGCCCAATTGCCGCAGGTTTAGCACCTGTTTCACAAGCTGTAGCTACAACTGCTTCCTCTTTTGACTTTAAAATTTTAGATATTTTAAAGGGACTTGGTGGTGTTGTAGTTGATGTTGTACCTATCTTAGCAGTTATACTTTTTTTTCAATACATCATCTTAAAAAAACCGATAGATAATCTTAAAAATGTAATCATCGGTTTCGGACTGGTTATCTTAGGTCTTGATGCTTTTATAGTCGGTTTAGAGATGGGACTTTTCTCCGTTGGGGAGACTATGGCTTATGAGCTAACTCGTTATGATAACAATATTATCATCTACTCATTTGGTTTCTTTATCGGTTTTTCAACAACTATGGCAGAACCATCACTAACAGCCATCGCAAGAAAGGCTAAAGAGATTAGTGATGGGAAGATAAATGACTTTGTACTTCGTCTTTTCGTTGCTCTTGGTGTGGCTATCGGTATCTCTTTAGGGGCTTATCGTATAGTTGTTGGTGGAGAGATTGTTTACTACATCATGGCTGGATATATGTTTGTTATCGCTCTTACCTTTATAGCTCCAAAGTACATCATCCCTATCGCTTATGATAGTGGTGGAGTTACGACTTCAACAGTAACTGTTCCCCTTGTTGCAGCACTTGGTTTAGGGCTTGCAACGAACATACCGGGACGTGATCCTCTTGTAGATGGTTTTGGGCTTATCGCTTTTGCTTCACTTTTTCCTATGATTACCGTTATGCTTTATGGTATCATAACGGAGAAGATGGGTGTGAAAGGTGAGCAGGAGATAGAACGTATCCATCAAGATGAGCTACGTCATGCTATAGAGGATGTTCACAACATGAACCTCTCGACTATTAACATTCAAGGGACAGATAAACGCCACTCTTATGAGATGCCTTTTTCAGCTGTTCATGTTATAGTCCCAGTTGAACAAGAGGAACAAGCAATTATCGCTGCTCGTGATGCAGGTGCTCGTGGAGTTACTATCACTAAAGCACATGGTATGGGTCATGAAAAACTTGAAAACTTTTTCAATAGACTCCATGAGGGAGAGTCCGACTCAAACCTTATGTTTATCACACAGAGTAAAAATGTAGATAAAATTATCAAGGCTATAGTAACAGAGTTAGATATAACAGGAAAAGGTGCGGGTATAGCTTACTCACACCCAATTACACATCTAAAAGGAGTTACACTCAAGATAGATGACCTGTAAGATAAAAGAGGAGAAAGAGAGATGCAGTATGATTTTTCGAGTGCTTCATTAAAACTAGTTGACTTTATGGATGCTTATACAACTTGTATAAGTATCTCTACAGATATAAACATCATTACGACAACAGGTCTCTATGAAAAAGTTTTTCACATTTTGGAAAACTCTTTTGAGGAGGAGGAACTTATGTCTCTTTATCAAGAGATAAGTGAATATAAAATTTCCAAAGAGGTTCCTTATGCCATTATGTCCAATGAGATATATGGTTTAAAAAATCTTCTTATCAGTAACTTTAGTCAAAAAACATCAGGGAGTGAAATTGTTAAAGTTTTAACACTTTTTCAAAAGATAAGTAACAAAGTAGCCCATCTCTATCTCTTAAAATACATAGAAAAACTTATCTCTCTCAACAATGTAAGACTTAGTTCAATCTCTGATCTTGTAGAAAAAAATATCATCTCTTACTATGAATCACATCTTATTTGGTTAACAGAACTGGCAGAACATATAAAAAATACTCAAAAACAAAATTTTCCTGAACTCGATGCTTCTACATGTGAATTTGGTAAATGGCTTGAAGGTGATGCAAAAAAGATTATTTCAAATAATTCAAAATACAAAAATATGGTAACTATGCACAATAATCTTCATCTCTTAGCCGTAAAAACACTCAATATTTTAGACTTAGGAGAGTACCATGTACTTATAACCTATCTCGAGAAGTGTGAACTTATCTCACTTAGTATTGGAACAGAACTAGCTCTACTAGATCAGATACTTATCAACAAAAAGATTACAAAAGACACCCTCACAGGTGCTCTCAATCGTCATGGGCTTAGAAGTGTTTTTGAGAGTCAATATGAACTAGCCTTAGCAACAAGTAACCCCTTTATAGTTGCTATGTGTGACTTAGACTTTTTTAAACATGTTAACGATACCTATGGTCATATAGCAGGAGATAGAGTCCTAAAACTTTTTGTAGATACTGTAAAAAAGAATATCAGAAACTCAGATGTAATCATCCGTTATGGAGGGG
Organism: uncultured Sulfurimonas sp.; assembly: GCA_964615395.1. GTDB lineage: Bacteria > Campylobacterota > Campylobacteria > Campylobacterales > Sulfurimonadaceae > Sulfurimonas. Next base: position 3,811 of record CAZTNH010000037.1, read on the forward strand.
AAGAGTTTGTTATCATACTCTCAACTATACAAAAACAAAAAGGGTATGAAGTTTTAAATAAAATCTGCCAAGAGTTCCAAAAAACTAGTTTAACTTTTGAGGGTCAAGAGATCTCTACTACTGTAAGTATCGGTATGGTCGAGATTCAACCCGACTATCTCTTTAAGCAAAACTTTTTAGATGATTACCTAATGATAGCCGATAAAAAGCTCTATCAAGCCAAAGATAGTGGACGAAATAGAGTGGTAGCTTAGATTAAATCACTATAATCATACTTAGAGGGTTCTACATATATTTTAGAACCTACTCTTATGATTCTCTCATCTTTCTTAGCTCTTTTTTTAAACTTTGCTCTTATTTTAGCCTGTTTTTTCTCTGAAAATTTACTCGACTTTAGAAACTTTTTCAGAGAGATTGGAGGAGTTGCAGACTTTTTTTCCTCAATCATCTCAACTTCAACAGCTTCTACACTCTGCTCTTGTATCTCAACTGGAGCATTTAAGATAAACTGCTGAGAGAGAGTAGTGAGTAAAGTTTTAAGTTGCTCATCTTTATCTCTGTAAATCTGTTCTATTTTTTCTCTCTCTTGAACAAGCATCAACTCTTTTTGGTCTCGTAAATTTCTAGTCTCTCCCTCTAAAAGAGATACTCGCTCTTGAAGAGATCTATTTTGCTCTTCAAGAAGTTTGTAGTATCTGTCATCAGGTGTTTTAGCTCTGGAAGTGCTACGAGTAGTTTTTACCTTAGCCTCTTTAGAAATTATCACCATTTTCTGTCCATTTTCTATAACAGACTCAAGAGAACCTCTTCTAATACGGTTATGAATAGCCTCTTTTGAGATACCAAAATAATCAGCAGCATCTACAAGAGTTAACTTTTTTATCATTTTAACTCTCTATCTCATATTTTCAAAAACTAAAGGAGCATCCCACTCACCCTCTTTTACCATCTTCATAACTTTCTGTAAGTCATCAAGTTTTGCACCTTTTACTCGGATGTAGTCACCCTCTATCTGTGCATTTACCTTAAGTTTCATTTTTTTAATATCGGCTGTAATTTTTTTTGCTTCTTTTGTTTCAATGTAATCAACAACTTTAAAAGTAGCCTTTCTATTACCACCACTAGAGTCTTCAACTTTTAACTCTTCTATAACTTTAGAAGATAATCCCTGTTTTAAAAACTTTGTTATAACGATATCTTTAAGTGCATCTAGTTTGTTATCTGATGAAGCTATCACTACAAGAGTTTTTGCTTTTTCATTAAAAGTTACTTCATAGGTAGTCCCTTTAAAGTCATAACGGTTTGAAACTTCTCTATCCACAAGGTTTATTGCATTTTTAAAATGCTGAATATCTATCTTCGCTGTAATATCAAATGAGTGCTCTTTTGCCATCTCTATAATCCTTCAAATTCTTTTTTATGTTATTATAACACACTCTAACGTTTTAATAACCACTCACTCTCAAACTCCTCAATACACAAGGGTTTAGAGAAGTAGTAACCCTGAACTATATCACACTTCATCTCTTTTAAAAGCTCAACCTGATCTCTATCTTCTGCACCCTCTGCAACCACACTTAAACCTAAAGTATGACCTAGATTTACAATAGCTGAAACTATTGCTCTATCTTTTTCATCGCTTGCTATATCACAGATAAAAGCTCTATCTATCTTTAACTCATCTATTGGCATTCTTTTAAGATGGCTAAATGATGAGTATCCCGTTCCAAAATCATCTATGGCTAATTTATATCCTATAAGCTGTAGAGATTTTATCATCGTGATAGCACGATTATTGTCAACCATTAAGATATCTTCTGTTAGCTCTAACTGCATATGTTTACAGAGGTAGGTATATCGCTGTTGAAACTTCTGCATAATGGAGAAAAAACGTTGATGATGAAAGAGTGCATTTGAGATATTTACAGAGATTGTAAAGTTTAAAATCCCTAATCTATCATACTTTTCTAAGAGATTATAAGCATTTTCTATCATTATAAGATCAAGTTTATAGAGAAGTCCCATCTCCTGTGCAAGAGGTAAAAAAACTGCTGGTGAGAGTATACCCCGTGTGGGATGATTCCATCTGACTAATGCTTCTGCACCTAAAAGTTTATGATTTTTTAACTCTATTTGAGGTTGAAGATAGAGCTCTAACTCTCCACGTTCTATTCCCTCATACAACTCATTTTCAAGCTCCAATACTTTAGAAGAACTACCTCTCTCTTGTGCAAAAATATTAAAACAGTTTTTGCCATCTTGTTTTGCTTTATACATGGCGATATCTGCTGACTTTTGTAAGATCTCTATACTCTCTCCATGCTCTGGAAATATTGAAACGCCAATACTCAGTGAAACATGGAAAGAGAGTGCTTCTATATCTATACTTGTTTTGAGAGCATGTTGTATTCTTCGTATAAGAATCTCCACCTCTTTAGCAGAGTTAAAGTTTTCCATAATCACAGTAAACTCATCCCCACCAATACGATAAAAAGAGTCACTATCTCGAAGAACATCTTTAATAAGATTTGCTGTTTGAATAAGTACCTCATCCCCTGACTTATGCCCAAGAGAATCATTAATCCTTTTAAAATTATCTATATCAAAAAGGATAAGTGCTAACTTAGTATCATGGCGTTTAGCCTGTTTTAAGATGTGTTCAAATTGCATATTAAAATAGTAACGATTATAAAGACCTGTAAGACTATCGTAGTTTACAAGGTATTCTAATTCATGGTTGATAACTGTCTTCTCTGTTTCATCGATAAGTGTCCCAATAATTACTCTTTTACCCTCCATCTCAACAGCTGTTCCAAAAACACGAGCATATTTTATCTCTGATTTTTTTGTGGAGGCTTTAAAAGTATACTCCATTGCATCTTCATGCCGCTCAAGCCTTTTTTTAATGTTTAAAGAAACTTTTGCAACATCATCCTTATGCACAAATTTTAAAGGACTCATCCCAATCAACTCTTCTTGTGAATACCCTGTAATAAGAGAGAGTGTTTTATTTACATAAGTAAACTTGTTATCATAAATAACATAAACACCTACGAGGGCATTTTCAACCATCAACTTATACTTATCTTCAGCTACTATATTCATATCTCTCCTACTCACCCTTAAAAACTCGGACTACCATCAAATGAACCAAAGCCACCACCAAAAGAGGCGAAACTAGGATCCATAAAACCATACTGTGCTGACTTCATTCTCAGCTTCTCTATATCTGCCTTAGAGGAGATATTTTGAGGGCAGACTAGAGTACACTCATTACACAAAGTACAATCCCAAACGCCAAATGTTTGGATGTTAGTTACTTTCTCTTGCACCCCATCTTCTCGTTTATCGCCTACATATTTCCAGACACGAGTGAGGGCAAATGGACCTAAAAAGTCAGGATTTACAGCATACACAGGACAAGCAGAGTAACAAGAACCACATAAGATACAGTCACTCTGCAGCTCATTAATCTTCTCATCTTCATCATCAAGTGCTACAGATGATGCACTAGCGTTTAGCCATGCTGAAGCTTTTGCATTAAAACTATATGCCTTGTCCATATCTACAACTAAGTCTCTTAAAACCTCTACATTCTTCAGAGGCTCTACTCTATCCCCATCTTGCACCTTGTAAGAGCAGGCTAAAACCTCTCTCTCATTCACTCTCATAGAACAAGAGCCACAAACACTACTACGACATCCACTACTAAACGCCAAAGTGTTATCAAGTTTTGTTTTTACATATGTGAGTGCTTCAAGAAGAGTCGCACCCTCTAGTGGTATCTCATACTCTATAAATTCATCCGATTTTTTAACTATAATTTTCATACTACTCTCCACTCATATAGTGCGCGCCACAGCTCACTTCTCTCGCCAAAGCACCTTTGAGAACTTCTAAACAGACATCAAGCATATTTCTAAACTCTAAAAACTCAACTAGGTTAGAGTTATACTTCTTACTTCTATCACTCACTCCATACTTATGAAGATTTGCTTTGATGGACTCTATCTTTTCTAGTGAACTCTCTAACTGCTCTTTTGTACGAACTATGCCTACATCCTTGTAGAACATATCGCCTATTTTTTCTCGCTCTTCATAAAAGTCTAACTCATTCTCATAAGAGAGTATCTCACTCACAAGAGTATCATCTGGTGTTTGAAGTTTTACTTCTTGTGACTCTTTTGCATAGAGTGCAGCATTTAATCCAGCCTCTTTTCCAAAGACAATTATCTCTAAAAGAGCATTGCCTCCAAGACGATTTCCTCCATGGACTCTATGGTTTGCACACTCTCCACAAGCATACAAACCCTCTAATGAAGTTTGTGAATGATGGTCAACCTCTATACCACCCATAGTGTAATGGGCAACTGGTTTGATAGGGACTATCTCAGTAACGGGATCAACACCCTCATAGAGTTTCGCAAGTTTTCTCTCCTGAGGAAGGTTCTCATCTATAAACTGCTCCCCTAAATGACGAATATCTATAAAAATATCTTCGCCCCTATTTATCTCCTCATTGATTGCACGACTCACCACATCACGCGGTGCTAACTCATTTGTAAAACGCTCACCCTTAGAGTTGAGAAGGTAACCACCCTCCCCACGTGCTGACTCGCCTATAAGAATACTAGAGTTTTTAAGTGCTGTTGGATGAAACTGCACAAACTCCATATCTATAAGCTTTGCACCTATGCGAGAGGCTACAGCTATGCCATCGCCTGTTGAAGCCGTAGAGTTTGTAGAGTTTTTATCGTAAATACGAGAGTAACCACCACTCGCCAAAATCACTGCTTTTGCATGGTAGATTTCTACTTCACCACTTCTAAGATTTAAGATTTTTGCCCCACAAACACGAGAGTCTTCATTTTGAAGTAGTTCTAAAAGTACTCTCTCATTTTGAATCTCAATCCCCTGAGATAAACATCTATCATAAAGTGTGTGAAGTATCTTCAACCCTGTGTAGTCTTGTGCATAACAAGCTCTTGCTGCACTCGCACCACCAAGAGTTCTTTGGGCAATTTTTGCATCCTTTGTTCGAGAAAAACAGACCCCTATACTATCTAACCATGCAACTGCATTAGAAGCTTGAGTACACATAAAACGAACAGCCTCTTCATCAGCCTCGCCATGTGCAGACTTTAAAGTGTTTGCAATATGAGCCTCGATGCTATCTTCACCAGCATTTCCAAGAGCTGCATTTATCCCACCCTGAGCCATACAAGTTTGACTTCGTGTTGGGTACTCTTTTGTGATGACTAAAACATCAGCTCCACTCTCTTTGGCGTTTAAGGCAGCAGTCAAACCTGCACCCCCTGCCCCTACTACTAATACATCTACACTATAATCCATCTATTTTCTCACTCATTATTTTTTTATTTTTATTCTAAAAAGTGCTCCAAAGAGAGTATTTTCAGCACTAATACTTCCCTTATGATACTCACTAACTATCATTCTACACAAGATTATATGCTTTTAAAATAACAAAATCTACACTCAAATGCTCTGCTTTCTTATTTGGCTTATAAAAATTACTAAAATCTGTAATGATTTGAGATAAATTTATTGAATTTTTCCAAATAAGATTTCTAATTATTATACCATAAGAGTTAAAAAGTGACTTATTAATAACAACAGTGTATACTACTTTCTAAGGAAAACAATAAAATGGAAAATTTACAACATATCCTTGATCGTATGAAAGATAGCGATGGAGATAAAAGAGAAAGGACTTCTCAAAAAAAGACTCAATTGAAAAAGATTAATCATATAGATAAATCTTTACCATTTTCAGATGAAGAGATGCAAAAACTAGAATATGAGATGCTAGGGTGTGATTCTAAATATAAAGAACCTATTTTTAAAGATACAAAAGAGATGCAGCCTAATGTTTATGAGAATAAAAAAGTTTCTGATACTCCATCTAAAGAGACACTTTATCTACTCAAAGAGATTCAAAAAAATATCTCTAACATAAATGATAAAATATTTATAAATCAGCAACTGCAAGAGACTAAAAGTAGTAATTTTATAGAGTCAATACAGCCGATAGAACTTGTAAAACTAATGATAAATCAAGTAGATAATAAAGATGAAGCATACTATCAAATACAAACAGAAGATGATGTAAAACTTATTCCTCTAAAAGAGTACTATGATATATCTCAGTTTATCAATATGTTAGAACAGTATCAATACTCATTTATAGTAGATAAAAAATTAAATTATGAGAATGTTATATTTAAAAACTACAAAGATAAGTTAATAATTATCTCTCAAAATTTACTAGCAAATTCATTTAAGTTTTTTGAGAAAAGTACAATTATAGATGAGATACTGATTGATACTCAAAATATAATTTCAACACTACCATCTACTCGTATATATCTTGAACCTTTAATGGCAATATTTAAAGAGATGAGAATAGCATTGGACTCTTTAGAGTATAAAAAACAGTTTTTCTTTGCAAAACTTTTAAATGATAGAGATCTTATCTTAAATGCGATTCTAACTATAAATGAGATGCTATCTGAGTATATTATAGACTCTTCAAGAGAATTATCTCAATACGCAGAGCAGAGAATTCAAAATCATATTGACAATATAACATTAACTCAAACTACTCGAAAAGCATATTATAAATTCTATAAATCCTCAAGAGATTTTTTCAGAAGCAATTTTTCTAAAGATGAAACTTTAGATAAACTACCATTTTTTCCAAAACAAGATAATGGTAATGAAGAGATTAAAAATAAGATGAACAGACTATATAGATCTAACAAAATGAATAAAAGCCACTATTTTATACAATATACAGAACTGATTGAGAAGGTGAGAGCTATAAGAAACGATTTGGCTCATGGTAATATCTCCAAAATTCACAATGATATTAGTAAGGATATAGATGAAATTTTAATTGATTTTCAGTATTTAGCAATAGATAAAGATTTTCTTTCCAATATATAATTTGATATAATAATAAAAAGGAACACCATGAAATTTGCAGACCCAAAGAATGACTTAGCATTTAAAAAGAT
>CAZTNH010000038.1:0-10267 GCA_964615395.1 uncultured Sulfurimonas sp.
TTTTACTTAAAATGGGTACATATGCATTTATCCGTTTTTCATTACCACTATTTCCTGATGCTTCTGTGTATTTTATGTATCCAATTGCAATTATTGCAATAATTATGGTTATCTATACGGCAATGGTAGCTTATGCTCAGAAAGATATTAAGCAAGTGATTGCATATAGTTCCATCTCTCATATGGGAATTATTATTATAGGTACTTTTGCACTCAATGTTGAAGGTATCTCTGGTTCAATATTTTTAATGCTTGGTCATGGTGTAGTAGCTGGGGCACTTTTCTTACTTGTTGGTGTTATCTATGATAGACGTCATACTAAAATGATGGATCAGTTTGGTGGTTTAGCACATGTTATGCCTAAATATGCAACTATCTTTGGTATTATGATGATGGCATCAGTTGGTATGCCTTTAACAATTAACTTTGTAGGTGAGTTTCTTTCTCTTCTAGGTTTTTATCAACAGTCACATATTTTGACACTTTTAGCAGGTGTAGGTATTATAGTAGGTGCTATCTATATGTTATCAGCATACAAAAAAATGTTCTTTGGTGAAGTTACGAAAGAGGAAAATAAAAATCTTCCAGATGTAAACAAACGTGAACTTATTGCTCTAGTTCCATTAGTTCTTATTACTATATGGTTAGGTATCTATCCTAAACCAATTTTAGGACCAATTAATAATTCAGTTGAAGCTGTTGTTCAATTAATGCACAATAAAGCTACATCTGAAGAAGCAAAATTAAGAATACCAAATGTTTCAGGTATTGTTATGACTAAAACTACTTCTGGGGAGGCACACTAATGTTAAGTCCTATAAATGTTTCTTTAGAATCACTCAATCTTATCACTTTAGCACCTATGTTAATTCCAATTATTGGTGCTTTAATGATTATTGTTATTGATTTATTTAAAGGGGGTCTTGATAAGACTCTCTATGTTGTTATGAGTATCTTATTTTTAGTATTAGATTTTGGAACACTTTTAGATTCGGCTGGTGTATTTAGTCAAGATGGTACATTAATGGGTGTATTTAATGTTATGCTTATTGATGGTTTAGCAATTCTTTCTCAATTTATTATTGTCGGAATTAGTATGCTTTTTATTCCATTAGCTATGACGAATAAGCGTTTCCATGAGTTTTCATATCCTGAATTTTTTGCACTATTCTTATTTATGATAGCTGGATTCCAATTTATGGTTTCAAGTGATAACTTAATTCTTATCTTTGTTGGTTTAGAGACAGCTTCTTTAGCTCTTTATACTCTTATCGCTATGCATAACCGTGACAAATCATTTGAGGCAGCAATTAAGTACTTTACTATGGGTGCTTTAGCAGCTGGTTTATATAGTTTTGGTGCAATGGTATTTTATGCACTAACTGGTTCAGTTGAAATCAATCAAATTGCTTCAGTTTTAGCAGCAAATAATTATGCAGATATTGGATATGTTCTTGTTGCTGTTGTCTTTATGCTTGCAGCATTTAGTTTTAAACTCTCCCTTATCCCATTTCATACATGGGCACCTGATGTTTATGAGGGGTCAAGTGCTGCGATGGCTGGTTATATGTCTATCGTACCAAAAATAGCTGCATTTGTAGTAGCTATGAGACTTTTTGAGTTCTTAATTCATAGTGGTGTGATTTGGTTAGAGATAGTACTATGGATACTAGTTGTTGTTACTATGACTGCGGCAAATATCTGGGCACTAGTTCAAACAGATGTGAAACGTATGCTTGCATACTCTTCTATATCTCATGCTGGTTTTGTAATGGCAGCTATTTTAATCGGTACAACTCAGTCAAATTCAGCACTGTTTCTTTACTGGATACTTTTTAGTTTTACTAACCTTGGTTCGTTCTCTATGCTTTGGATGTCTCGTCAAAAACAGATTCCAGATCATCAAATGTCAGATCATAGTTATGATAAATTTGCTGGTATGATAAAAACTGCACCAGTTGCAGCTTCTATTATGGCTCTTTTTATGTTAAGTTTAGCGGGTCTTCCTCCATTTGCTCTATTTTGGGGTAAATTATATTTAATTAGTTCTGCTGTTACAGGTGGCTATCCTGTGTTAGCACTTATTATGGCACTGAACTCTGCAATAGCAGGGTACTACTACATTAAATTAATTGTATATATGTTTATGAAAGAACCAGTTATTGGTAATGATGGACAGATGTATGTATCAAATGCAACACTTGCTTTAAAATCAATTATTGGTGTTGCAGCTGTGGGGACTATATTTGCTTTTCTAGCAATTAACCCACTATTAGAATTTATTACTGCTTTCGTTTACAACAGTGGTTATTAATTCTTAGAGGCTATAATGAGTAGAAGACATTATAGTGTTAGGGATATTTTGTCCCTAGAATCCTCTATCTTTACAAGGAGAGTATAAATTGTTAAAATGGATACTCTTCTTTACTTTTATCTCTCAACTTACTGCACTTGAAATATCTATTGATAGTGCAAAAGATGACTTCAAACGCTACTCAACTCTTAAATTAACTGATAGTTCACCTTTTCTTTGTCAAGCACATAAAGATGATTTTTTAGTGACTACAGAGATTATATGTGCATTTTCAAAAAAACCATCTAAGATAATTCAAAAACTACAAAATGATTTTTTCAAAGTGGATACATTTATAAAAAAGGATACCTATTTTATAAGAGTTAAACCAGATTTTAAAATAAAACTATTAGCCAATATATTTAATTTAACAGAAGATAATAGTACTTATAATGTAAAAGTAGTTATCTCTAAAAGTTGGACAATAATAGGCTACAAAGATAAACTTCCTCTTATAAACAATAGAACTAAACCAGATATAAGTATTAATTTTCCATTTTATATGGATACCAATAAATTACCATTTGTTGGAAGTTTAGATATTAAAGGAAATCCTGTATATATTAAAAAAGTGGGAGATGTGAAAGATTATTTAAAAGTAAAAAAATATTATGCTCAAAAAAATTATGAACAGTGTTTAAGTGTAGTAGAGGATATATTAACAGAGTATCCAAAAACTCTTTTTAAATCTGAATTGATTTATTACAAAATTAAAGTATATGCACAGCTTGAAGATTATGATAATGTTATATCAAATGCTAAAGATTTTTTAAGGGAGTACTCTTCTAGTGATAATGTAGCTGAAGTTTTATCCTTAACAGCTAAGGCTTACTCTAAAATAGGTCTAACTTCAGATGCTGATTACTTCTTTGATAGACTTTTTAGTGAACATGCACACTCCAAATTTGCTTATCTTGGTTATATCTATAAAGGTGAGTCACTAGAAGCATCTGGAGGGATGAAACCTGCTTTAAAATTTTACAAAAAAGCTCTCTACTCTACAAAAGATTTAGATGTGGCATCAGATGCTGCATTTCATATAGCAGAAGCGAGGTTTGATACATCTATAAAAGACTCCTCTAAATATATAGATAAAATAATAGAAGCTAAACCGAGTTATTTTGCTGAAAAATATGATTTATCTAAGACTCTTATGAACAGTTATGCCGATCAAAACTCCTATCTTACTGCAGCGAAAATTGCAGGAGCTTTACTAGATAGTATTAATCCTACATATGATGATTACGAGTTACTTTTGAGTGATAAAGCTTTATGGCTTGCTAAAACAAAAGAGAAGAAAAAGGCTCTCGTAGCTCTGAATAAATACATAAAAGAGTTCCCCGATGGTGATTATATAAATGCAGTAGATATAGCTAAAGATGGGCTTTTCTTTGAAACATCAGATGCAAACTCTACCGTGAAACTCAAAGAGTATAATAAACTGATAGAGACATACCCAAAAGATAGTATAGGGAAAAAAGCTATTTATGAAAAAGCTAAATTGCTTTTAAAAGAGAAAATGTATTTTAAGTTACTAGCATTTAAGAACACTCTATTAACTGTTGATGATGAGAAGTATCCAGATAGGGATGAGCTAATCAAAAAAGCAGCAATAGGAGTGATGGAAGTCTCTCTTAAAGCGAAAGAGTGTAAAGAAGTTTTAACTGTCTCTAAGGAGTACAATATAACACTCTCAGATAAGTGGGATGATGGTGTCTATGAGTGTGCTATGAAAGGTGGAGATTATAAACTAAGTAAAAGTATAGCTCAAAAAAATCTTAAATCAGATAAATTGCAAGAGAGAAAAAAATGGCTCTATAGATATATTCGTGTAGATTTTGCAACAGGAAATTATAGTGAAGTGATTGATGCGAGTAAAGATTTAATACTCTTGATTGAAGATGATAAAAACTCAAAGTATAAAGAGGTATATAGATATTTATTTGATACATATGATAGATTAGAGCAGAAAGAGAAAATGATAGATGCTATGAGTAAAATAGAAAAAGTATTTGGAGATAGCTACAAAGATATGGATAGATATGTCGCAGTTATGTCCATTGGTAGTGATTTAAAAGATGATACTATGGTTATAAAGTATGGTACTAAAGTGATGAAAATACAGAAAAAATCATCCTCTTATGCACAGAGCCCTTATGTTGAGTTTACTGTTTATCAGGCATATATGAATAGAGAAGAGTATGAAAAAGCCTTAGAGACAATTTCTGTTTTAGATGATGTAAAGATATCTAAAGAAGCACGCTCTCGTCAAAAGTATTTAAAAGCTACTGTATTGAGTAAATTATGGAGGGATTCTGAAGCTAAGGTTGCCTATAGTGAGTCTATTAAAGCCGACCCAGAGTCGGCATGGGCTAAGTTAGCTAAAAGTGCACAAGAGATATAGTCTCTTGTTTAATGAAAGAGTACTAAAGCCCTAAACAATCAGCTATAGTATAAAGACCAGCATCTTTGTTTGCAAGCCACTCTCCAGCACGAATAGCACCTTTTGAGAATGTATTTCTTGATGTTGCAGTATGGTTAAGTTCTAAAAATTCACCATCATTATAAAAACCTACAGTATGACGACCAACAATATCACCACCACGAATAGCCATAACAGCTATCTCATCTTCACTTCTCTCACCAATATTTCCATCACGTCCACTAATACGAACTTTATCAAGTTCTAAACCACGACCACGAGCAGCATGTTCACCAAGAGTAAGTGCTGTACCGCTAGGAGCATCTTTTTTATGTTTATGGTGCATTTCTACTATCTCAATATCAAAGCCTTTAAGAGCAGCAGAGGCTTGTTCTACGAGGTTATTTAAAAGTGCTACACCTAGACTCATATTTGTAGCATATAAAATAGGCATCATCTGACTTGCTTCTTTAAGAAGATTAAGTTGATGAGTATTGAGTCCTGTTGTCCCTATAACTAAAGGTTTTGGAGTACTCATAGCAGCTTCAAGAAGAGTTTCACAAGCATCAGGAAGAGAAAAATCTATTATCACTTCACTAGAATTTAAAAAAGCTTTCATATCAGTTGTGATTAAAACAGAGGGATCTATAGAAAAATCTAAACTCTTTCTGACATAAACGCTACTTACACTCATATTGGGATGCTCTTTTAAATCTTCCAAAAGTAACTTACCTACACGTCCACTTGCTCCAAATACACCAACTTTTATCATTCTTTAGCCTTTTATATATATTTTTAAAATCATAACATATTAAATGAAATTTTTAACTATTTAGTAACTCATCTACATAGACTATAGCTTGTAGAGCAGCTACAGCACCATCACCAGCTGCACTTACCACTTGTTTTGGAGCTGCTATTCGCATATCTCCCGTTGCAAAGAGTCCAGCAACTGAAGTCCGCATACTGATGTCAACAACAACTTGTCCCTGTTTATTCATTTCACAAAGAAAACTTCCATCTTCTTGTATAAGAGTTTGGTGGTTAATATCATTTCCTACAAAAGTAAATACTCCTGGAACTTCTATGTTTCGAGTTTCGCCCTCTTTATTGATAATACGAATGCCTGTTACTCCCATATTGTCCCCATAAACTTCATCAGGTGATGAGTTTAAAATGATTTCAATATTTTCAGTACCCTCCAGACGTTTCACTGTGTTTGGTGCTGAACGGAAAGTATCACGACGATGCACTAAATAAACTTTTGAACAGATTTTAGCGAGATAGATAGCCTCTTCAAGAGCAGTATCTCCACCACCAATAACTACAACTTCTTTACCCTTATAGAAAAAACCATCACAAGTGGCACAAGTACTGACACCTTTTCCAAAGAAAACATCCTCTCCAGTAAATCCAGCACGACGAGGTGATGAACCTGTTCCTATGATAACACTATGGGCATCAACAGTTGAGCCATCTTCATTGTGAACAGTGAAAATATCTCCACTTTTAGTGACACGAGTAACATTGACCATCTCATGTTTAAGACCAAATTTTTGACACTGAGCAGGCCATGGCATCATTAAATCCATCCCTGTAATATCACCCGATACACCAGGGTAATTTTCTATCTCAGAAGAGTTCGTTATCTGACCTCCGGGCATACCTTTTTCAAACATAGTTACATTTTCTAAACCACCGCGAGTTGTATAGAGTCCAGCAGTAAGACCAGCAGGTCCTCCACCAATAATTGCACAATCTAAAATTGACATATTTTTTCCTTTAAATTATAATGATTTTGCTTCTTTTGATAACTCTTTCAAATTATCTAGTTTACGTATCATACTATCTTGTTTATAAAGAGAATCTTTTTGTTTTTTTATAAAGAAAATACTAGGAGAACTATAAATGTTAAAACGCTGAATAAATGAGAGAGAATTTTCAGTCCCACCTCTTAAAAAAGTAGTAGTTTTTGAGTTCTTTCTTACTTTATTGTAGTAGTCAATAGCAAGTATAGGAGTGTGTAAATCAATGTTTGCTAAAAGGTTCATAGTATCTTTTTCACGTGAGGAGTAGAAGACGACTATATATTTATCTTCTGTAGGAGTAAATATATCACTCTTTTCATAAAAGTTCCACTTTTTAAAGTCGATAAATTTGTATTCTGAAAATTTGTAATTGAAGTAAGCAAAGGAGATGGCTATCATAGCCGCACCAAAGAAAGAGGCTAAAAGAGTTGAGAGGGAAAAAAGTGATTTCCCTTTTCTTCTTTTAGCCAAAATAGTACCTTTTGGGAATTAACCTAAAAGAGTGTTGATTTTGTCAGCTAAAGCTTGTTTGCTTTGTGCACCAACAACTTGGTCAACAAGCTCACCATCTTTAAAGAACATGATAGTTGGAATAGAACGAATACCAAACTCAACAGCAATATCTTGCTCTTCGTCAGTGTTCACTTTACAGATTTTTGCTTTTCCGTCGAAATCTTCTGCTAACTCTTCGATAACAGGAGCGATCATACGACATGGTCCACACCATGGAGCCCAGAAGTCTACTAAAGATACACCCTCAGCGATAGTTGCTTTATAATCAGCAGCAGTTAATTCTAAATATTTACCCATTTGTAAATCCTTTATTTTGTATTTGAAGTATTATACAATGTAATTGTTAATCATATCTTTACTTTTAACAAATTTATTATTATTATAAAAAATGTAAGCGAAGCGATACCTAATAGGACAACTCCACCCTGAAAAAGTGAACTAGCGTTAAGATAGAGACCTATTGTACTTATGATAAAACCAAGTGTGGCATAAAACCACTGTAAAGAGGCGAGTCGTTTAGGTATAAGCTCATGTAACATAGGAACAGCTCTCTCTTCAATAAGAGGTGAGTAGATATGAAACCATACAAGAAAAGGGATGATTTTATAAAAGTTACCGATGATAACAAAACCGAAAAATCCTATAAACATTATATACATACCTAGTTTGAGTATATCTGTATTCTCAGTAAAGATAAAACTTACTAAAAGTATAAACGCCACAATAAAGGAGCTAAAAGCTACATACATATGTCTAGCCCATATGTCATGATTGACTCGTTTGCGTGAGCTTGTCATCTTGTAGAGTTGATAAAAATAGAGAAGTATTGAAGCCGTTACAATAGCATATGAGAGGTACTCTAAAATAGTAGTATAGAAAAAAGGAGAGAGCATCATCACTATAACTCCAAACGCTACTGTATAAAAGCTATTTCTAAACTCATTATCGCTTATTCTTTTAGATGAGCCAAACATTGGAATAAGAATGATGGAGATACCCATAATAAGGAGTATAATAAAACCGACTAAAAGACCGAATGTATGAACTTTTAAGAGAGTAGATGGATTGATATCAATGAGACCATTAAAAGCTCCTGCCATGACTAAACCAGTCACTATGCCTAAGAGTAAGAAAAAGTTACTCATCCACATAGCTTTTGTGATACTTGTTTTTCTTCTTGAATTTTGCAGTGTTAAAATAAATTCTGTTGCATAGATAAGCATACTAATAAGAACAAGTGTCCCTCCATAGAGTAAAAAAGTGACATCTACATAAAACCCAATAAGCATAAGTAAAAGACCAGCCACTAAGAAGTACCAAAGATAGTTAAAAATTTTGACACTATAATGTTTCGTCTCTATAACGATAGGGGAGAGTTGAGCCATAGATGCAAAAATTGCCATCATTACAAACCCTAACATATAGAGATGAACCCAGCCAATAAGATAAAAATCATTAAGTGGCGTTTGGGGATCAAGAAAAAATAAACTGAAGATACTTAGGAGATAAAAGAGTCCACTAAGTGTGAAGTATGGTTTCATAAGTCCTATGGGTGGTGAAAAATTTGGTGATATGTTCATATTAGGGTGTAAACTCTTGTGCTATTTACTGCTGAGAAGGTTTTTTTTGATTAAAAATATTTAAAATTTCAATACTATTTTCTTCTAAATTAATTTCATAATTTATAGTATGTTTCTTATATATTAAATCTCTTACATTTTTATCATCAAAATAAACTGATTGTCTATATTTGTAGGGAAAGTTTGGGATATTTTTTATAAGTTTATCAAGCTCTTTTTGAAAATTTTTACTAGCACTAGTTTTGTCTTTGGCGATATACTGTAAAGTAATTAAAAAGTTTATTTGAAATTTTCTTGAACGGATTATCTTCATATCTATTTTTCAAGTTCTAAAAAAAAATCTTCTATCTCTTTTTCATATTGCTCTTCTGATAACATTTCCATTTTACCACTTTTAATGTCAGCTCTTATTTGGTGAAGCTCTTTTTGTCTCTCATAAAAGTAAGGGTCAATTTCAAGATTTTTATCTTTTGAAATAGTTATATTTGAATGACTCTCTTTTACAAAGTTCATAAACTGTTGCATATAACTATCTTGTATCTGTACTGATAAAGTTTGCATTTATAAACTCCAAATATTTTATATATCAGTTATTATAGCAAAACTCAAGTGAAAATTGCTTGAGTCTGTCATTTTACTATTTGCTGTAATATTTGAGGGAGTGTAACTAAAATATATGTTGATAGTTTTAAGTGTGATGCAATTTTTACTCTTTATCTTGTTGGTATAGATTACTCGGATGTAAGATAGAAGTATTATAGTATAAGTAGATATTAAATTGACATATAAATAATTATTGTATATAATAGCAATATACAAGGAAGAGAATGAATTTTGATTGTTTAGATGTTGAAGCTATTGTTGGTTTTGATTGGGATGAGGGAAATATTCATAAAAATGAAGATAAACATGGCTTGAAATGGACAGCGATTGAAGAGGTCTTTTTCAATGAACCTTTACTGATTGTAGAAGATTTTAAACACTCTTTGCATGAGTGTCGATGTGTGGCTCTTGGCAAAAATGATTTTGGTGATTTAGTGACTATTATTTTTACTATTAGAAGAGACCACATTAGAGTTATATCTGCAAGAGCGATGAGTAAAAAAGAGAGGAGTATCTATGCAAAAGCTTAAAAAATTACCAATATTTAAAGATGAAACTGAGGAGTCTGCTTTTTGGGATGAACATGATGTGACTGATTACTTTGATATGTCAAAGGTTAAATCAGCTAGGTTTTCAAATCTTAAAAAAACTACGAAGAGTATATCTTTACGGTTACCTGTTGATATGATAGAAGAGTTAAAAGTGAAAGCAAATTCCATGGATGTACCTTACCAGTCCTTGATTAAGATGTTTTTAACGAATGCACTTAAAACAGCATAAAGATAATGAGTAAAATTCTCTTATTTAAAATCTTTTTACGTTAAGAGTAAGTATAATTCTAGCAAATAAATTAAGGGTTTAGTATGAAACTTACAATCACAGATGGAACAATAGGTGTAAGACCACCAGTAACAAAGCCACATCCTGGTTTTTTACATGAAGTAGGAAAAGAGAGATTTCATCAGTTAGTGTACGATCATTATGAGTT
>CAZTNH010000039.1:0-10250 GCA_964615395.1 uncultured Sulfurimonas sp.
AGTGAAGCTTCATTAAGAGTTTTTATAAATCGTTTGAGAAATATTATAGGGAAAGAGAAAATTGAGACAATCAAAAATATAGGGTATAGATATGTTGGTTGAAAAAAAAGCATTTAGAAGATTTTTATCTGTCTATATAATCTCATCACTCTTTTTGTTAGCAGTGGGGACATGGCTCTATTATCAGATGAACTATCAACTCATTCTTAATAATAATATCTCCCATATGAAAAAAGAGATAGATGTTTTTATTAAGACCAATCTCAAACGCCACTTTTTACACAATACAAATAAACCAGAATTTTTAGGGATGCCTATTTCAGTCTATAAGGATAAAAAATATATTGGAGGTAGTTTTAAACTTACTAAAGAGGAGCTCTCCAAAGAGTCTTTTCGTAAGGATGATAAATTTTACTATATTCATAAAGAGCATAAGAAATGGGGGGAGGTCTATTTTGCAATATATACTGATATTGGAGAGAGCATTGATGATCTCGTTCGTAATTTACTTCTCTTTTTTATACTGAGTACACTTTTTATTACTCTTATAGCTTTTGTGCTAGGAAAAATATTTTTAAAACCTATGCGTGATGCTATTGAGTCTTTAGAAGAGTTTATAACAGATGCAACTCATGAGATAAATACTCCTATTAGTAATATTTTAGCAAATATTGAGCTGGCTAATGAACTCTATCCTTTATGTCGTGATACAGATGAGTTGAAAAAGATTAAGAGTTCGGCGTTTCGTGTTTCAAAAATATTTAAAGATTTAAGTTTTGTGAAGTTAGAGCATAATGCCCCAAAAGAGATAGAGACTCTCCGTTTAAAGATAGTTTTAGATGAAAGATTGGAATTTTTTCAGACACTTATTGAAAACAAGAATCTGATTATTGAAAAAGAGGTAGAAAATATTACATTGAGTATGGATAGGGAAGATTTAATTCGTCTTGTTGATAATCTTCTCTCAAACGCCATTAAATATACACCAGCCAAGGGGCTTATACGGATAGAAGCTACACAAGAGTATTTTGCTGTGATTAATAATGGTGAGATTCGTAATCAGAAAAAAGTTTTAAAGAAGTTTGTACGGGATAATAAAAATGAGGGTGGATTTGGTTTAGGACTCTATATCGTTCAAAAAATATGTGATACCTACAGTTTTAAATTTCTCTTTACATCATCAGATTTAAAGGTAAATTCAAAAATAGTATTTTAAATTGAGGTTTATTTTATACTCTATTAACATGAAAATGTCATAATTCCCTACTTAAATAAGGAGATTATTCTGAAAAATTCAATAATTACATTAATAGCTATAGCTGGAGTTACAACAACACTCTTTGGAGCAAGTGCAGAGGAGAATACTTTTGATAACAAGTGTGCAATGTGTCACTCTAAGAGTATGCCAAAAGATATGTCAACTATTATTGCACCACCTTTAAATGGAGTTATGAGACATCTTAAAATGACTTATCCAAATAAAAAAGATGCAGTTGCTTTTGTGGTTGATTATGTTCAAAACCCAAGTAAAGCTAAGGCAATTTGTATGCCTCAAAAACTAAAACATTTTGGAGTAATGCCTTCTCAAAAAGGAAATATTACACCTGCTGAGCTTGAAAAAGTTGTAAGATGGATGTTTGACAACTATCCAACAGCAAACTTTAGAGGTCATGGTATGGGAATGCAAAGAAGTAAGAAAATGCAAAAAAGTACGAAAATGCAAAGTGCTATGGGAATGAGAAGTAGTTCAATGTTTGCAATGATTGATACAAATGGTGATGGAAAGATAACTAAAGATGAATTTTATACTTTTCAAAAATCTCGTATGGCGCAAATAGGTGGTATGGGACAGAGTAAGTAAATCTTTTAACTGCTGAGTATTCTTATCTATTAGGGTTAGTGTTGTATAATATCACTACAAGTAAAAGATAAGGTACTCTCGTAAAATGATTTTTCAACCAAAACTATTTACACTTTTAAAACAAGGTATATCAAAAGAACAGATTCTTAAGGATATTGTAGCTGGAAGTATAGTGGGCATTGTCGCACTTCCTCTAGCCATAGCATTTGCAGTTGCAAGTGGTGTTTCTCCTGAAAAAGGGATAATTACTGCTATTGTTGCAGGGTTTATTATTTCACTTTTTGGTGGGAGTAGGGTACAGATTGGAGGTCCTACAGGGGCTTTTATCATCATACTCTATGGAATAATCCAGCAGTATGGAGTAGATGGTCTTTTAATCTCCACTCTAATGGCTGGTGTTATTTTAGTGCTTTTTGGAGTTTTAAAATTAGGGAATCTACTTAAATACTTTCCTCATCCGCTTATTGTCGGTTTTACAAGTGGGATTGCTGTAGTTATCTTTTCTACACAGATAAAAGATGCTTTAGGTTTAAGTATTCAAAAATTACCAGCAAACTTTTTTGAAAAATGGCAATGTTATTTTGAACATATTCAAGATATTAACTATTATGCTTTGGCTGTAACTCTCGTAACAATTCTTATAACTCTGAATTTTAAAAAGATAAACTCTAAGGTTCCTGGTTCATTTGTAGCTCTAATCCTTTTAACTCTAAGTGTGCAAATTTTTCATCTTCCTGTTACAACGATAGAGACTTTTTTTGGAACAATTCCGAATGATATTACTTTTTCTCTTCCTCATTTTGAGCTCTCTAACCTTACAACTTATATAGTTCCAGCTTTAGTTATAGCACTTCTAGGGAGTGTGGAGTCTCTTCTCTCAGCAGTAGTAGCTGATGGAATGATTGGTGGTGCTCATCGCTCAAACACAGAGCTTATAGCACAGGGTTTAGCAAATATAGCTACACCATTTTTTGGAGGTATTCCTGCAACGGGTGCTATAGCTAGAACGGCTACAAATGTAGAAAATGGTGGAAGAACACCTATCTCAGGGATAGTACACTCTCTCACTCTTCTACTGATAATGCTCTTTTTTATGAACTATGCAAAGTTGATTCCTATGTCTGTTCTTGCAGGTATCTTAATAGTAGTGGCGTTTAATATGAGTGAATACAGATCTTTTTTCTCTATTTTAAAGGGTTCTGCTTATGATTATAGTGTCTTATTAAGCACTTTTATTTTAACGATTGTTGTAGATTTAACAGTAGCGATTCAAGTAGGTATAGTTCTCTCCTCTCTGCTTTTTATGAAACGAATGGCAGATGTTGATAAGCATGAGATAGTTGAGAGTGATGATGAAGATGATATAGAAAATTATGAAAAACTACCAAAAGGTATCGCTGTCTATGAGATAGGTGGACCTCTCTTCTTTGCCTCAGCTAAACAGTATGCAGAGCTCATTCAAAAGAGAGCTATAAGTGCAAAAGTCTTGATTATAAGGATGAGGCATGTAACTTTTATAGATGCAACTGCACTTCATAATTTTTATGAAACGATAGAGATTCTAAAAGAGAACGGAACAGTTATTGTAACTTCTGGAACAAATAATGAGGTATTTGAAGCATTGAAAAAACATAAAATTGTCACTTTAATAGGTGAGGAAAATATGCATAGAACATTTATAAGAGCAGTTGTTTTTGCTAAAAAATTATTAGCTTAATAGATATTAGTTAATAAAAAAACTATTTAATATATCTATTTTTCTGCTAAAATAGTTCTAATTTGTCTCGGCATATAGTATTTAAATTGTTTTGGAAAAATAAAGAAATCTATTTTACCTTTTTGTTCTTCAATTTCACTCCATGAGTCTATTTGAAAATTTATAGCGATAATTCCTAGAGAAGGAAATTTACTGATATGTTCATCTATAAGAGTATTTGCTAATTCATGGAGTTGTGGGTTATGTCCAACGACAAACATAGAATCAATCTCATCTTCTTGTATCGAAATAATATCTCTAATAACATCCACTCCTGTTAAGTATAACTCTTCAAGATAATATTTTTTTCCTTCAAATTCTATCTTTTCTGCTAGTAAATCTGTAGTCTGTTGTGCTCTAAGTGCACAACTAGATAGAATAAGCTGAGGAGAAATTCCTATTAATGAGAGATAAGAGCCCATGGTCTTTATATCTTTTTTACCTTTTTTTGAAATAACTCTTTCAAAATCACTCGTATTTGGTTTACTCCAACCCGATTTTGCATGTCGTATAAGATACAAAGTTTTCATGAGTATAGCTTATATTCGAGAGAGTTCGTCAGATATAGCTCTGGAACTTTTATCTATAATCATCTTTGCTAGAGCTATATTTCCATCATCTCTAAAGATACAAAATATATCTATTTTAGCATATTGATTTTCAGTATGCATTCCAGCACTTTTAACTAAGAAGACATGTCCATCATCCGTTTTAGCTTCTACTGAAGATGCTTCACTAAAACCAATATCTAAAGATGTTTCACTAATAGTACGAAATGTATCATTAAAAATAGTTGCAGCATATGCTATATCTGTTCCTGTACTCTCATTTTCAACATATAAAGTCTCTCCACTATAGTTTAATATAGCAGAACCTAAGTACCCATTGACACTTCTTAATCTTTTCATTTTTTCATCAAAATTTATCATTTTTTCTTCCTATTTATTTATTTTTTGCATAAAAGTATTAAATTCTTCTAAATTATTTATATGATTAGCAAGTAAAAATTTCTCAAATACTTTTTGTGAAGCTTCAACTCCAGAATCTTTTTCTGTTTGTAAGAGATGAGCATATATTTTACTTATACTCTCTTTTGCATTTTTAGTAATACATCTTCGTGTCGACATATAGTTCCTGAATGAACCATCTGGATTTTTAGCAGTTTTAACTGTAGCAAGTACCCAATAATAACTTCCATCTTTACATAAATTTTTAACATATGTAACTACATCATTACCATCTTTTAAGTTTTCCCATAAGTATTTAAAAATAACTTTTGGCATGTCAGGATGTCGTAATATTGAGTGTGGTTTCTCAATAAGCTCTCCCTGTGTATATCCAGATATTTTAGTAAATATTGGATTAATATATGTTATCTTTCCTTCTTTATCAGATTTTGAAACTATTAAATCTATACTTGTAATCTCTTGCTCAATATCATTTGGTGTCGGCTTTTGCATATTTGCTCCTTTAATGTAATGTTTGTAAAAATTGAGAAACTATCTCTTGTTTTTTGAAAGGTTTTGTTGCGAAATAATCATAATCATCTTTTCCTATCTTTTTCTCATCTCCTGAAACTGAAACAGTAAATGTTTTTTGTAAGCTAGTTTTCGCTTCAAGTGCTTTGTACTGTTTTATCATATCTGTACCTGATAGAATAGGCATATTATGGTCTGTATAGACTATATTATAAGGTTTTTTACTTTGTAATGCATAAATTAATAAATCTAATCCATCTTTGCCATTTTCAGCAATATCAATTTCACAATACTCATTCTCAAGCATTGATTTTATAAGTATAATACTAATATTGTCATCTTCAACTATAAGTACTTTTGGAATAGTGTTTTCATTGATAAAAGTATAGAGAGTATTTCCAAAGTAAGTATATTGAGAGATGAGCATTGCCCCATCAATATTGTTAAGATTAAGTGATAAGAAGTTCTCTTCTACTGCTAAGAGTTTGATATTACTTCGTTTAATTTGTATAAAAAGATCACCTGAGAGTTTATTTTCAAAACTTATTAGGTGTGTAACATTAGATTCTAACTGTTTGAGTTGAGTGATAGCAGTAACCTGATCTACATTTACACCAATCTTTACAAGATATCTTGCTATGTGATTTGCAACTACTGTATTGTGTGTATCCATAAGTATTGCTACCACTGTTGACTCTTTATTTTCAATAGCTTCAAACTGTTTAGCATAATCTTTAATATCCATTGCTAAATCAAAATAAAATATACATCCATGATTGAGTTTACTCTCAAGAGAGAGTTTTCCACCCATCTCTTTGACATACTCAGCACATATGGATAAACCTAAGCCTGTTCCTCCATACTTCTCTTTTGTATCATTCTCAGCTTGTGTAAATGCTTTAAAAACATCTTTCTGCTTCTCTTTAGCTATACCTATACCACTATCTTTAACAAATATATGAAGTTTTTTCTCTTTTGCTTTATATCTTAATGAAAATTCTATAGAACCATTCTCTGGTGTGAATTTAGATGCATTACTAATTAAGTTCATAATTACACGTTTAATTTTCATACTATCGAGTTGAATCTCTTTAGGAAGAAGTGGGTCTATAAAGATATTGTAGTTGATATTTTTTTTAAACATATTTGCTGAAAATATCTCTGCAATATCTGAAAAGAATTTAACAGTATTTACTCTTTGAGGCTCTTTATTTAAAGTTTCTCTTCCCTCAGATACACCATCAAGAATTGATGTTGTAAGCTCATTTATAAGGAGTGCACTCTTCTTTGCATGTCCAACATACTCTTTTAGTCTACTATCATCAATCTGCTCTTGCAAGATTTCTAAAAATCCAAGTAAGCCATTAGCAGGTGTTCTAATATCATGCACAATACTTGACATATAGTCTAGCATCTCATTTGGTGCTTTTGTAATAGCTCTAGACTCTTCTAATTTATCTAGATTCTCTTCAAGATTTGAAGAAGAGGGAGTCTCCTCTAAGGAGATCTCCTCCATATTTTTTTTCATTCTATAAATAGCTTTAATAATAAATGGTGTAATAGCTTGAAAAAGTTTTAAATCATCATTTGTGAATTTTTTAATTTTTTTGACACTTGAATAAGCAGTTGCGATACCTATAAATGTACCGTTATCTATAAGAGGAACTATGATTTTAGATTTTATTTTTATATTGTCTGGATTATCAATAGCAGGGATATACCCTTTTTCACTTGATAAATAGTTATATATTATGGACTGTTTTTTTGAAAAGCACTCATAGAGTAGTCCCTCTTTTCTTTCTATAGAGAGTTCTGTTGTTTCTCCCTCTCTTGCTCTTGTTAAGAGAGGAAATTTATAAATCCAAATTGAAGAAAATTCTGTGTCAGTTATTTTTACAATCAAATCTTCTACAATTTTATTGATTTCACTATTATTATCTAGAAGGTTGATTCTGTTGATTTTATCAGTGAGTTCTTTTTTGAGTGTAGATATTATAGACATGAGGTTCCTTCTAAGTTATTGTTGTGAAATTATAATATATAAATCTAAGGTGAGTTACATTCAAATCTGTAGAATCTAAGCTAGTATAGAATGAGGGGATTAGAAAAGAGAGTTTGTATAAACTCTCTACTGTTTATACAAAAAGAGAGTTTACACTTTCATTATGATAAACACGACGAATAACTTCTGCAAAAAGAGGAGCAACTGTAAGTACTTTTATCTTTTTATGCTCTTTGATATCGAGAGTATTTGTGATAATAAGCTCATCAAGTTCACCATTTTCTAAGTTTTCATAAGCTTTTCCACTAAGAACACCATGAGTAGCACAAGCCATTACAGATGTAGCACCCTTGTTTTTAAGTGCAGTAGCTGCTTTAACCATAGTTCCAGCGGTATCTACCATGTCATCAATCATAATTACATCATAACCTTTAACATCTCCTATGATTCCCATTACTTCAGCTTCATTCGCTTTTTCGCGGCGTTTATCAACGATAACCATATCAAGACCCATACGTTTTGCAAAGTAACGAGCACGTGCAACACCACCGATATCTGGACTAGCGATGATAGGATTTTTAAGGTTTTTACTTTTGATGTAATGCTCAAAAGTAATTGAACCATAAAGGTTATCTACAGGAATATCGAAGAAACCTTGAATCTGACCAGCATGTAAATCTATAGTGATAACTCTATCTATACCTGCTGTTTCGTAGAGATTTGCTACAAGTTTCGCAGTAATTGGTACACGAGGAGCAGCTTTACGATCTTGACGTGCATAACCATAGTAAGGAACAACTGCTGTAATACTTTGAGCAGATGAGCGTTTAAGAGCATCTGTCATAATTAGGAGTTCCATTAAATTGTCATTAGATGGAGCACCTGTTGACTGAACGATAAATACATCGCGACCACGAACTGACTCAGCAATTTGAACTGATATTTCACCGTCGCTAAACTTTTTAACATCAGCCTTAGCTAATGGTACATCTAATAATTGGCAAACTTCTTTTGCAAAATCGACACTAGCTGAACCAGCAAATACTTTATAACCGCGCATGGGAATTCCTTATGTGGAGAAATTAATATCGCGATTATACAAAAATTGTTCTTTAGGGGAGTTTAGAGTAGTTTTTGAAGTCGTATTAAAGTGGAAAGTAAGATGGCACTTTTGTCAATATGAGCACTTTTCATCTTAAGTTCACTCTCTAAAAGTAGATTATGAAGCTTTGAATAAGTTGGAGGTTTGAACTTTAAAGAGAGTTGTGATTTCTCTTCTACAACAAACTTTGGAGCAGGGTAACCTAGTATCTCAAGTGCATTAGGCGCACCATTTACACGGATATAGATGTTAAACATATAGAGTTGAGTGATATATGATGTTATGGCTGTGAGAACTCGTATCTCATCCTCTCCATGTTCCAATATACTTACTAAATCTTCCCTAAAATCTTTTTTATTTAAAATTCTTTTGATAAAGTCATCTAAATTGACCTCTCCCAAACCAAAAACTAAATTATCCACATCTTTTGTTGTAATAACTCTATCAAAAACACGAAATTTTTCTATCTCATTTGTAGCTAATGCCACATCACCATTATGGATTCCAAGAAGATGGGCAATAGTATATTTGTCAATATTTACATTTAACTCTTCTGCTCGTCCCAAAACAATATTTTGTGCTTCAAAATCTTTAGGATGAAAAAATCTTACACTCATCGCCTTTGATTTAGCAAATGCTTTTTTGTTGTTATAAGTTTTATGATCACTTCCGTAGTAGGCATAGACAAAAATATTATCAGGACTTTTATCACACATCGCTAAGAGTGTATCTAACTCTTTTTTAGGAAGTTTTTTGGAAGTTTTAATGATGAGAATATTTCTATCTCCAAAGAGTGAACCTTGAGATAGGTGAGATTTTGCAGAGTTGAAATCATACTCATCATGGTAAAAATCTAAGAGGTTGTCATCCTCTATATTTGTCATCATTTTGGCATACATATCTATAAGAAAATTACTCTCACCAAAGAAAACGAAAGAGTTACTTACCGTTCCATTTCTTATGTGATTGTCAAGTTCGTTTTTATACATCTACCTTCCCGACAACAAGTGCATAAATTTTTGCTCTTGCTATATCTACTCTCTCTATTTTAACGATAACATCTTCAAAAAGTACAGGCACTTCAGGTGAAGTTATAAAAAATCTTGCACCCTGTATCTCATCTCTTAGTTCTGCTTTTATATCAGGGTCAGTTGAAGTGATTCGAGCTTTTAACTCTCTATTCATATTTTTTTCTGCCCATCGAGCATATTTACGAGCCATAAATTCATTTTCTATACTACTCGCTTCTCTCTCTTTTTCGCTGATAGTCATACTAAGTGCTTCAATGTTTCTAAGAACATAAGAACCCTCCTCTGTATCTCCCGCATTTATAGCTTTAAGAAGTCTATGGACAATAAGGTCAGAATAGCGACGAATAGGCGAAGTGAAGTGAGTGTATTGCTCAAAACCAAGACCGAAGTGTCCTGAGTTGAGAGGTGCATATCTCGCCTGCATTTGTGACTGAATAATGAGTGTATCTACTTCTGATTCTATTCCCATATCACGAGCTTGCTCTTGAATACTTGTAATAGTCTCTTTCGTAGTCTCTTTAATCTCTATGTTCATACCGATTCCAGCTAACTCTTGATAAAGAATTTGGAGTTTATTTTGGCTAGGTGGTTCATGTATTCTAAATATACCACGATCATATTGCGAAGCTGCTTCTTTATTAGCAAGTAACATACAGTCCTCTATAAGAGCATGAGAAGGAGTCTCTTCTGATTCATGTGTTGCAACTAGATTGGACTCCTCATCTATCTCCATATCTATCTCTGTAGAACGAAAATCATAACCAACTTTAAGGCGCTTCTCTTTAAGAGCATCTGTAACAACACGAAGTTTTGTAAGGGAGTCAAAAATCCTCTCCTCTTCATCATTTTGTGCTTTAAGTTTCCCCTCAAAGAAACTATCTATCTCCTCATAGTTAAAACGGCGTTTAGAGTAGATGATAGCTTCGTAAACGCTAGATTTACTTACTTCTAAAGTAGTTAAGTTGAGTTTCATCTCAAAAACATATGCAAGTCTATCTACATGAGGCTGTAAAGAGCAGA
>CAZTNH010000040.1:0-10250 GCA_964615395.1 uncultured Sulfurimonas sp.
CAAGAGCTTCAAACCTATATCCAAAACTATCTACAGGAAGCTCTATACTAAGGTTTAGAATATAAATGTTTAAGTATAGTTTTATGGCGTTTATAATATAATTCTTTCATAGATAGACCTTATCTTAATAGTTAAAAGAGGGTACGACCTCTTTTAACACTTCTTCTTTTTAACTCACGTGTGCAAGTAAACTCTCATCTTTATTTTTATTTTGTTGAATGATTTGGTTTAACTCTTCATTTCCTACAATGTAATTTCTCACACCAACATAAGAGCCAACGCCAATTAATTTATGTATAGAAGTTATAGAGATCTCTTTTAATAAATAATCTTTTATAGTTTCGTGATGAATATCAAACTTGCTCTTCACTTTTTGCCCTGGTCTTCTACCAAGTTTTTTCCCACTTGCTTTGGCTGCTGCCAATCCTTGTTTAGTTCTCATAGAAATAAACTCTCTTTCACTCTCTGCAAAGTATGAATAAATAGCTAATAATAGTTTAGAGTGAGCCGTGTTAAACGTGGAGAGTTCGGGTTGTCTAATGAAAACTAGCTTAACGCCGTTGTCGTTTAGTTCTTGAATGAGGTTCATAACATCAAGCATATTACGACCTAAACGCGATAACTCAGCTACGACTAGCGTGTCATTGGCGTTTAGTTTCTCTTTGAGTAAAGTAATTTTTCTTTGCTTTTCAGTCTTGTGAGAGCTTTCTTCTACTTCGATAAACTCATCAATAATATAGCCCTGCGTTTGTGCAGTTTCTAATATAAGATGTTTTTGTTTAGAGTTATCTTGCTTATCTGTTGAAACGCGGATATATCCTAAAATCATCAAAATTCCCTTTAATTAGTTTAAACCATATTATAACATAAGAATGTAAAAATACAGTAGTTTTATATCGTAAAATGGTGGGTTTGTATATATCTTTTAAATTGGTCGTTTATACTGTAAAGAGTGGCGTTTGATGTTGTTGGCGTTTAACCTGGCGTTTGATGCAGTTGGCGTTTAACCTGGCGTTTGATGTTGTTGGCGTTAGCGTTTCAAACAACAAAGATAATTCCATCGACAAACAAAGATACAGTACAGACCGCGTTTAATTAGTTTAATCATAAATGTAGTGTAGCGTTTACTCTCCTTGGTAGTTCTTTTTTTTTTGCTTGCGTTTTCTTGGCTCACGCTCTTGTGAGGTAATAAAAAAGTCAGTAAATAAAAGAAGATAATAACCAAAGAGTAAAAAGCGAAACGGGTTAAGGTCTCAAAAGTTCGACACAGAGAAGTAAGAAACGCCACAACTTACAGAGTCTAAGTCTATCTC
This sequence comes from uncultured Sulfurimonas sp., assembly GCA_964615395.1. GTDB lineage: Bacteria > Campylobacterota > Campylobacteria > Campylobacterales > Sulfurimonadaceae > Sulfurimonas. The sequence goes on from CAZTNH010000040.1 coordinate 1,314, forward strand.
TTTTTCTGCCACGTGGCGAACGTCTACGAAGTAATCATCACGATAGTGACCTAGCGGAGCGAAATCAAATCAATAAAAAGGGCTTGTTTCAACGGATTAACGGCGTTTGTATATTTGGAAGTTAGCGTTTATTTCTGAGCAATTAACGGGGTTAGGCGAAACCCGATGCCCCGCTCTTGGGGCGAGGGAGTTCGGGCGGGTGGGCACTTAGCGTAAGCGATAGTGTCCTCCCTCCCGAACGATTTTCGTCTAGCCCTCTCTTTCTTCTTTACTCTCTGTTAAGAGTCTACGAAGTAATCCTCACGATAGTGAATCAGCGATAGCGAATCAAATCAATGCGACCTTGAAGCGATAACGCAGTGAAGCGACCATCAGCTCCCCTTTTGAGTAAAAGGGGTTGGGGGAAATCGTCAGTTCATAAAGAGAGTGTTCCCGTAGGGATGGTTAACATAACACAACGTTCTGTTTTTACTTGGCTCCGAATGGAGGTCAGTAAAAACAGAATGTGTGTTATGTCTAAAGTAAAACTTAGCTTTGCGCTCTTGCAAAGGTCAGTTTCTACGTCCAAACTCTATACCCTCTCTTGAGAGTATGGAGAAATATATTAAACGCCAATGTAAACGCCAATATCTTAAACGCCAATATCTTCAGTTGATCTACACTCGATAGTATAAATAAAACAAGCATATCCCTATTATAAGCACTTCTAGTAAAAACAAACTTCCCTCGATCTATATTAAACGCCATACTAAACGCCAACATATCAAACGCCAGGTTAAACGCCAACATATCAAACGCCAGGTTAAACGCCAACATATCAAACGCCAATGTAAACGCCAACATAGAGAGAATAACAAGAGGATTTGAAAGAGACCTTAGGCTCTTTTCAATATGGAGTAAACTCTGTTATCGTGACGGGTGTCACGAAAACGGAGGTTACGGAGTATTGAGCGTACGGAGTAGCGTGCTCTTTAGGAAAGAGACCTTAGGCTCTTTTCTTATGGAGTAGACTCTGTTATCGTGACGGGTGTCACGAAAACGGAGGCTACGGAGTATTGAGCGTACGGAGTAGCGTTCTTTTAAAAGAGACCTTAGGCTCTTTTATTAAAGCGTACGCTAGTAGCTTTTATAGTGAGCGCGAGCGAGCGTTAGCGTTTCTTTGTTGCTTTATTGTTTTATTGTTTTATTATCTTCTTTGTGGCGTTTGATGTTGGCGTTTGATGTTGGCGTTTATGTTGGCGTTTATGTTGGCGTTTAGTATGGCATTTATGTTGGCGTTTGATGTTGGCGTTTATACTTCTTTTTATCTCTTTTTATTACTCTTTTTATTACTTATTTTATATTATTTAGTAGTGTTTATATGTACCTCATATACACTACTTATTTATTGTATTTGTATGTATGGCAGGGGGGCATATTTTATATGTGCGGACATATCAGATGAAGTGTCCGCGAAACTTTGATACACCCCTCCCCGAAAAAGTGTCTTAATTGTCTTAAATTCAAACTCTGTTTTATTTTATTAAGTTATAAACAAAGGTTAATAAAATCACTCTGAATTTAAGACGTCTGTCTTAATGCGTCTTAATTTCGTCTTAATTTCAAGTGCCTTTCTTAACTTCTCCTTAATCTCTCGTAACCCCTATGTAATAGAAAAAAAAGATATATTTTTTTTATATATATACATACATATATTAGATTAAGACAATTAAGACACTAAATGAGAATATATCTTTTTATGGTTATATATGCCCCTTTGAAGTTAAGACAAAGTTGTCTTAGTCTCGTATTAAACTTGTCTTAATTACGACAAATCAACACTAAATATAATAAATGAGTAAAAGAGAGTGAAGATGTAAAGAGGTCTTATTTTATAAAATGAGGTGTAAACGCCACTTGAAAGAGTAGTGGCGTTTAGATTCTTTCACTACTTGGGAATAGTGCTTAAAAGTGCTTCTATTAAACGCGGTGGAACTCCCTCTCCAATAACTTGACGTATTAGGTTTTCACTTGCCCACTTTGGTGGTGTCCAATCATCAGGTAAACCCGTGAGAATAAATATTTCTTTGAGTGTGAGTACTCGTGCATCAGAGAAAGTTCCATCATTTAACTCTCTTCCTGGATGGACGTTATTTTGAGAAGATATAGAACCGTTAGCCATTGTAATAGTTGGAGCTGGTTTATCCCATTCCATACGTTTATAAGTTGTTTTAAAACCTTTTACTCGTGAGTGGTCCTCTTTCTTTGGAAAGTGTACCGCGTTGTCGTGTGCGGTTTTACCACTTGGCGTTTGACTCATACAAGCGATATGACGCTTATTATGTTCTTTTGCTTCGTGGTAGCGTATATCTGAGCTTTCATCACTTTCTAAGCTTGGAAGATGTTCTATCGCGTCTCTAAGAGTGATAATCTCTTGTGTTTGTGGGAACTCCCACACTTGGCGTTTAGATATGAGAACTATTGCACGGCGTCGCGTTTGTGGTGTGCCGTGGTTGGCTGCGTTTATAACTCTGTAATTTATGAAGTAATTAAGAGGTTTTAACTCGGCGTTTATATAATCAATTATCTTTGTTTTCTTGCCATTGTGCATTAAATGAGTCTTTAACATTCCCTCTACATTTTCAATGATGGCGTTTAGTGGTTGAATGTCTATGATGGCGTTTATAGCATATTTAACAAGAGAGTTTCGTTTGTCGTTTTCTTCCATCTTACCTGCAATACTCATACCTTGGCATGGTGGAGTTGCTATTAAAAAATCAACGTTGGCGTTTAGAGCGGCGTTTATAACTTCTTTGTAAACGCCAATGTCTGTAATATCTCCGTTTATCATCTTACAAGATGGGTACATTTCTTGATGAAACGCCGAACGATTCTTTAATAGTTCATTAGCTACAACTATCTCTAAGCCTTGGTGTTTAGTGTATGTTTCAGCTATTCCAACATTAGCATATAGGGATAATCCTCTCATTCTTAACCCTCCATAATAAAAGTTTTTCTATCGTCTTTAGTGATTTTAAAGAGTCCTAGTTCTACGAGTTCATTTAGCTTTTTACTTGTGAGTCCTCGTATGCCGTTTGTTGCCTGCGTTTTACTAAGTTTTTTAGTCTCTGTGGCTCGTATCTTCTTTTGTAACTTGACTACGACATCATCAATTTTAAAGTTTAGTTTCTTATTTCGTTCAAAAAGATTTAGTATTTTATGGCTTTCATGTTGGAATATTTCAAGTAAATAAATAGCACTTTTTATCTCTTCTATGCCTACGGCTCGTAAGTTACTAGCGACAATATCAAGAACTTTATCAGCAGAATTAAATATATAAATGATTAGAGCAAACTTTAAAACATAAGTACTTAAACGATATGAAGCCGTTATCTCTTCATCTGTCTCAACTGCATAAGCTGTTTTAGAGAAGTCGTTAAACCACTCTGTATAGTAGCTTTCAGCTTGTGGCGTTAGAGAAAATAAAACGGGTTCTTCTGCATCTATTTTAAACATATCAAGAATGAAACGCCCGACTTTAGAATATTTATGATCCTCAATAATAAACTTTTTTATTTGAAGTGGTTTAAAGTCACTTCGTTTATTGTATGAGAATAAATATCTAGCCATAAACCCCGACGCAATATCATTCTTTTGTACTGATTCTATGAGCCATTGTTCGGTTATAAGTCCAACTTCTGAGAGTACGGGATTTCTTAATATAATCGTTGTTCCCCCATCTTTTACAAGTTCTTTGTGATAAAGCTCTCCCTCAAACATTGAAGTCTTTAGGGCTTTATATGCAGGGTTTGAGTTACTCTTTTCTAGTTCTGCTTTCATTTCATCAAAGTAAACGACTCCCCCGTTCGGATTTCTCGCTAAGGCTTGAAGTTTTGCTTCTGGTGTAGAGTCATTAGCAAATATTAAAAGTTTAGGGTGTGGTTTAATTGGTTCTTCTGATTGGGTTTTCTCTTCACGGCTTAACGCAGTATAAGCTTTTAAAGAGTCTTTGTACTCTTGTAAATCAGTATCATAAGAATCAAATAACTCATTTTGCATATTATCAAAGATGCACTTTTTAGAGAACTTAAACAAAGTACTCTTTGCACTTAAAGAAGATGGGGCGACTATCATCGACCAAATAACGGGGAATACGGTTATATTTGTATTATTAGTTATCTTTGCACGTGCTCCGATAAGTCCAGCCATAGAGCTTAAAACAGTAGTTAAAACCATACTTACGGGATAATCATTAATCCTCATTAAGTCCTGCGTTAGATTACCAAGAAAAGGGCTTAAACGCTTAAAGTCTATTGTTAAAAGTTCCTCTTCTTCTTCGGCGTTTACTGCATAAAGTTTTTCTATTTTGTCCAGGGCGATTTTAAAAAGTGTTATGTCAAGTTTGCCGTGTTGAAGTTGTAGGGCTATGGCGTTTACTTCTCTTGTTTTATGCTTGTTTTGAACCTCTACTATATAGCTTTCTATATTGCTAATTGGATTCCCTGCCATGATTTCAAGCATAGCTTGTTCATCAAAACACTCTAATTTAACTAAACGTTTCTTGATGAACTCTTCATCTATTGGCGTTTGATTATCAACTAGAAACGCCATAGCGTTTAAGATGTTCTGATGTGATGGTAAGTAAAAAGTCTTGGCGTTTAAATGTTTTCTGTATCGTTCAAACTGTATAGGTTCAAATAGAAAAGAGTTTAAAATACTTCTCTCAAACGCTACGTTATAAAGTTCATCATTCATGTTGTCGTGTCCTTGTCGTTGTTGTCTATGTGTTATAATGTCGTTGTCGTAGGGTAGTTGGAGTCGTGTCCGCTACCCTTTTTTTTTAGCTAAATATTTTCATTTCAACTTCAATCATGTCATCAATCTCCCAGTGCTTATTTTTTTCAATAATTGCAATCTCAAAAGTATAAGTTTGGTTTAGATATATATATTCAGCTGTAAAAAATCTTTTATTAATCATCTTAATAGTTACGTAAAATTTCATTCTATTTTCCTTTTTATTTTGTTTAAAAAAACTTAAATCTCTTTTCTAAATACTCCTGATTATCAATAATTCCCTTACTATTCAAATCCTCATAATCCATACTAAAAACAGAAAAAGAACTCTCTCCCTCAAAGTCTATGAAATTATTTAAAATAGGTTTAGCAACTGTAACAGATACGGCTAAAAGACTAAACGCGATGATATACTCTAATATCTCGCCCGTTTTAAGCTTACCACCGAAAAAGTGAATACGAGAGTTATCGTATGGCGTTAATGGAACGCCACTTATAGTAAGACTATCCGCAAACCAATGTGTAAAATACCCGATACCAAACCAATAAATAACATCTTTAAAGTCCCATATAAAGCTAAACGCTATAAACGCCAAAGGTACTATGATGTAATGTGTAGCCCCTCTGTGTTCAACTTTAATACCAAAAAACTTTAAAACCCATTCGCTCCAATCGGGTGCAGTACTTCCAAGAATAGAAGCAGGGAGCATGGCAGGATTAAAAGGTAAGCATACGGCAGTTGCTATGGCTATGTGTGATTTCCAAGTCATTTTAAAAACTTTAAAGCTAAGATAATAATTGTAAAAGTCATTCCAGAGACTAAACCTATTAGAAAACTATTTAAATCAAATCTCATCTTAAATCTTCAATAGTAATTTTAAATTCAATTTTTCCATTTAAAGATAATTCAATAGGTTTTCCAAAATTAAGAGCATGTTCTAAAAAAGCATTTATTACTAGGTCGGTAACATCTTCTTTATTTGCTCCCCATTGACCGTTTTTTAGTGGTTTTCCTGCGAATATTTTATTTGTTAATGGGCTTGTAGCAATGTGTAATTTTTTCATAACATTTCCTTTAATTGTTGGCGTTTAGAATCAAGTACATAAGATAGTAACAACTGTTTACCCTCGCTTAATTCAATCTCACTTAATGATAAATCAATGTTTACCTTTTTAAGGTCTCTAATAACTTTTAACCAATCATCAAATGAGCCTACGGCTTGTAGTTTTCTAGCCTTTGCTCGTGTTTCAACTCTTACTAAAATAAGCTTTTCTATCTCTAAATCTTTATGTTTTGCTTTGATAGTAAAGTACTTTTTCACTTGAGAGATAATCTTCTGTTTAGTTGTCATCATCTTTGCTAAACGCTCGTTAGATTCTTTCGCGTCAAAGAATGGATAAGTAACCATGATTTGTGCTCTTAATCTGTTTCCCTCGTTGGTAAATTGGTTCTCTTCTTGGTCTTGATAAGTCAATCTAGCCGATGTGCTGCCAATCACTTTAAACCTTGTAAAGTCCAAATCATAGGCAAGATTCTGATAAATGAAATGTGAAATCTCATTAAAGTTATATGTTTCTTTACTAAACGCCAACTCGTAAAGCTTGGCGTCCATGGCGTTTAAAGCTTTGAGGTTTGCACCAGTTACTTTTTTAGCTTCATAGTTGGCGTTTAAACTCAATGTAAACGCCAATAATAATATGTATTTAATCATTTATTTAGTTCCTTTTGTAATCATTCGCCCTGCCATTACAAGCATTGCAACTTCGGGAAGACCACCCACAAATAAGCCAACAATGAACATACCAAAGAGGATATTAGTTGCATCTACTGAAGCCTTAGAGCTAAGCTGAACTCTTGTAATCTTCATCTTGCGTTTAAACATTATGTTTCTAAGTGTGCGGTTAATATTCTCTTCACTTCTAGCCGTTATTACAAACCTCTTGCAGTTTCTTAAAAGGTCTTTTGTAAGTTCTAGTTTCTTTCCTGTAACTTTGTCCAGGTCATCAATAATTAAAACGCTCTTTTTGGCTTTTTCTTGGAGTGCTTCAAACTTGATGTACTGTTTTTTAACGTCGAATACTTCAACTTCTTCGCCATCATCCCCAACACAATTTATACTTAGTGGAGATGTTACAAGTAGTTTCTGTGTCTCTTCGTCATTATCAAGATTCTTATATAAAATCTCACTTAGAGAGTCACTAGCCTTAAATATTATCTTTGTTTCTTTAGCCCAAAGAGCGTCGGCGTTTCGTACAATGGTTGCTAGTTTATGAGACTTGCCCGATGCTTCAATCCCAAAGATAAGTAAAGATCCTTTCTTAGAGATATAAGTTTCCTTAGCTTTGTCATGCACGTTTGCTTTTTGTCTAAGATAAAGTACTCGTGAGCCGTTGGGTTTTAGCTTGAACTTGAAGTATTGAATCATAAGACTACTAGCCCCTCAACTTCCACCGCATCAACTTTCCCAAGGTCAAAGAGTGCAAACGCCAACTCTTTAGCGTCTGATAGCTTTTCTTTGACTGATAGAGTTATAGTTTTCTCTTCCTCTGTTGCTATGACTTTGTAAACGCCATCTTTTTTAATCACTTGACAATAAATCATGAGATAGTATTTGTCTCTGCATCATAAATAACTGATGCTCTACTTTCAAACTGTTCATCTAGCCAATTAATAAAATCTTTGTCATTAAGTAAATGTTCAATAGGACAACTTAACTCCATTTCAATACTAAAATTATCATCGTCATCATCTAACTCAAACTTATAAATATTTCCACTAATCCCAACGCTAAAATAATCAAAGTCGGGATATTTTTCTTTTAGTTCTGCTAATGTCATTTTATTTCCTATATTCTTTTAAAAAAGTGTTTCTCACGTCCTCTATATGGCGTTTACTTTCTAAATCAAGTAGTGAGCTACTTAACTGTGTTTCTAAGCTATGAAGATACTTTAAGAAGTTAGCTGCGTTTACATCTTTCATACTAAGTTCTTTGTAATACGTGTAAAAATACTTTTAAATCTTCATACTCAACACCAATACGTTTAGCAAAACTTTCTCTGATACGTTCATCAGCATTAAATATACTCATAAGCCCTTGATACTTGTTTTCATTTTCATCGTTAAATCTGTTTTCTAATTCTTTAATATAACTCTCATCTTCTACGTGTTCTTTGTAACACTCTAATAATTGACTACTAATCCAATCCATAATAAAAATCCTTGTATGCACTTAAACGCCAAGTGGCGTTTAAAGTGTTAAAACTCTATGCTATACTTCCACTCTACGAGAGAACTTAACAAAATCACTTATCGTTACTAACTTTATACCTTGCGCTGTCGCCAAACTCTGCAAGGTTTTCATCTTTTTATAACTCATTCCTTTTTTACCTCCCGCTTTAATTTCTTTTCATTTTCAAAAGTTTTTAAAATACGACCAACTTGTTTTCTTTCAATAGGTTTTCCACTCTTACCGCAAACACCATCTTCTGCTAGTAGTTGAGCTATTCGTCCTGCTGTTTTACCTCTGTACTTTTTAATACGAGTAATAACCTTTTGCTCTATGGCGTTTACTACCAAATACTTAACGCCATCTTTTCCGTGTTCAAAGTCATAACCAAACTTAGCCACCCCACCGCCTAAGGCTTCGCCCTTGTGGCGTTTGTTCTCAATAGCGGCGTTTATTCGCCATAAAGTAACCTCGCGCTCATACTCAGCAAACGCCAATAATATGTTCTCTATAAGTTTAGTGGTGGTGTCTTTTTTAGTGTTTTCAAGTGTGACGAGTTCGGCACCGCGTTTCTCAATCTCGTACCTAATCCAACCGCTTTGGATAGTGTCACGACTGATACGGTCTAAACGTAGGACTATAATCTGGTCATGGCGTTTAATAGTTTCTAATAGTTCTAGGAGTTGGTAGCGTTTATGAAGATGTGAAGCACCCGAAACAGTTTCTTTAAATACTTTCGTGATGTGATAATGGCGTTTGATTTCTTTAAGCTGAATGTCAAAAGAGTTTTTTTGTTTGTCTTCTGATGTACTTAAACGTAGGTAAGCATAAATCATAATATGCTCGCGTTTGATATGGCGTTTAGATGTGATGGCGTTGTGATATGGCGTTTATAATATAATTCTTTCATAGATAGACCTTATCTTAATAGTTAAAA
>CAZTNH010000041.1:0-9317 GCA_964615395.1 uncultured Sulfurimonas sp.
GAGTATGCGAATGAAACTAAAATTTAAACAAATTTTTCCTCATCTTATGATTTTGACTTCTCTTACACTGCTTGTAATTTTGAACTATTTTGTAAAAGATTTTTATCTTAAAGAGATTAAAACCTATTTTATCCAAGAGAAAGAGAAGAGTATTTCGGAGTCTAAAGAGCGATACAAGGAGCAAAATAATCTTCGTTTAAGAGAGTTAAACTCTCTTCTTCAGACTAAAATAGCGACTCTTGAACTAAACAATAAAAAAGAGTTAAAATTAAAAGTAGAGAGAGCATATATGATATGTAACAAAATTTATAGAAAATATAGAAGAAAAAAAACTACTAAAGATATTAAACAGAGAATAGTAGAACTGTTTTTAGAGATGAATTATGAAAATCCAAAAGAGCTCTTCTTTATTACAGACTATAATGCAAACTCTATACTCAACGATTTCCGACTCTTACCTAAAGATATAGTTCGTTACAGAGATGCAGATAGTAGAGCTATAGTCCTAGAAGAGATTCAAAAAGTTCGTCGACATTCAGAGGGTTATATAAGTAGTAAAAGATTTTCAGATAAAAAAGAAGAGATAACTTATGTAAAAGCATTAGATATGTATGATTGGTATATTGGTTCGAGAACACTTCTTAAAACTAAAGAACAAAAACTCAAAGAAAATTTTAAAATGGTAGCCAGTAAAATTCCAAAAATAGAGTTCACTTCGATAGAAGAAAACTCTATAAATAGTAAATACAATAAATTTGAAAATATAGTAAAACAAAAATTTATTTTTTTAGTAGATACTTTTACACTAATTTTTAGTTTATTTATAATAATTTTTTATCTTTATCGTAGAAAATAAAGAATATATTAGCTATTATACTCTTTATGAATATACAAACACAATACAATTATGAAAAAATATGGACCAGAACACAGGAGAGAGATCTTCTTAAAATTATAGAAGAAGAGATAGGCGATGCCGATCCAAAAGGGACACTCCTATATGTTAAAGAAGCTATTAAAAATGGTAAGGTTCTTACTATAGGCGATTGTAGATTTCGCTTAGAGAAAAAGGATAAGTAGGTGCTTAATAGTATTGAAATAGCAAGACGGCACTAAATACGGAGGAGTCTCTTTTGAGTCACCTTTGATGTTTATGATTATGAGTATTTTATTAGCACTTCTTGGAAGTGGTAAGTATAGTGTCAATAATAAATAAACTTTATATTCTCCTAATCTTTGTAGTAGTATAATTATTTAAAACCATTGGGAGACATTTATGCAAAATAGGGATGCTATTCATAAAGTGAAATGGTATAAATCTTTAAGTTTTACAATCTCCATTCTTTTTTTACCTCTTTTTATCCTTCCAACTCTTTTTATCTCTTATGATAATGTTAGACAGAGTAGTTATGCCTTACATAAAACTGCTTATCATGATATAGAACAAGCTTCTATGTTGAAAAAAAGATTTATTGAAAATTGGTTTTATTATAGAGAAACAGATATTAAAAATTGGTCTCGTATGAGTTCAAATGTTGAAATGTTATCTGATTTAGAAGAGGAGTTTGATGAGAGTTCTAAAACTCTTAAGGATTTTACAAAAAGTGATGAGTATTTAGATGTAGTTATTAAAAATGAGGCTGATATACTTCAACTACTCAAAGATTATGCTTATGTTTATGATCTATTTTTAATAGACCTAAAGGGAAATGTGCTTTATAGTGTAGAAAATGAGGATGATTTTGCTCGCTCTTTGGTAAATGGTAAATACTCAAATACAAAGTTTGCAGCAACTGTAAGAAAAACACTTAAAGATAGAAAAATTCACTTTTCTGATCTTGAAATTTATGCTCCATCTCAGGATAAAGTAGCAGGTTTTTTTACAGCACCAATATTTAAAGATACAAAATTAATTGGTGTCCTTGGTGTGCAGATAAAATTAGATAAAATATATGGTATCTTTGAAGAAAAATATGCTGAAAATGGAACAAATTTTAGTAATTATCTTGTCGGTGAAGATGGACTTTTACGAAGTAAGTTAGAGGATCCATCTGATATCTTGAGATATAAAGTGGATACTTGTCAATTTGCACTTTGGGATCAAAAAAATAATAGTACTAATAATGATAATATGGTTACATATTTAGATCCAAACAATGTAAAAGTATTTGGGATACACCAAAATATAAATATATTAGGGGTTAATTGGGCTCTCATTAGCGAATCAAATTTAAAAAATATAAATCTTAATCAACAAAAAATTATTGATAAAACTATTTTCTCTATACTCTTAATTGTTATAGTTGTTTTTTTGATTTCAACTCTGATTTCACACTATTTAGTTCGACCTATTTTAATCCTTTCACAAGCAACATCAGAGTTTTCTAAGGGAAATAGAGAGGTAGAGATAAATATTAATAATCATAGTGAAATAGGTGTGTTGGCTAAGAGTGTTAAAATTATGTTTGAAGAGATTAAGAAAAATGAGTACGAACTGAAAAATGCAAAAATTATTGCAGAAGATAGTGTTAAAGCAAAATCAGAATTTTTCGCAAGTATGTCTCACGAGATACGAACACCTATGAATGGAATTATAGGGATGTTAAAACTACTTTTAAAAACTGAGTTAACAGATTCTCAAAGACATCAAGCTTATTTGGCACAAACTAGTGCTGATGCACTACTAACACTTATAAATGATATTTTAGATTTTTCAAAAGTTGAAGCGGGAAAATTAGATTTAGAAAATATAAAATTTAATCTCTCAGAAGAAGTGGGTAATTTTGCAGAGGCTATCGCTTTTAGGGCACAAGAAAAGGGTGTTGAAGTGATTTTAGACACGACAGAAGTTGATAGAAAATATCTTATCTCTGATATTGGTCGTATAAAACAGATACTTAATAACTTAGTTGGAAATGCAATAAAATTTACACATGAGGGATATGTTCTTATTAAACTTTCTCTTATTCCCATTGATGATGGTAGAGCAAAATTACAAATTTTTGTAAGAGATTCGGGTATAGGAATTCCAAAAACAAAAATTGCTACACTTTTTGACTCTTTCTCACAAGTAGATGCCTCTACGACAAGGAAGTATGGAGGAACAGGTTTAGGTTTAGCAATAGTAAAACAGTTATGTACTTTAATGAAAGGTAGTGTAAAGGTGACTTCTACAGAGGGAAGAGGGAGTGAATTTAGTGTTGAGATAGAGGTCTCTCTTCCTGAAGAGATTCACTATATTGAGCCTAGAATTGATGTAAAAGGAAAAAAAGTAATGATTATTGATAGATGTATAATCGCTGCTGGAGCACTTCATCGTCAACTACTTTACTGGGGAATGGATATAAAAGTTTCTGAAGATGTAAGCTCTCTTTTCTCAAATCCAGATGAAATTTTTGATATTATTTTTATCAGTAAAGATGATAATACATTAGAATCATTAGCATTGATACAAGCAGATAAAAAGTTTCAAAATAGTAAGTTAGTTTTAATGACTTCACTTAAAGAAGCACTCTCTACAAGTAAATTTCTTGATGCAGGTTTTCATACATACTATCCTAAACCTGCAACTGTAAGTGATATTTTAAAAGCTTTAGATACTTTGAGTGATAAATTTGATTTACCTCAATTAAAAAATTCTAATTTAGAGAGTGAAGATGGGCTGAGTTTTTCTAAGGATATTAGAATACTTTTAGCAGATGACAATAAGGTAAATCAACTTGTTGCTAATGGTATTTTAGAAGAGTTTGGTCTTAAAGCAGATGTTGTAAATGATGGTTTAGAAGCATTAGAGTCTCTTAAAAATGCAAGAGAAGAGAGTAGTGCGTATCATATAGTTTTAATGGATTGTCAGATGCCAAATATGGATGGATATGATGCAACTCGAGCTATTAGAGATTCTCAAACTGGTGTGGAAAATAGAGATATCCCAATAGTCGCCATGACTGCAAATGCAATGCAAGGCGATAAAGAAAAATGTTTTTCTAGTGGAATGAATGACTACTTAAGTAAGCCTATTGATGACAATAAACTTAAAAAAATTTTACTGAAATACCTTAAGGATGTCTAACTTTAAGTGTAGAGTTTAGAGTCCAAGCTATAAATGCCATAAGTGCCATAATTACATAAGCAGGTAGAAGTCCATAAGCATTTGTAAGATATACAAGCCATAAAAGAATAGCTCCTAGAGGAGTAGGAACACCTACAAAATATTTTTCTACCTCTCCCGCATCTGCATTAATATTAAACTGTATAAGACGACGTAAACCAGCTATAACATAGCTAATACTAATAATAGAAGCGAGAATAAGCCAAACAGCACTTAATTGATCTGCATAGACTGCTTGAAAAATTAAAAAAACAGGTACAAGAACAAAGCTTAAAAAGTCTGCAAAGCTATCTAGTTGTACCCCAAACTCATTACTGAGATTGTATTTACGAGCAATTTTTCCATCAAAAATATCAAAGGCTCCACCAATCCAAGCAAGTGCTATAGCAAGTGTAAAATTGTTCTGAGTGATGAAGTAAGTAGCCATCAGTCCTGCTGTAATATTTACAAAAGTAAAAAGATTCGCTAGGTTAAAGTGAGAAGAGGGTTTCCATAAGAATTTCATATGATTCCTTGTATTTTCGTGACATTATAGCAAAAGAGTATTTCTTATGTATATTTTGAGTTGAATTTTCTAAAAGGAGTTTTTATTTTTAGCTCTATATGATATTGAAACAAGTAAAATAAATAAGTTTTATAAAAAAAGGATGAAGTAATGTTGAAAAATTTTAAAATTAATCAGGTACTTATAGGTGCAGCTACGACTATACTCTTAATACTACTAATTAATGGGGCATTAACTTATAAAATATAGTCAATATTCAAGATGCTATAGAGAAGAAAAGAGTAGAAATCCTTCCTCAAGCGTTTAACTATTTACATCTTAAACTTGATGTTATTCAAGTGCAACAATGGCTTACAGATATCTCTGCTACAAGAGCTAAAGAAGGTTTTGATGATGGATTTTCTGAAGCAGAAAAATATTTTAAGGAAGGGAATAAAATATTAGATCATATGATTGCTGAACATATTAAGTATGGTGAACCTGAAATGGTGAGAGAGTTAAGAGCTTTTAAAAGTGATTTTGCTGAGTTCTACTCTATAGGTCAAAAAATGGCAAAAATCTATATTAAAGATGGAGCAGTTGAGGGAAATAAGATGATGGTTAAATTAGACCCTTATGCTGAAAAGCTTAGTAACAGACTTAACCCATGGATTAAAGAGCATAAGGATGAAAATAATCAAGCAGCTGATCGAATTGAAAAAATGTAAGTTCAGTCCTCTCTCAGTCTATTACTTCAACTTTTGCACTTATTATCATCATTGCTCTCGCTTTTTTTGTGATTAATCTTATTATTAGAAGTATTAAAGTTATTCATGAGCATCTTAAAAAAATGGAAAAACTAGATTTTTTATCATCATTAGAGCTAGAGGGTAAGAATGAAATTTCAGAGATAGCAAAATCTTTAAATGTCGTGACATATGAAGTACGAGAAGTTTTAGAAACAATCAATAGAACATCAATGGAAAATCTTGCTATTTCAGAAGAGTTAACATCATCTGCTGATAATGTAGGGAAAAATATAGACTTTTCTACTCAAATCGTCATTGAAACATCAACTAGTACAGCTGCAATTCAAGAAGAGATAAGTTCATATGTTGAAAATGCAAAGAAAACAAAAGAAGAAGTTCTTACTGCAAACAATAGACTTAATGAGGCGAGAGATGATATTGTTCAGTTAACAAACACAGTTCAAAAAACATCTGAAATTGAGATAGAACTGATACAAAAAATTCAAACTCTTTCTCAGGAAGCTGAACAGGTTAAAGAGGTTTTAAATGTTATTAACGACATTGCTGACCAAACAAATCTTTTAGCACTAAATGCTGCAATTGAAGCAGCCAGAGCAGGAGAGCATGGACGAGGATTTGCTGTAGTTGCTGATGAAGTTCGTAAACTTGCAGAACGTACACAGAAATCTCTCGCTGAAATCTCAGCTACTATCAATGTGATTGTTCAATCAATTATGGATGTAAGTTCACAGATGGAACAAAATTCTCAAGATATAGAAGAACTTGCAACTGTTTCTCAGGGCATAGAGGGTGATATTGAAATTGTGACATCTGTAATGAGTAATGCAGTCGATGCAAATGAAGAAACAACTCAAAACTTTATTACAACTGGTGAACATATGCGTAAGATAAAAGCTGATGTAATAAAAATAAATGATTATTCAGAAAGTAACTCTAATAGTGCAAGTGAGATGTCTCAGGCCTCTTCTCATCTACTCTCATTAACTAATAAACTTAATTTAGAGATTGATAAATTTCAAGTCTAAATAGAACCCTCTAGTAAATAGAGGGGAAGTTCCTCCTGCTAATTATTAATCTTTAAGCTACTTTTTAAATGATAATGATTATAATTTTAAAAATATAACAAAAGATATCAATATGAAAACATTAAAAGATTGTAAAAAAATGTGTAAGGTAAAGATTTTAAAGCTTAATGCACCTAAAGATTTAAAGCAGAGACTTATCTCTTTTGGTATTATGAAAGAGGCTGTTGTAGAGATTCTTGAGTATGCTCCTGCAAAAAGTACGATAGAAATTAAAGTTGGAAAGATGCGTATAGCACTTCGAGCAGAAGAAGCTGATTTTGTAGAAGTAGAAAGCATATGAGTGAAGAGAATTTAAAGGAAGAGATAAAATCCTGTCCTATTATTGCAAATCATATTAAAGTTGCTTTAGTTGGGCAACCTAATGTTGGTAAGAGTATGCTTATCAACTCTGTCTCAAATGCTCATCTTCATGTTGGAAACTTCTCTGGTGTAACAGTAGATAAAACTGAGGTTCTTTTTGACTATGCAGATCATCACTTTACCGTTGTGGATTTACCTGGAACATATGCTTTTACTGACTACACGATAGAAGAGCGAGTTACTCATAACTATCTCTGTGACCACGAATATGACATCATTATAAATGTACTAGACTCTACAAATTTAGAAAAAAACCTGCAACTTACATCTGAACTTTTAACAATGAATAAAAAAGTAGTTATTGCTCTAAATATGAGTGATGAAGCTGAAAAAGAGGGCATTAGCATAGATGCTAAATATATGTCAGATCTTCTTGGTGTGCCATGTATAAAAGTTTCTGCTGCAACAAAAGAGGGGATAGAAGAGCTTGTTGAAGAGGTGATTAGAAGAGATGAAATGCCTCAAGTTAACTCAAAGTTGGTTTTTTCTGAACCTGTAGAGGAGGAGATAGCTCAGATAGTTTGGTATCTTGATAAGCATAAATACAAAGCTGTAAATTCATATAGAAATATTGCTATAAATCTTTTAAAAAATAATCAAAAAACTTATGAAAAACTTCATAATAATCCTATCTGGACAGAACTATATCCTATCCTTATTGAAGCGAACAGACATATAGAGTTACACCATGATACGAATGATATAGGAGAGGCTTTTGCCGAAGAGTATGCTGCCTTTAATCGTGGTATTTTTGCTGATGTTGTAAAACAAAAAGCAGGACATACAGCTCAAACACTGACGGAAAAAATAGATAGTATTTTGATACATAAACTCTATGGTATCCCTATATTTCTCTTTTTTATGTGGGGACTTTTTCAGTTAACTTTTGTCTTAGGCGCTGTTCCAATGGATATGATATCTGGATTTTTTACTTGGTTAGGTGGTGTCGTTGGTACAACTATAAGTAATGATGATGTCCGTTCTCTAGTTGTTGATGGTGTAATCTCAGGAGTTGGTGCTGTTGTTCTTTTTACTCCAAATATTATTATACTTTTTGTGGGTATTGCACTTTTAGAGACTACGGGTTACATGAGTCGAGTCGCCTTTTTACTTGATGGATTTTTTCATAAGTTCGGTCTGCATGGACAGAGTTTTATCCCCCTTGTAACAGGTTTTGGATGTTCTATCCCAGCTTATATGTCAGCGAGAATACTTAAAAATGATAGAGATAGACTTCTTACTCTTTTCATCATAGGTTTTATGTCATGTGGTGCGAGACTTCCTGTATATGTTCTTTTTGCAGGAGCTTTTTTCGCACCAGGAATGGCAGGAAATGTTCTTTTTGTTATCTATATCTCGGGTGCTATTTTAGGACTTATAGCGGCTAAAGTTTTAAAACTTACTGCATTTAAAGGTAAAGAAGAGCCATTTGTTATGGAGATGCCAAAGTATAGACTACCAACATTTAAACTTATTTGGCATACTGTTTTGACTCAAACTCTTATGTATCTTAAAAAAGCAGGTACTTTTATTGCAGGGGCTACTGTGGTGATTTGGTTTTTAAGTAACTATCCTCATAACCTTACAGTTGAGAGTACTTATGCTACAAAAATAGAACAAGCAACTTCTCAGGAGCAGAAAAATCTTCTGACAAATGAACTTGCAAGTGCGAATTTGGAGCAGAGTTATCTTGGGCGTTTAGGAAAATTTACTGAGCCTCTTTTTACTCCACTAGGTTTGGATTGGAAGATGAGTGTAGCTCTTCAGGCAGGAATAGCAGCCAAAGAGGTTGTGGTCTCAACTCTTGGCGTTTTATACTCACTCGGAGATAGAGTAAATGAAAGAAATCACTCTTTAGTAAATGCTATTAGTAAAAATATTCCACTCCCATCGGCAGTAGCATTTGTAGTTGTGATTATGATTTATCTTCCTTGTTTTGCAGCATCTATTGTCTTTACTAGAGAAGCGGGACATATAAAGTACTTCTTTTATCTTTTTGCTTTTACTTCGGTAACTGCATATGTAATGGCATTTTTGGCATACCATATAACTCTTCTTATCGTCTGATATAGTTGATTTGTGTGGAGGGTTTACCAAAACATTAACAAACTCTGTTAAAATTAACTTATGAATAAAATATTAATGATTGAAGATGACTTAGAACTAGCAGAGATACTTACAGAGTATCTTGAGCAGTTTGAGTTTGAGGTTATCACAGAAGATGACCCTTTTAAAGCAGTAAGTATCTTAAAACTAGAGCCATTTGATTTAGTTATATTGGACTTAACTCTCCCCGGTATGGATGGTTTAGAAGTGTGTGAAGCTATCCGTGAACGCCAAGATATTCCCATCATTATCTCTTCAGCTCGTTCTGATGTAACAGATAAGATAAAAGCTCTTGAACTCGGTGCTGATGATTATATGCCTAAACCATATGATCCTCGTGAACTTGAAGCAAGAATCCACTCAGTTCTTCGTCGTTATGAAGCAAAAAGTGTAGAAAAAACAGA
>CAZTNH010000042.1:0-9211 GCA_964615395.1 uncultured Sulfurimonas sp.
GAACTAAATCGGCCACTATCTCAGCAGACTCACGGATAGGTGTGAGTTCAGTAAGTTGAGAACCTATATGAAAATGAATCCCTACTGGATCTAAATGCTCAGAGTTATTTGCCATGATATACATACGTTTTGCAGTCCCTAAGTCAACTCCAAACTTGTTGTCATGAAGACCTGTAGAGATATATGGGTGAGTTTTAGGATCGATATTTGGATTGACACGGATACTAATACGAGAGACTTTTCCAAGCTTTTTAGCCATCATCTCTACTCTATCTAACTCAGCAGCAGATTCAACATTGATATATAAAATATCTTTTTCTATCGCTTCTGTTATCTCATCATCCGTTTTACCAACACCTGAAAAGATAATTCTATATGCAGGAATACCTGCAAGAAAAGCACGTCTTACCTCACCAATAGAGACACAGTCCGCACCACTTCCCATCTTTGCAAAGTGTTTTACTACACTAAGGTTTGAGTTTGCTTTTACAGCATAAGCGAGAATAGATTTTCTTCCCTTAAATGCTTCTTTAAGTTCATCATATTGAGCACTCATATAATCTAAGTCATAGAGATAAAGAGGAGTCTTGTATTTATTTGCTAAGTGTTTAAAATCAATCATAAAAATTTCCGAATTCTTTTTTAAGTGATTTTATCTAAAATGTGCTTATAAGTGAGTTAAGCTTTATCTCCATAATATTTATACTGCCTTAATGCAATCAAAAAGAGTATAACAATAGGGACAATCACCCCTACTTCACTTGGAATAGTTTTAGTATCTGAAAGTTTTGTAAGAACAAATAAAATAGCCCAAACCATAAGAGTTGAGAGGATTGCAGCAAAACTAAAAAGTGAAACATTTAAAAATCTAACACTCATTGGAACAAAGAAAAAGATTATCACAATCAAAAGAGGTGCAAAGAAAGGATATATAAATATTTTATATAATGCACCTTTAATACTACTTGTATTAATATTTTGCTCATCTAAAATCATGATAGCATCCATCGCATCACCAATAGTAAAATCAACTCTACCCTCATAAACTTGATCTAAAATCTTCGGTTTAAATCCATGAAGTATTTTTAAATCTTTCCCTTGTGTAACTTTAATTCCATCAGAAGCAGAACTTAAGTTATCAGGTTTAGTTATAATATCTGCACTTTTTATATACCAAGAATCATCTCTATATCTTGCCTCTTTAGCTATTAAAACTTCTTGTAAAGAGCCATTTTTAACACTAAAAAGACGAATATTTTCTGCTCTTTGTTGTAATGGAAGCATTTTTGAAAAATAGACATATTGACCTTTATATGTAAAGAAAAGGTCTCGTGTAGAACTTAAATATTGAGAATTTTGACGGATATTATAAGCATACTCATTAGCATGAGCGAAATTTGAAGATGTATGGAGTCCAATGAAAAAGAGTATTATCAGAGTTGAAACAGCCATAAAAGGCTTTAATATATCTACTCTTGAGTAACCTAGAGAAAAAAAAGAGACCAAAGCATTAGAACGAATCAAAAATATTTTTGTACTTATCATAGCAAAAACTAAACTCATTGGTAAAATCATATCAATAGCAAAAAAACTTTTATATACAAGGTAAATTACCAAAAGATTGGCAGATTTTGGAAGAGAGTCGATATTTCCCATATAATCAAAACCGACCATAAAAAGGACTAATGCTCCTAAAATAATCACAAAATACTTTAGATAATGATACGCAATATATCTAAATGCTAACATCTACACTACTTGTGGAGCTTTTTTTTGTGAAAAAAGAGAACTTGTGTCTGACATAGAGTTCTCTAAAAGAAACTCTATCGCTTTTGATGCTTTTTCTATTAACTCAGGAAGATATAACTCCTCCTCTTTTGAAAAATTACCTAAAACATAAGAAGAAACTTCTCCCTTATGTTCAGGTTTACCTATACCTAAGCGAACTCGAATATACTCTTTAGAGATATGTTCATCAATAGATTTTAAACCATTATGACCACCATGACCACCAGCAAGTTTAAAGCGAATAGCACCAAAAGGCAGATCTAAATCATCATGTATTACAACTACTTTTTCTTGTTTATAAAAATTTTTAACTTTTATAACTGACTTCCCAGAGAGGTTCATAAAAGTAAGTGGTTTTAATAAAAAATGATTTTGAAATTTATAACAGTCACCTAAAAAAGATGAAGAGGAGACATTTGAAGCATTGAACTTTTTAATAAGCTCATCAACTACCATAAAGCCAATATTATGGCGTGTATATTCATAGTCGGAACCAGGGTTTCCTAGACCGACTATTAACATAATTATTTAGCTTTAATAATACTTACTAGAGCTACACGATCAGAATCTAGTATAGTAACATTAGGAATAGCATCTAAGTCACGAACTAGTCTAGAATCACCTGTATCCATTGGTGTAACATCGATTTCAACGCTATTTGGAAGGTTTTCAATAGTACATTTTACAGTTAAACGTGGTTTAGCAATATGAACAAGACCTTTATTTTTAAGACCAATTGCTTCACCTTTTGGCACTACTGGAACATTATAAGTAGTTTCAAGACCAGCTTGTGCTACCATTAAATCAACATGTAAAAGGTTACCAGTTACTGCTTGTGACTCGTAAGATTGAACAA
The DNA here is from genome assembly GCA_964615395.1 of uncultured Sulfurimonas sp. Lineage (GTDB taxonomy): Bacteria > Campylobacterota > Campylobacteria > Campylobacterales > Sulfurimonadaceae > Sulfurimonas. The sequence continues at coordinate 2,645 of CAZTNH010000042.1, forward strand.
CTACATTCATCTCTTTACCATCAATACTTACTGGAAATGCAATACTCTCTTTGTTACGAACAGTACGGATATATTCATTCATTTTGAATGCAGCATTGATATTCTCAAGACCTTTTCCGTAAATATTCGCAATTAGATAACCATCTCGACGTAATGCTCTTGTAGCACCTGTTGTCATACTCTCTCTAATTATACCTTCTAACATATAGAATCCTTGTGTTTTAAAATGGTCGCAATTATACCCACTTATATTTTAAATCTTACTTTAAATCAAAAACATCCTCATCATCTTGTGAGATTTCTGTAATTGCAGAATCTGTTGAGTTTTCACCTGCTTTACCACTTGTTAAACCACTAATTTTTAGCTCTAAATCTGAAGCACTTGTAGCATTTTTCATAGCCTGCTCTTTTGAGATAATACCATCATTGTATAAATCTAAAATTGATTGATCGAAACTCTGAGATTTATAGTGCTCTTTTCCAGCTTCTATAGCATCACGTATCTCATAATCACGATTTTCCATAATGAGCTTTTCAATTCTAGGTGTTCGGACAAGTACTTCCATAGCTGCACGTCTACCACCATCAAGAGTAGGCACAAGTCTTTGCGAAATTACACCTTGTAAAACACCTGCAACAGAGAGTCTTACACGATTTTGTTCATCAGTTGGAAATTGTGCAATGATACGATTTATAGTCTCTTTTGCATCTATAGTATGCAGAGTTGAAAAGACTAAGTGCCCTGTATCTGCTGCATGGAGTGCAAGATTTATTGTCTCTTTATCCCGCATTTCTCCAACTAAAATAATATCTGGATCTTCACGAAGTGCAGCACGAAGTGCTGTACCGAAAGTAAGTGTATCTTGCCCAACAGAGCGTTGATTTATGATACAGTTTCTATCTTTGTGAACAAACTCAATAGGATCTTCAATGGTAATAATATGCTGTTTTTTTGTAAGGTTTATTTCATTAATAAGTGCTGCGAGTGTTGTTGATTTTCCTGAACCTGTAACCCCAGTCACAAGAACAAGACCACGATCTTTTTTAGTAAAACTTCTAACAATTTCAGGTAAATTAAGTTCATTAAAAGATGGTATTTTTACAGGAATAACACGAAAGACTGCCGAAACACCATCCATCTGAAAAAAGATATTAACACGGAAACGATTGTTTTCATCAAAAGGATAGACTAAATCGAGCTCTTTTTTCTCAACAAACTCTGCGAAACGCCCTTTTAAAAGCTCTTTTGCAAAAGTCATAGCATCATCTTTAGAAAATATTCCACCTGAAAACTGTACTATATTTCCATTGATACGAGCACGCATTACAGCATTTGCTTTTATGTGTAAATCTGATCCACCAACTTCAATCATTTTTTTCAGGTGCATTCTTACTTTTTTTAACTGCTCAAATGTTAATTTACTTGTATCTATATCTGTATTCATAGTGACTCCAGTATATCTCTAAATGAATCTTTAAATGACAATAAACCATCTTCTATTAAAGTATCTAAAATCATTTCAAAATCAATACCTGCTTCTTCTATTTCAGTAAAGTGAGCATCTATTACAGACTTCTCTATTGGTAGTGCTGCCTTAGTTGTTCCTACCTTATCAAATGCCAAGATAGTTTCAACTGGAGCAGTATTTACACTGTTGTAAGCCAATAACTGCTCGATATAATAGTGTGCAGGAAGAGAGTCATCTTTCACCCCTGTACTTGCGAAAAGTGTACGACATCCACTTACACCCATCTGCTCAACAGCAGCATAAATATCTGCTGAGTTATAGATACCACTAAGTGCTATAGCTATCCCTTTTTCTGCAAGTTTTTTATCCAAAGCACGATCAACACGACTTACAAATACACTAATAACAGTATCAACTTCTTTATCATACTTATATGTACCACGTTTAAAAGCATTTGCACAAGAGATAGCCTGCTCTTTTTTAAAGATAAGAGTAGCATTTACAGGGATTCCAACTGAAGTCAACTCTTCCATCGCCTTGTAACCTGCTAAAGTTGCAGGAACTTTTATCATTACATTTGGTCTATTTATAGTTTTAAAAAGTCTTTTTCCCTCTAAAATCGTTGCCTTAGAGTCATCACATAAGAGAGGATCAACCTCTATACTTACATAACCACTATCTCCATTATCATAAAGTGGACGAAGAGTATCTGCTGCCTTTGTTATGTCATAAATAGCAAGAGCTTCATACTTCTCTTTTGCATCAATATCGCCAAGAGAATCTATCTGCTCTTTGTATGCAGGGGAGTTTAAAATAGCATTTTTAAAAATTGCAGGATTAGAAGTAGCACCATTGATAACTTTTTTTTCTATCAATGTTTTAAACTCATTATCTAGATAATCTCTTTCGATAAAATCTGCCCAAAGTGAGAACTTTAAATCTTCTATATACATACAATATCCTAATTTTTACAATAATTATAGCTAATAATTCTAAATTATATCTATTATTTAAGGGCTTCTATGGAAAATATATTTTGTCTAGTAACTCTCTATACTCAGAATCTACATCACTATCAAGGGTAATGCCCCCTCCACTTTTATAGATATACCCTTGCGAAGTTTTTTCTATAAAGCGTATCATCACTCCACTATCTAAACTCTCCCCATCAAAAATACCAAAGACTCCACTAAAAAAAACTCTCTCATACTCTTCAACTTCCTCTATGATCTCTAAAGTGGATTTTTTAGGTGCACCACTTATACTTCCTGCTGGAAGAAGTGCTTTTAAAATTGTCCCTACACTCTCCTGCCAATTCTCCTGTAAGTTTCCACTTATGTGTGAACTCACCTGAAGTAGTCTCTTCTCCCCTGAATCAATCTCAGAGATATATCGAAACTTCTCTACTCGAACATCTGTAGAGACTATACTTAAATCATTTCGTAACATATCCACTATCATTATATGTTCTGCCATCTCTTTAGTGTCTTCTAAAATCTTCTGCTTAGCATTTTCTATCGAGGCATCAATAGTTCCTTTCATAGGAAAAGTGCTAATGACATTCTCATCTATCTGAATAAATTTTTCAGGAGAAAAACAGACAAACTTATCCTTATATCTAAGTTTATAGTGGGCGTTTGCTAGAGAATAAATCTCTTTAAGTGTTTGAGAACTCTCTATCTTTGTAGCTTGTGTTAGGTTTAAAATATAGGTCTCACCCGCTTTTATCTTCTCTATCACTTTATCAAACTTTAATTTGTAGCTATTAAAATCGGGGGCTTGAAATGTAAAAGTATGTGGATGTTTTTTATAGCTATAATTTTCTTCTATTGAAAATTCTATATCACTTTGAGCTAAATCTTTCAGTAAAATCACTTCTAATTTTTGAGCCTTAAAATCACTTATAAATAAAAAAGGTTCTCTCTCTTTTCCAAGAGTGTTTAGTAGCTCAAAATCCATATAACTTAGGCGATAAGTTTCTTCAAAATCGCCATTCTGATGTTTACACCATTTGAGACTTGCTCTAAAACTTTACAACGTTTGTCATCTAAAAGAGCATCTGTTATATCTATGTTTCTATGAACAGGACCAGGATGAAGTAAGATAATATCTCTATCACCAATAAGCTCTTCAGTTATACAAAAATCACTCGCATAATCTTTCAAAGAGGCATAACTCTGTGAAGAGTGGCGTTCAGTCTGTGTTCTAAGACTCATAATAGCATCTACTTCATCTACAATCTCACTTAAAAAATGAGTTGTTCGCAGAGATGTTTTTGGAAGAAAGTGAGGGGGTGCGACAAGTATCACTTCCATCCCAAAACGAGTTAAGAGTTCGATATTTGAGTTAGCAACACGGCTGTTTTTGATGTCTCCAACTATAGCAATTTTTTTACCACGTACATCTTTAAAATGCTCTGTTAAAGTGTAAAGGTCTAAAAGTGCTTGTGTAGGGTGGGCATGTGCACCATCTCCAGCGTTTAAGATACTGGCGTTTGTGTAGTTAGAAAGTATCTTTGGTACACCAGAGTTTTGATGACGAACGATGATAGCATGAGGACCCATAGCATCAAGGTTCATTGCTGTATCTACAAGAGTTTCCCCTTTTTTAGTAGAAGATTTGGCTACATCAAGATGAACCATTTCAGCACCTAAACGCTTCGCTGCAATCTCAAAAGATGACTTTGTACGTGTAGAGTTTTCAAAAAAGAGTGTAATGATTATCTTGTTTTTAAGTATATCCTCAAAACGACCATCACTAAAAGTTTTAGCATCAGCTAAAATCTCCTCTATCTCCTCTTTTGTAAAATCATCTGTACGAATTAAGTGTGCCATAAATACCCTCTTTTATAAACTAATTTAGAAATTATACAAGACATCACAGATAGTGTCAATGTCATCATCAACTTTTAAAACCTCTATGTCATTATGTAAGAAGAAAGGCTCACTTACTACAGAGAAGTCACTATCAGTTTTTCGACAGTTAAACGCCATCGCTGCATCTATATTTCTACTCTGTAGGGCTTGAAGACTTAAGAGTGTATCGTTTATGCAACCAAGAGAGCAGTGTGTCACTAAAAGCCCTGTAGCACCGAAAAACTGAATCAAATCAATCATCATAAAGTTGCCATCAACAGGCACAAAAAGCCCACCAGCCCCCTCTATAACTAAAACATCACAGATATTTTCTATCTTCTCTATTGCTGCATTTAAACACTCAAAATCAAGAGCTTTTCCTTGTGAAGCGATGTAAGGTGCAGCAGGAAGCTCATAAGATATAGGAACAATATCTTCCACTTTAAAATCACTAAAAGCAGGATTTAACTCTTTTAAGTTCTGAAGTAAAAGCGAACCATCAGGGTAAACGCCATCTTTCACCCCAGTCTCAACAAATTTTATAGCCCCAACCCGTAAACCACGAGAAGCATACTCTCTTAAAATTTTTAGAGTTGTATAGGTCTTCCCAATGTCAGTATTTGTAGCCGTTACAAAGATTCTTTTTTTCATAAAGTGATTATATCAAACTTAAGTGACACTTTCTCTTTTATCTGAGATAATAGAGTATATGTTCTGTTATTTTTAGGCTTGATAGTTTATGATAAATGTTGATAAATAGTTAAACTCCACAAAGCTGTAAGTACTTATTTTGATACATTAGATGAGATGATTTCCAATAAATATATTGATGAATTAAAGAGTGGAAAAACTGAAGTCTATTCCCTTGAAGAGGTAGCCCAGAGACTTGAATTAAACTAATGTTTAAAGTTATTGTTCCAAAAGTACCATACTAAATTTTCTTTTTAAAGTAAATTTGATATACTAAAATTTATGAAGCAGACTTTACAAGAAAATTTTAATAGTAAATATAAATACACTCCTTTTGATATAAAAAATCTTAAATTAGAATCTAACTTAGCATTTGATATCTCTATAAAAAAAGGTGCTGATTTTACTCCTGTTATTAAAAAAAATACTTTTATATCTAAAAATATATATGATAGACTTGCTAAACATACTAAACTCTATGTTTTAATACATAAGCAACTTAATTGTCTTAATGTTCAACATTTTATCTCTAAGAGTCTTGGTAACAATGACAAAATTTTACAATATCTTTATACTGTTAATGAAAAAAACTATACTTATCTTCTATCAGAGTACTTTAGAGAAGATACTCAACTCTGTATCACTCAAATAGTTGAGACTATTATTTATATTTTTGAAAAAAACAGGACTTTTTTAAAAAAGAGTGTAAACTATTTTTCTCATGAGTACAATCTAGCTATCCACTCATTACATGTCGCTATTTATGCTATTAACCTTGGAAACGCTTTAAATTTTTCGCATGAAAAACTTGTACGAATTGGGATAGCTGGATTATTACACGATATTGGGGTAAAAACTATTAATCAAAATATCTTAAATAAAAATACTCCTCTCAATTCAGATGAAATAGAAATCATTCATAATCACCCAAAAGAGAGTGTTTTAATTGTAGAGCACAACCATATACATGATCCATATATTATTGATGCGATTGCACATCATCATGAGCGCTATGACGATAGTGGTTACCCAAACAAACTACTTAAACAACAGATAGGTGAAGAGGCTTCTATCATAGGGATATGTGATACATTTGATGCGCTAACAAATGAGAGACCATATAGAAAACGATTTACATATTTTGAGGCATTAAAATTTATGCTTCAAGATGAGAGTATGGTAGGTAAGTTTAACACGGAGTATTTACAAGCATTTTTAAAATCTTTGATTTAAAATGAGATATTTTTAAGAAGAGAGTTAAGGGACTGAGTAAATCATCCGAAGATGATACTCAGAAAGTAAAAATGATTAGTTTTTAGAAGTGTCTACTATTTTACCAGCAGAGATCCAAGGCATCATTTCACGAAGTTTGTTACCAGTTACAGTAATTAACTTAGTTTGATCATTTGTACGCTCAGCGTTCATACGAGGGTAACCTGCTTGACCTTCAAGGATGAAGTCTTTTGCAAAACGACCATCTTGAATTTCAGTAAGGATGTCACGCATAGCTTGTTTAGACTCAGCATTGATAACACGTTTACCAGAAACATAAT
>CAZTNH010000043.1:0-8953 GCA_964615395.1 uncultured Sulfurimonas sp.
GACTTATTCCTGTTGTAGTTCCTAAACTCTCTCCTGAGACTTGGAGCTACTATACTCCAGCATATGACTTGAACCAGACAGTTCTTATTAAAGCTGCTGCAATTCGTCAAAAATGGATAGATCAAGGGCAATCACTCAACATCTTTATAACACTAGATAAAGCGAGTGGACGTTACCTAAATGAGATCTATATGCTTGCATGGAAACTGGGTCTTAAATCGACTTACTATCTACGTTCACAGTCACCAGAAGTTGCAAATGATGTAGAAGATAGAAGTATGGAGTGTGTTGGTTGCCAATAGACCTAGAGCGTTTTAACCACTTCAAAGATGCTGAATTTCGCTCTTTAGAGATTGTTAGCCCTATAAACATAAAATTAATTTTTGCAGTGCAAGATGCTGCAAGAGCTCACGACTGGATAACAGTTACTCTCATTTTCAACTCTATAAGTGATGCAAAACTTTTAGAGAACAATCGTCTTAGTTTTGTGGATATGAGTGATGGAGTAACTCTTTTAAAAGATGGAACATCATTTGCTTTTGGAGTAGGAGAGTGCTATAATATATCAACAATAAAAACAGCTCCCCTATACATAATAGCTTCTAGCTTAAAGTACGAAGAGGGATCATTCTAAAAGGATACAAAATGAGTTATGACATTAGAGGTGAACTATTAGGATTTCCTGATACTTACAAAGTCGAAATAATTGAGGTAGATGAACTTTTTTCAACACTCAAAGATACTGAAAATGATAATATATCTTTTACAATCGTTAATCCTTATGCCCTAAGAGAGTACTCTTTTGATATCCCATCTGATATTAAAATACTCCTTGAGATTACTGAAAAATCAAATATCAGTGTTTACAATATCTTAATTATTCAAAAACCTTTAGACAAATCAACAATAAACTTTTTAGCACCTATCATTGTTAATCATGACAACAATAAACTTGCACAAATTGTTTTAGATCCACAAAGACATCCTGACTTTGGTATGACTGAGAGCATAGAGTCTTTTAAGGTAAACTAATGAAATACCTTGTTGTCGATGATTCTAAACTTGCACGATTAAGTCTTATAAAAAGTTTAAAAGCACATATTGGTGAGAGTGAAATTTTTCAAGCTACCAATGGGCAAGAAGCTCTTGAGATAATGTCCCAAGAGAAAGCAGATGTAGTTTTTTTAGATTTAACTATGCCTGTGATGGATGGCTATGAAGCACTTCCTAAGCTCTTAGAAATCAATACAAAAGCAAAAGTAGTAGTAGTTTCAGCAGATATACAACAGAGAGCGAAAGAGCGTGTTATTGCAGCTGGAGCTGAACTTCATATTCAAAAACCGATTAATGTAGACAAAATGAAAGAGATTTTGGAGATAATCTAATGCCTGATTATGAACTAAGTGATGATGAAAAAGATGTCTTACAAGAGTTAATGAATGTAGCTTATGGAAATGCTACTGCTGTTGTAGCAGATATGATTGATGCCTTTGCATCTTTAAGTATTCCTCACATAAGTGTTATCAGTACCAACCAACTTCTCTCTACATTTGCTGAACTTAAAAGTGAAAGTTATTTCTTTGCTACACAATCTTTTAGTGGTGAATTTAGTGGTGAAAGTGCTTTTTTTATCGATCAAACAAGTGCTGAAAACTTAGCTAAACATTTAGAGTTAGATGATAAAGAGGATCTTGATGATGCTATCTTAGAACTCACAAATGTTCTCACATCTTCACTTACAACAAAACTATCCCAAGAGATGGATACAGAAGTTAGTTTTTCACTTCCTAGTCTTACGAAAGTATTTATGACAAACATACATGAAACACCGACTTTTCAACACTACTCACAAGTGATTGTAATAGATACAGATTTAAATTTTCAAGATCAAAAGATCAATGGTAAAATTTTTATATTAACAAAAGATGAATCGATTCAATGGCTCAAAACAAAACTCAACAGCATATTAGAACTCTTGATATAGCTCAAAAGATTGTCGCTAATATCGACAATGGTATTATAGTTTTAGATGAAGAACTCTATGTTTACCACTACAATAAATGGCTAGAACATCACAGTAAAATAAAAGAAGTTGATATACTCAATAAAAAACTTGATGATGTCTTTAAGATAGGTTCTAAAACACTTAAAAGAAAAATCAGAACAGCCCTACGACTTCAAACACCAACTTTTTATACTGCAAGTACATCAAAGTATCTTATTCCCATAAAAATAAATCAGATTAAAAATGCTCTCTTTAAGTATATGCAGCAAGATGTTAGCATCATTCCCTTTGATGAAGAGAAAGGCTTAGTAGCACTTATACTCACAGACCAAACAATTATGGCGAGCACAACCTCTCTCTTAGAAACAAACATAGAGATTATAAATGAGTTAAATTCTGATCTTATTAAAGAACGTGACACTATAGATAAAAAAGTACTTGTTATTAAGTTTGACCCAACATTTCGTATTATAGATGTATCCCAAGCACTTTTAAAACTCCTCAACTATGACAAAGAGGAACTTCTCAATAAAAACTTCCTTTTTCATGAAAAATACAATATGCCAAAGAAACTTCAGATGCAGTTAGTTCAAGCTATGCAAGAGTTAAGAGTATTAAACTTTGAAGAGAGTACACTAAGTGCTCATGGACATAAGATATGTTTTAAAAGTACCCTTATTCCTGAATATAGTGCGAAAGGTAAGCATATAGGCTTTATAATTTTTCGAGAGAATATAACTGACTCAAAACATCTAGCACAGACCCATGAAAAAATTCTTGCCTCTTCTCGTAGTGCTGCTATGGGTGAGATGGTAGCTATGATTGCACATCAATGGAGACAACCACTCTCACTTATAAACACAATTATGGCTACACTAAAGATAAAAAAAGAGCTCAATACTCTCACTGAAAATAGTATCAATGAAGCTTTTGAAAAGATTCAAAATACAACTACTTATTTATCTGACACGATTGATGATTTTAGAGACTACTTTAAACCAAACAAGCTCTGTACCGATGTAAACTTACTCTCACTTTTTGATAGCTCAATCTTTTTTTTAAAAGAGGAGATGCATCAATGTGAGATTAAGTACACCGTAGAGATTCAAGAGTCGCTCACTATAAAAACTTTCAAAAATGAGCTACTGCAGAGTATAATAAATATTATAAAAAATTCTATAGATGCTTTTTCTGAACAGAAAATGAAAAATAAGAAAATTGATGTGAAAATTGATGCTAAAGAGTCACATATCTCTATCTTAATCAAAGATAATGCTGGTGGGATTGAGAAAGAGACATTAAAAAAAGTTTTTGAACCATACTTCTCTACAAAGAGTAAAAATGGTACTGGTCTTGGTCTCTACATGTGTCACACTATCATAACACAACATCTAAAAGGTCAAATAACCATGAGTTCTGTAGATAATGGAACTCAAACACTTTTAGAACTACCCTATAAACTAATAAAGGAAAAAAAATGAGAGTAATCTGTCCACACTGTTTAAGTGTAAATAATGTTCCCCAAAAAGAGTCATACAAAAAAGCCAACTGTGGTAAATGTAAAAAATCCCTACTAGATACAAGACCTATAGAGCTAACAGATGCTAACTTTGATGAAGTAGTTGTCAATAGTGACATTCCTGTAATCGTTGATTTTTGGGCACCTTGGTGTGGTCCATGTAAGATGATGGGACCAAACTTTGAAAAATCAGCTCAAAACTTTCCTCTTAAAACTCTTTTTGTTAAAGTAAATACTGAAAATGAGCAGAATTTAGGAGCAAGATTTTCAATAAGAAGTATTCCAACACTTATTCTTTTTAAAGATGGCAAAGAGGTCTATAGAGCTTCTGGTGCTTTAGATGAGACGACTCTAAATAACCTTGTTCAACAATATATCTAAAGGAGCGTAGTATGAAACATCTAACGTTTTTAGTATCACAAAAAAAAGAGTATAAAGAAGCTGTTCAAGACTCTTTAAATGCAAAATATAGCTCTTCTCTTATCCAAATTTTTACATCACTAACAAACAGAGATAAAATACAAAAACTTTTACAAAAGATACGAAAGAGTTTTCCAAATTCCCTTATTATAGGAACTACTACAGCAGGAGAGATATCACATGCAAGGATACATGACAACTCAACTGTTATAAGTCTTACTCTCTTTACAAACACAAAACTCAAAGCGATATATAGTAAAAATATCACTAAAAAAGCAGGAAAAACCTTATCAAAAGCTATCACTTCTAAAAACACCAAGGCAGCTATTGTTTTAAGTGAGGGACTTAAAGGTGATGATTATGAGGGCTTTATTAAGGGTATAAAAAAAGAATCACCAAAATTAATTATTGCAGGTGGTCTTGCTGGAGATAATTTTTTACTCAAACAGACATATATTTTCTTAGAAGATAAAATTTTTAAAACTGGGGCTGTTGCTGTCTCTTTCTCAGGAAAAAATCTTTTTGCAGACAATAGATACAACCTAAACTGGACACCTATTGGTAAAGAGTTTACCATTACATCAGCAGAAGCAAATCTCCTTAAAGAGATAGATAATGAAAATGCTATAACTATCTTCAAACGTTATCTCGGTGAGACTATCTTTAAAGATAATGCAGCTGAACTCTCAAACTTTCAACTGCTTTTTAAAGAGGGTGAAACTGTTGTAGCTAGAACTCCTATGGGGCTTTTGGATGATAACATCATCTTTGCTGCTCCTCTCAAAGAGGGACAAAAAGTACAGTTTGGCTTTTCTAATGCATCGAGTGTTATTAGTGGTTCAAATATCATTAGTAAAAAGATACATAAAAACCCAGCAGAAGCAATCTTTATCTACTCCTGTATTGCAAGAAAAACTCTTCTTGGAAAAACTTTAGAAAACGAGTTTAAACAGTTTGAAGCCATAGCCCCTACAGCTGGTTTCTTTACCTATGGAGAGTTTTATAGTACAACTGGAGACAATGCTCTTTTAAACTGCACAACAACCATACTTGTTCTCTCAGAGAGTACAAAAGTTTCAAAAAGGGAACAACTTTTAAAAGAGGATAACAAAAACTTAGATAACTCTACATTTAATGCTCTTACTCATTTTATAGAACAAACATCAATAGAGTTAAATGAAAACTTAAAACTTCTTAATGAGTACAAAGATGTAGTTGATGCCTCATCACTAGTCTCTAAAACTGATATAAATGGAATAATAACCTATGTAAATGATAACTTCTGTCGTACTAGTAAATATACACGCCAAGAGATGCTTGGTCAAAATCATAATATGATTAGAGATAAAAGTGGTTCAAAAAATCTCTTTAAGAAAATGTGGAGTACTATTTTAAATGGTAAAGTTTGGAAAGGAGTCCTCTCAAATAGAGCAAAAGATGGCTCAATCTACCATGTAAATGCTACTGTTATGCCTATTTTTGACAACCATCACAACATAAAAGAGTTTATTGCCATACGTCAGGATGTAACAAAGCAGATAGAATCAAAAAAACGCCTTAAAGAGAAAGAGCAGTTAGTCAAAGCTATCTTTGACAATCAAGATAGTATTGTACTCTTCTCATCAAAAACAGAAGGTATGTTAAACGCCAATAAGAAACTGTTTCACTACTTTAATTTTAAAGATTTTGAGGATTTTAAAAATCAGCATGACTGTATCTGTAACCTTTTCATAGAAGAGGATGGTTATATCTATCCATCAAAGTACCCAAACTGGATAGATGATGCAGCACAAGATAAGTCTGAAAATGATAGAAAAGCGAAAATGCTTACAAAAGATGGAGTTATTCGTACCTTTAATGTAAAAGTTACAAATATAGACAACTCCTATATTATCAACCTCTACGATATAACAAACCTTGAAAATGCCATCCTAAAAGCAAATGCTTCAGAACAAGCAAAATCATCATTCTTAGCAAATATGTCCCATGAGATACGAACACCTCTTAATGGTATTTTGGGATTTACAGATGTTTTAACGCGTAAAGATTTAGATAAAGACTCTAAACGCTATGTTGAGATTATTCACAAAAGTGGGCAAACACTTCTGAGTGTAGTCAATGATATCCTAGATTACTCTAAAATTGAGAGTGGTGAACTTACACTCTATGAGACTGACTCAAATCTTTTTAAAGAGATGGAAGCTACTGTCTCTACATTTGCGTCTCTTACTAAAAAGAAAAATTTAAACTACTACATCTACATAGATACAACCATTCCCCAACTACTTAAATGTGATATTCAAAGACTCAAACAAGTTATCAACAACCTTATAAGTAATGCTGTTAAATTTACACCACAAAATGGGGAAGTAAATGTAAAAATATCACTAGAGTCTCTCTTAAACAACAAGGCTAAAATAAACTTTAGTGTAAAAGATAGTGGTATTGGTGTCGCAAAAGATAAACTCTCAACTATCTTTTCTGCTTTTTCTCAAGCTGATAACTCAATCAGTAGAGAGTTCGGTGGTACAGGTCTAGGACTCTCTATAAGTAGTCAATATATACAGATAATGGGTTCAGAGTTAAAAGTAAAATCTAAAAAAGGAAAGGGGAGTGAGTTCTACTTTACACTTGAACTAGATGTTATAGATAAAAGTCATGCTATCACAAAGTCTATCAATAAAGGTGCTATTAGTATCTCTATTCTTGAACCTGAAAATAAAATATTTTGTGCCATAAACAATATACTCTACTCTTATCTTGACGCATGGCAGTGCCCATTTAACAAGATTCACTCATTAGATGAGATAGATGATACTACTGATATTCTTATCGTTTGTGCAAAACTCTTTGATAGTCAATCGTGTAAAAAGAAACTAGATATACACAAAAATTTACAACTTATTTATGTTGAAGGCTCTGGAGAAAGATTTGAGTGTTCACACAAACAGTTTCACTTTTTAGAGCAACCTATGACAGGTTCAGCTCTTTTTGATAAATTGATAACACTTACAAACATGAAAAACAAAATTATCTCAACTGATGTTGTAGATGAAGAGTGCTGTTCTAAACAGTATGATGGAAATATATTAATAGCAGAAGATAATGAAACAAACCAAATGCTTATTTCTATTATGTTAGAAGAGAGAAACCTAAAATTTACAATAGTAAATAACGGTCAAGAAGCAGTTGATGAAGCGATAGGCAATGATAGCTATGATATTATCTTTATGGATATTAATATGCCAGTTCTTGATGGAGTAAGTGCTACAAAAATCTTGCGTAAAGAGGGTTATAACAAACCTATTGTTTCTCTCTCAGCAAATGTTATTGAAGCAGATATTATCTCTTTTAAAGAAGCAGGAGTTGATGACTCTCTTCATAAACCTATCGTTCCAGTAGAGCTAGATAAGATACTGACTACCTATACAAAGCCCTTAGAAGAACCATTAATTCAAGAGTATGATAATGTAAATATCCCTTTAATATGCAAACATTTAAATATTTCAGATGAAGCTATAATTCTTAAACTGCTTGGTAGTTTTGTAAGTAGCTCTCAAAATATTTTACAAAAACTAGAGAGTGGAGATATAGATAAAGATATAACACACTCTATCCGAGGTATAACAGGTAACTTTAAATTTGATCTACTCTATAAGTTAGCAACTGAATTTGAACATAGTTTAGATGATTGGAGTGAGGAGGATTTTAAAACAAACAAAATCTTACTAGAGGATCATTTAAAAGAACTTATCCGAAAAATAGAGTCACTTACTTAATGTAAATGACTCTCTCATCGGAGTGTTCTAAATTTTGCATACTTGTTTGTAACTGCTTATACAGGACAGTTGTAGAGATCATAGGATCTTTAACATTATACAGAACTGTTGAAAAACTAAAAATTTTCGACATCTCTTTATCTTTTTTATAATGTTTGTAGATTTTCTCATAAAGAGCATTTAAAACTTTCATCTCATAATCATTTATCAATATACTAAAACCTGCACCATAAAATCTTGCTATTGTAGCATTTGAAAATGTGTTCTCTTTTATGAGTTTAGCAAATTTTTTGATAATCTTATTTCCACCATTAAAGCCATAAATCTGATTTATCTTTTCAAATCTATCTATTTTTATGTATATAAACCAGTAAGCCTTATTTTTTGTAGCATAGCCTCTTAACTGTGAATCAAGATAGAGTGAGTTATGAAGTTTCGTAAGTGGGTCTGTTATGCTTAACTGTGCAAGTTTTGACTGTTTCTCTTTTATCTCTTGAAGATTTGTAAGAGTTTGAAGATGTGTTTTTACACGAGCTTTTAACTCAACACCATTAAAAGGTTTAGAGATGTAGTCAACTCCACCCACTTCAAATGCTCGTGAGATATACTCTATATCTGTTTGTGCTGTTAAAAAGATGACAGGTATATCTTTACTCTTAGAGTCCTCTTTTAAGAGCTTACAGACCTCAAAACCATCTTTTTCTGGCATATTTATATCTAAGAGAATTAAATCTATCTCTTTTGTCATAACACTCTCAATGGCAGACTTTGCGTTTAGAGCAAAGGAGAGTTTATATCCCTCCTCTTTGAGATAAATTGCAGCTAATTCAATATTTAACTTCTCATCATCAACGATTAAAATATGAAACTTACTAGCTGCACTCATAAGAGCCTACTTAATGTATGAACAGCAGTAGTCTGTAACTGTTTTAATTTTTAAATCAAAAGATGAGTTTGCTGGAACATTAAAAGTCTCAGGAGTATTGAGTGTTTTCCACTCTTCATTTGGGAGTTTAATCTCTAAATCACCACTTAACATCTCCATAATCTCTGCTTCATTTGTTCCAAAAGTGTACTCACCAGGGAGCATAATCCCTAAAGATTGAGTTGATCCATCACTAAGGTTTACCGTTCTACTTGTAACCTTACCATCGTAATAGATATTCGCATTTTTAACTATTGTTGCATTTTTAATCTCTGACATATTTCTTCCTATTTTTATTTATATAA
>CAZTNH010000044.1:0-8877 GCA_964615395.1 uncultured Sulfurimonas sp.
ATGGTCGTGGTTTTGCTGTTGTTGCTGATGAAGTTCGTAAACTTGCAGAACGTACTCAAAAATCACTTGGTGAGATAAATGCAACTATTAGTGTTATTGTTCAAGCTATTACAGATGCTTCTCAAGAGATGGGAAAAAATTCAAAAGAGATTCAAGGTTTAGCTACACTTGCAGAAGATGTTGAAGTGAAAATAAATGAGTCAGTAAACATTGTAAACTTGGCTGTAAATGCTAGTGAAAAAACTGTAGCAGATTTTGAATATACAGGAAAAGATGTAGAGACAATAGTGACTTATATGAATGAAATAAATAGAGCTTCTGTAGAAAATGCTAGAAGTGTTGAAGAGATTGTCTCTGCTTCAGAACATTTAAATGGTATGACCGAAACATTACATACAAAACTTGAGACATTTCAAACTTCATAAATTTTATTATTGAGTATTTATCTTATATCCAATAGCAAAAATATTTTTTATGATATTTGATGGTAGTTTTTTTCTTAGGACTTTGACTAATGTTTTCATTCTTCCTATCTTTATTTCAGAACTTATACCCCAAATATAAGTATAAATTGTTTCATATGTTGCTCTATAATTTGGATGATTAAAGAGTGATGCTAAAAAGAGAATCTCGTTTTTAGTGAGATATATCTCCTCCTCTTTATAGATAAGCAAAGAGTCTTTCGCATCCCAATAGAGTTCTTCACTTAGTATAATTTTATATTTTTCTTCTATATTAGAAATCTCTTCAAATGTCTCATCAACAAAACAGTATTTAGCTTTTCCTGATTGTTTTGCATAGCACATTGCAGTATCTGCAAGTTTGAGTAATTCACTTTTGTTTCTACTACTTTTTGGATACATACTAATCCCTATACTACAAGAAATTTTAATACTTATATCATTGAATAAGGTATATTTATTTAGATTACTTAATATAGAAGATGCAAGTTCTGCAAGGTGTAAGTGATGGGGTCTGTTATTTATTATAAGTAAAAATTCATCTCCACTTCTACGAGCTAAAATGTCATCTTGATGAATAAGATTAGAAATATTTTTTACTACTTCTTGAAGTACAAGGTCACCTACATCATGCCCATAAGTATCGTTAATATCTTTAAAATGATCTAAATCTATGAAAAATAGTGCGAACTCTGTTTTCTCTTTTTTAGCATCTTCAATACTTCTATTAAGTTCAATATCAAAAAGATTTCTATTTGCAACATTTGTTAATGAATCATAATGTGCAAGTCTATAGAGATTATCAATTTTTTCTTTTTTTTGATACTCTAATTCTTTATGTGTTTTTAAAGCTGAAGCTACCTTATAAAGTTGTTGATACAGAGTAGACATATCTATAGGTTTTGTTACAAAACCATTTGTACAAAGATTGATGGATTTTAATAAATTTTCTTTATCATCATAGGCAGACATTATAATGACAGGAGTTTTTTTATTTATCTCTTTGATTTTTTGTGTTAGTTCAAGACCTGAGTAGGGCATGTTTATATCAGTAATAATGATATCAGGCTTTTTGTTTAAAAAAATTTGAAACCCTTCTCTACCATCATAAGCTTGATAAAACTCTTTTACATCATCTTCAAAAAACATTTTCATCTGTTCTTGTGTAGTCCTATCGTCTTCAACAAAAAGAAGTGAAAGATTTTTAAGTGGCATTGTTAAGTTCCTTTAGTTGTATTTCAAATGTAACACCTTCATCGGTATTATAAAAATAGATTTTTCCATGTAGTTTTTCATCAATTATCATTTTTGTCATATAGAGTCCAAGTCCTGTTCCATTTTTATCTTTTTTAGTAGAAAAATAGGGGTCAAAAATTTTCTCTTGAATATCTTCAGCTATTCCCCCTGCATTATCTTTTACAAGAAGATAGATCGTGTTTTCTCTATTTAAAAGTTCAATTTCTATATATTTATGCTCTTTATCGAGTTCAATTAAAGCATCTTTTGCATTATTGATTATGTTAAGTATAGCTTGTCCTAGTTCATTTGGATAGCCATGACTATAGAGTTTAGGCATCTTTACAAAATTTAATTCTATAGAGTGGTTTTCATATATGTTTTGAGTGATATCAAGAATATGAGAAATAACATCATTGACACAAAAATCTTGACTTTTTTTCTCAGCTTTAAAAAAGTTTCTAAAATCATCAATTGTTTTTGACATATGTTTTATCTGTTTTTGTGAATGTTCTTTAAATGTCATAACTGTTTTATCATCAAGTTTTCCTTTTGTGTATTTGGAGATTAAAAGTTGATTTGCTAAAGATAAATTATTGAGTGGTTGTCTCCATTGGTGTGCTATCATGGCAATCAGCTCACCCATTTGTGCTAGTCTTGATTGCTGTAAAAGAAGAAGTTGTTGCTCTTTATTTTTATTTGTTTCAAATGAAATTTTAGTTTCAAGTGTAAGTAAGTTTCTTTTTCTCTCTTCAAAAAGGACACCTGTAATAAAAACCATTGAGATATGTGCAAGTATGAAAAGATTATAGTTAATGATGTTATCTAATTTATTGTTTAAATGAAAAACACCATGACCAAGATAGACGGAGTAAGAAGAGACTAATGCAAGAACTATACTCATCGCAGTACCATATGCAAAACCTCTATACGATACAACAAATACTATAAATGGAATAGAGATACTAAGAAGAAGGAGAAGGTTTTTCATCTCTAAAATAATTTCTAAAAAATAAATAATAGATGCAAAGAGAAAAACATATGCAAAATATTCTGACCATTGGATAGTTTTGTAGTTTATAAATGTTAAAAGTAGAAAAGGAGTAAAAAGAAGTTGTCCCATTACATTTCCAAACCACCAAGAGAAACCAGATTGAAGATACTCTTTTATTGAAATAACATCACTCATTAGAAGTAAAGTATTTGAGATAGAGGCACTAATTAGTTGTATAAAAATTATTATGCCTATGAGGTAAAAAATATCTCTAAATGTACTCAAATTCAAATTAAGTTTAAATTTTTTAAATAAACAGTATCCTAAGAGTGCTTCAAAAGAGTTAGTTACAGCTATTCCAACGGAAACAAGAAGAGGAATATCATTACTATAGGCTAAGAAAAATTGTCCAATAAAGATACCAGTCCAAACTTTTTTTCCAAAGAAAAGGATAAAGCCAAGTGCAATACCCTCTGCTGCAAAAATACCCATATTTATAATACTACAACCGTGTAAAAATAGTAAACTAAATTTTCCTGTAATAAAATATAAGATAGCTAAAGTGAAGCTAATTAGTAGTGTATTTATTATCTCTTTATTCATTCTCTCTCCTGTATCTGATTAGTATCAAAAGTATACTAAAAACTATAATATGTGCTTTGTAAGTTTATAAATAAGTTTTGCTAACTCTTCGAGATCTATAGGCTTAAGTAGATGCTCATTTACACCATATTTCATTATGTCTTTTGAAAAGTTATCTTGATTGTGAGCAGAAAGTATCACAAGAGGTATATTTTTATTAGTCTCTCTTATCTTTTTACATAGTTCCAAGCCATTGAGTTTAGGCATACTAATATCTGTGATTACTATATCTATTTTATGTTGTATAAATTTTTTATAAGCATCTTCCCCATTAATAGCAACAAGTAGATTATCAAAAAAGTCTTCAAGTATCATTGTTGTCATCTCTCTAGCATCTTGATTATCTTCTACATATAGGAGAGTTAACTCTTGCGAGCACTCTATTGCTTTATCAATATTAGACATTATTATTTCCTAGTGTAATTTTAAATTGAGCACCATTTTGTATATTTTTGACACTTATCTGACCATTACAATGGTCATGAATAATCATTTTACTCATATAAAGACCTAGTCCCGTTCCATCTTTTTTAGTTTTTGTTGAAAAATATGGATCAAATATTTTATCTATAATATTTTCAGGTACACCACCTGCATTGTCACTAATCGTAAAACATTTACTTGAAAGAAGTATATCTATCTGTGGTTTTTCTATATTGTTATCAACTAATGCATCTTCTGCATTTTTGATAAGGTTAAGAACAACCTGTTTTAACTCATTTTCAAAGGTATAAAAATCCTCTATATCTTTTACAATTATGTTAAATGTGATTTTATTTTCATGAAGAGAGCCTTCTACTATTGAGAGTACACTCTGGAGTACAGTTTGAAAATTTGTATCTGTTTTAACCTTGTTTGTTTTAAAGAAGTTTCTAAAATCATCTATTGTAGAACTAAGATGCAAAGAGAAACCTTTAATCTTATTTGCTATCTCTATTGTAGTCTTTTGGTTGAGTCGATTGCATTGTGATTTTATTTGTAGCGCTCCCGCTGCTGCGGCTATGGCACTAAGTGGTTGTCTCCATTGATGTGCAATCATATTTATCATCTCACCCATCTGTATAAGACGAGACTGCTCTCTAAGTATCTCTTCTTGTTTTTTATTTTTTTCTTCTTCCTCTTCTATTTTTAATAAAAGAAGCTCACTCTCTGTAATATCAAGTCGTATAGAGATATAAGAATCAATATCTCCTGTTGATGTAAAAAGAGGTTCAACATTTGCATATACCCAGTAAAAACTTCCATTTTTCCTTTTGTTTTTCACTTTTCCACTCCATGATAATCCTCTTAAAAGACGATACCACATATCTCTAAAGAGTTCATTAGGTGTGTCTGGATGACGAATAATACTGTGTGGTTTTCCAAGAAGTTCAGCTCTAGTATAGCCAGATATAGTACAAAATGCCTCACTAACATCAATAATCTTTCCATTTAAGTTTGTAGTTGAACTAATGATATATTTATCCATTACAACTCTAAGTCTCTGCTCTTGACGAGCCAATTTAAAAAATGCAATTATCATTAAAATAAATGTAAAAAGACTTAGAAGAATAAGTCCAGTAAGAAGAATAAAAATTTTATTTAAATGTTTTAATTCAATCTGAATATTATGCTTAGTCTCTTTTTTTATAAATGTAGATACTTCATCTAAGATATTTAAACTTCTCGTTATAGTTGAAAACCACTCTTTAGAGTCAATATCTGATTTTTCTATCTTTTTATAAAGGATAGTGTTTACCATACTAGAAACATCTAAAAATGATTCCTCTTGTATCTGATTTTTATAAAATGTTTTCATATCTTTTGATGCATATTGTAAAAACATATTCTCACTACTTTTTTCCATAGAAAGAGTAGTAGAGAACTTTATAAGAGATTTTCTATCGAGTTTTTTTGTAGAAAAGATAGTAACACCTTGAGCTCTTTGTATCCCCATGTACTCTTTAAGATATAAAAAGTTACTATAAGCAAGGATGTCTTGTGTAATAATAGGAAAATGCGAAGATTTAGATATGTTAACAATTATATTTAATAATATAGCATTTACATGAGAATAGTATTTGATTATTTGGCTATCTTCTATTTGATGATTATCTATCTCTTTTCTTAAATTTGGAAGGAGTAAAAGTATGTGAAGTAGTCTGTTAGTCTCTTTTTTTAAGCTCTTACAAGATAATGAACTTAATAAACTTTGTAAATTTTTTATCTCTGTGTTAGTGATTTTTCTTTGAAAAAGTATATCTTGCTTAAATTTTTCATCATCATTTATGACAAAAGCACAGGATAATCCTCTCTCTATTTGAAGTGTATGTAAAAGAGTGGAGATTTCAGAGCTAAATAAAATTTTATCATTTAATGTTTTAAGAGAAAGAATTTTAGAGTAATTAATATATGTAACGACTCCTCCTATAAAGATAAGAATTGAAGTAAGTATAACCATTGGAATTAAAATCTTATTTTTTGTTGTCAACATTTTTAACATAATATTTACCTATATTTATTTTAATTAATTAGAATAATATAATATAAATCTCAGCTAATTCCCACTATAATCTGTTAAATCTGTTTTTTGGGAGACATTATGCTGACAATGAAGCTACTATTAATTGAAGATGATGAACTGGCATCTGAATTAATTTCAGACTTTTTAGTAGATTGTGGGTTTATTGTTGAGACTGTTTTTACTGCTACTGATGGTGTTGCTCGTGTAAAGCACGAAGATTATGATCTTTTAATTCTTGACATAAACTTACCAGATTTTAATGGATATGAAGTTTTGAAAAACATTAAAAATAGAGTTTCTATACCTATTATCATTACAAGTGCATATAGTGATACAAAATCAAAACTACTTGCTTTTAAATATGGTGCTAGTGATTATATGGTAAAGCCATTAGATCTTGAAGAATTAGAGGCTAGGATATGGTTACAATTAGGAAAAAATAGCGAAATTAAAACATTTGAAGAGAAAAAAGTTTTTGATATTAAAGAGGACAAAATTTATTTTCAACAAAATATTTTAAACTTAACTACAATAGAGTATGAAATTTTAGAGCTATTTATAAAAAATATGAATATCATTATAAGACGAGAAGAGTTAGTTGAATCTTTGTCCTGTTTAAGTTCAAAACGCTCTTTAGATAACCATATAAAAAATATTCGTAAAAAAATTGGAGACAATGGAACACAGGCTCGATATCTTAAAACAGAGTATGGAGTAGGGTATAAACTACAGCAGTGAGTAAAAAATCATCATAAAAGTGTGAAAAACTGATTAAAAAAAGATAAAATACAGAATAAAATTATCTAATGGATGTAGTTGATGAAAGCACTTGAAGAAGCATATCTCGCAAGAAGTAAAAAAATAAATAAAATTGAAAAAGTAAAAGAGTTAAAAAATCCACAAGAGGCATATGACAGACTCCAAGAATATGCCCAAAATGGTTTTGATTCAGTTCCCGAAGAGGATAAGACATACTTTTTAAAATGTTTTGGTATTTATTATCGACCTGCAACACCTGAGAAATTTATGATAAAACTTCGTATTCCTGGTGGTTTTATGAGAGCTGATCAGGCAAAGGTTATAGGTGAGTGTGCCAAAGAGTTTAGTCAGGACTACATAGATTTAACAACTTGTCAGCAGTGTGAACTTCGTTATTTAACTATTGATTCTCTTCCTATTATCATTCAAAGACTTGCAACTGTTGGAATAGATTCTTATCAGACAAGTGTTGATAATATTCGTGGTATAGTTGCTGATCCTTTTGATGATCTGGCGTTTGATAATGTAATCCCTTCTCATAATACACTTCTTAAAATCCAAGAGAAATTTCTTTATAGTGCTGATTGGATTTCAACTCTTCCACGAAAATTTAACACTTCTATCTCTGGAAATCTCTCAAATAGATGTAATGTTTATGGAAATGATTGCTGTTTTATTCTTGCTCAAAAAGATGGAATGTTTGGATATAACATGTATCTAGGTGGTCGTGTTGGTGTTATTGCAAAGAGTGCAAATATATTTTTAAAAGATGAAGATGAGGTACTCGCAGCATTTAGTTCAATAACGGAACTCTTTAAACGCTACGGTTTTAGAGATAATCGTAATAAAAATAGACTTCATTTTCTTGTAGAAGCGGTTGGAATGAGTGAAATGGCAAAAGCTATTCGTGAAAATGCTGGGATAGATTTTGCAAAAGCTGGTGAGACTATGACTAAGATGGACTATGTAGAACCAGATCATGGAAAAATTCAACTTAGAGATGGAACTATTGGCGTTCATGTTGTTGTTCCTTCTGGGATTTTTACTGGAAGTGCTATGATAGAAGCTGCTAATCTAACGCAAATATATGGAAATTCAGAACTTCGTTTTGATATGGAACAGAGTTTTTACATTATAGGAGTAAAAGATGTTCCTGCACTGCTTAGCGAAGATTTTTTCAAAGAGTATAAAAATATAAATACACCTTATTTTAACCATCTAATAGCCTGTGCAGGAACAGAACACTGTCCATTTGGGGTAATAGAGAATAAAAATGATGCAATAGCAATGGCACAATACCTGAGTGATAATGTAGCATTAGAGAGTGGTCGTGTTCGTATGTACTGGTCAGCCTGTGTAAAAGGTTGTGGGTATCCATGGTCTAGGTGATATCGGGTTTGAGGGTTGTAAGGCTAAAGTAGATGGAGTAAATGGAAGTGGTGTTCATATCCTTCTAGGTGAAAAGCTTACGGGTGAGTCACAAGAGGGACATACTGTTATAAAATC
Source organism: uncultured Sulfurimonas sp. (assembly GCA_964615395.1). Lineage (GTDB taxonomy): Bacteria > Campylobacterota > Campylobacteria > Campylobacterales > Sulfurimonadaceae > Sulfurimonas. The sequence continues at coordinate 8,102 of CAZTNH010000044.1, forward strand.
AGCTCCCCTAGAGTATGCGAAGTATTATGTTGAGTCTTTAATGTTAGAGTATAAAAAACTGAGAAAAGAGGGTGAAGTTTTTGAACTTTTTTACGATAGAGTTTTAAAGAGTTATACACATGCAAAAATAGGTTTTACGATGATGTTTCAAGCTTATCTAAGAGCAAAAAATATAGAAATCGATTTAGGTTTTGAAACAAAAGTTATCACTGGTAAAAACGAAGAGTTTGAAGTTTTTGAGTTTGGTCGTAAGCTTTACTATCAACTCTCAAAAAAAGAGGCATACTCTGCATATGAACGTTTTACAAATGTCAATAAACGTGAAAAACTAGAAGATATAAGAAAGTTAGTTCCAAATATTGATGAAAATATTGCCACTATGTTAGCTCTTATTTTACATACTGACGAGAGTCGTAGAGCAGTAGTTTTTTCAGAAATTATGCCTTTTATAATGTTATATAGTAAATAATAGAGCTGTGATTATTAAGTGAATTACACTTAAAACCAAAATTAAAATCTGAAGTGCAATTTTTAAGTTAAAAAATAGTAGCAAAATCTACTTTAAGCCGCTATTTTTTGATCATAAAAAACTTCATTTGGAGTTCTCCAATTGAGTGATTTTCTAGGACGATTATTTAATTTATCTTCAATAATTTTAATATATTCAGGTGTAATATTTTCAAAGCTAGTCCCCTTTGGTAAATATTGACGGATTAAACTATTAAGTACCTATCCAAAAGAAATACCAAAATAAGAACACTATTTGCTTATAAGAG
>CAZTNH010000045.1:0-8852 GCA_964615395.1 uncultured Sulfurimonas sp.
CTAAAAACCATCTGAACAACTGAAATACCTATAGCATCTTTTATCTCATAACCTAAAACAAGCAGTAAAGGAACTAAGATAGTACCTCCACCAATGCCAAAAAAACCAGACAATATACCAACAGTAGTTCCTAGAAGTACAAGTTCAAGCATATTTCTCCATATATTTTTTAAGAATTATAGCATTTAATTTTGCTTTGTGTTTGATATGAGTATAATCAAAGACAATTATAGAATTACTGAGGGAAATCATATGCTATCAACAATACAAAAAGCTGCCGAAAACTTTTGTATACATCAAATCCGTGTTGGTCATAAAGTCCATGGAGATATATCAAAAAAAAGAACATTTATTGCATATATTGATATAACTACAATAGACGACAAAATATTTAGAGTTTATATTGCTTCTGATGAAGCATTTATGCAGAGAGTATCTTATCTCTTTTTAGAAGAAGATAAGAGTGATGAAGAGACATTGATAGATATGACACTCGAAACTGCAAACTTAATTATTGGAAGTGCCAAAGTTTTATCTGAGGCTGACCATAAAAACTCCTACACTATCGCAACACCACATTTTGAGAAAATTGGTGAATTTGATTTAGTTGTTGATGATATTAAAACGATTGCAGTTGAAGATGACGAGTTAATTATCGCCATTAAGGAACTTCATGAGTAACACAAAGAAGAGTTATCCTCCACATCATGAAGAGTTTAATGAAGAGGAACTCTCATGGATGGATTATTCTGGAATTTTAGATATGGAAGTCGAGTTTGTTGCTGACTTAGGAGAGACAGAACTTGCTGTTCGTGAAATACTCCAACTTGAAAAGGGTTCTATTATTGACCTGAAAAAACCAGCTGGTGAATCTGTAGAGTCCTATGTTAATGGACGAATCTTAGGAAAAGGTGAAGTCATGGTGTATGAAAAAAATCTCGCTATTCGTATAAATGAAGTTCTTGATTCTAGTGCTGTTCTTTATCACCTTTCAAAAGAGAGACTATAGAGTATGATGAAAACATTTTTATTATTTTTATTTCCCCTACTGCTCTCTGCATCTCAGATACTTAGTTATAATATCTATGAAAGAAGTGATAGAGCTGATGTAATGATAACATTTGACACCCCTTTTACTGGTGTAATTAAACAGGGTAATAGTACTAACAAAATTATTATTAAACTAGAGGGTGCTACTATTGAATCTTCAAAAGTAAAAAGAGTAAACTCACAATTTTTACATTCTCTCACTATAACACCTCTCCAAAATCAGACACAGATAGTCGCTACAGTCTCAGCAAATACAAGGCTTATAGCTTCTAAAACAGCTGATTCTTATGGACTTAGACTTCGTTTTAGTAAAAAAATAGCTACTCGTTCTGGTGTTATGGCTGTTACGAAAGAGCCAAATCTTTCAGCACTACCAACAAAAAAATCAGAAGAATTTTCAAGAAGTTACTATATCGTTGTTGCTATTTTAATCATTGGAATTATCATTCTACTCTATCTTAAAAAAAGAATAGCCCCTAAACAAGCTTCACAAACTAAGGCAAAAAACTCTTGGCTTTTCACTCAAAATACAAACAGTTCAAAAGAAGAGAAGCCCACACAAAATAGTTCAACTCCAAAGACAAAATCAGAAGTTTCTATCCGTTTTCAAAAGAGTATAGATGATAAGAGTAGTGTAGTAATGTTTGATTTTGGTGCAGAAAGCTACTTAGTTTTAATGGGAAATAGTAGTAATATCCTACTTAACACTTTTAGGGATGATAAACCGACAACACAAGAAGAGTTTGAAACTCTTGTTCAAAATAATAAAAATAAAGAATTTGAAACTATTCTTCAAGATAGAAACAGAGAGTTAGAAGACTTTTTAGGAACATCTACTACTTCTTCTCACACAACTAAAAAAGAGTCCCTTCATGCATATACAGAAGCGGCATCCCTTATGTATGACGAAGAGTCTTAACTCTTCGTAAATCTATCTTTTAAAAGCTTTTTAAGTACTTTTATATGGGTCATATTTAGCTCATATGAACTATCCATCTGCTTATTAGTATGAAAAACTTCTGTTACAGTTATACCGTAAGGATCTTTTTTCTCTTTGACAATTTTACCCTCTTCTACAGAGTAGAGCCATAATGCTTTACGACCTGTTTGAATATAGTAAGTAAGTACTATCTCATCAGAGTGTTTCTTCTCTATTGCAACAACAACTCTCTGATCTTCTTTATACTCACCTGTAAGTTTTAACATATCTTTTGCATTTTCAATAGTAAGATAACCTACATAAAATTTATTGTAAAGATTATGATAACGCTGAATTTTTGGATTATAAAGGAATGTCATATCAACAATATGTTTTTTATGACTTCGTATCGTTTTAGTAATCCACGACATCGTGTTATAGTATCTAAATGGATAAAGTTTAAGCTCATGTGCCTCTATCATACATCCACCATTAATCTTCTCTTTAGGAGCAAGAGTACGCTTATTTTTAGATGTAATATACTCTAAAACATTAGCAGCAGTAAACTCTTTAGTAAACCATACTTTACAGTAATCAGGAAACTGTTTAGCTCCAGTTGCACCATCATTGAGTATGATAAGAGCTTTTATCTCATAGTTGGGAAATATTATCTCTAAGAGTGCTTTTTTCTTGCGTAAACGGCGACGTAGTTTTAAAACATTACGTACAAGTGTCATCTCAACAAAGTAAAGCTCATTCTCTTTTGTAACAAACATAGCATCAAATTCACTAATCTCTCTACTTTTAGTTCTATAAACAATCTGCTCTTTTTCACTTATAGAGAGTGTATTTGCATATGCTTTATGCTTATTTTGATGAAAACCTTTGAGAATAAACTTAGATATATACTCATTTTTTTCTGCATATCGAAGAAGTTTTTCATAGATAAAGTTTTCAAAAACTTCACCTTCAAATGAACGATATGAACTTAAATATGCAGGATCATCAAGTTCAATTCCCTTATTTATTAAAGAGAGAAGATGTTTTGTATTGTAATCGTAATGAAAAAGATTATCTAAAATATTTCTGTTATCAAGATCTCTAATTGATTGGCTCATCTCTAACATTATGAAGCCATCTCTGAATTTTTAAAAAAGTTATCTAAAACTTCTCTGAACTGTGAAACATCGCTAATACTATTTACATCATTACGAAGCATTGAAGCACCTTTATAACCTTTTGAGTAAGTATGAGTATGCTTTCTAAACATAGGAACTCCAAACTCACCATAAAACTCTATCATCTTATCAAAATGCTCCATGATTATCTCATGTTTTAGCGCTTCATCAATATGTGACTCACCTGTACGAAGTTGATGAAATATCCAAGGTGCACCAACGGCACCACGACCTATCATAACACCATCCGCACCAGTATGTTCTAGTACCCACTTTGCTTTATCATAAGAGTCTATATCTCCATTTGCAATAACAGGAATATTGACAGCTTTTTTAATCTCAGCAATAGCATCATAATCAACTTCTGCCTTAAATTTTCCAGCACGAGTTCTCCCGTGAACAGCTAAAAAATCTGCACCACTTGCTTCAACTACCTTAGCAATTTCCACATGATTTTTCTTTTCAAAGCCAAGTCTTATTTTTACACTTGTAAGACTTTTGTTTGATGTCTCTTTCATAATTTTAATTATCTCACCCATCAAAGACAAATCTAAAAGAAGTGAACTACCACTCCCGTGACCTACAACTTTAGGAACAGGACAACCACAATTTAAATCTATAATATCTATACCCTCTTGCTCATTTAAAACTTCAACAGCTCGACGAGCCATATCTACCTCAGATGCAGCAATTTGAACAGAGTAAGGATCTTCATTTGGAGATTTTTCTAGCATATGAAATGTTTTCTTAGAACCATGGGCTAAAGCATTTGAACTCAGCATTTCACTTACAGTTAAATCTGCACCAAACTTTTTTACAACACTTCTAAAAGGGAGATCTGTAAAGCCCGCAAGAGGGGCTAATACATAAATAGGTTTATCAAAGGAGAGTTTATCAATCATACAAATTAAACAAAAAGCTCTATACTGAAGTTTTTGTTACACCCTTTTAAAGCTCTATAGGCTTTAAATTTTTGAAACTCATCAGCTTGTGAATTATCTAAAATTTCATCTACATGTTCAAGAACTTCTAAATCAAAAAGAGTATAAAGATAAGCAGCAACTGCATCTTCATTCTCATCACTTAAAGTTTCAAAAAGTTTCATTCTCTGTTCTGGAATCATTCCACTTTGAGAGATAACTCTTGAAAGTTTAATGAAATCATCTTCACTTAATTCTAATTTATTAATTAATGATATTAAATCATCATTTGGTAAATCAAGTTTAAACTCTTTAGCATTCACACGAGCAATAACTTCATAAAGAGACTCTTTTGTTAAAAGTGCTTTATACTTTTCAATATTTGCAAGAGAAGCTTTTTTTACAAAATCAACATAAACTTCTTCTTTTAAAACATCAGCATATTTTGTTGAGTTTGCTAATAAATCTTCTGCTTTTAATTCACCTGATTTATATCTATTACGTTCATTTTGAATAACAAGATCATTTTCAATACGTAAGTCAAATGGTTTTAAATCAACTACTTTACCATTTTTAATATCTTCAATAATATTCAGAACATTATCTATCTTCTCATTTTTTGTTTTTCCAATGATATTAGCAATTGGAAAAAGATTTGTATTTTCTAAAAGCGTTCCTAATAGCGTATAACGTTCAGTCTTAAATGTTTGACTTCTACTTTTTTTACCAAGATATGCTTCTACTATTGAGTCTATAATTTTTTCATAATCTTTTTCATATTTACGAAGATTCATTGAACTTAAAAAACCGTAAAATGAGAAATGTAATATACTCGCTACGTAAAGTAGAAATACTGGTATTATAACTAATATAGCAATAGAGAGAGCAGGAAGTGGCACTCCGAAGAAGTCTATAGTTGTTGTTTCAGTAGTTACATAAGTGTAAACAAATGCTCCAACTAGGGCCATTAAAATAAATGCGGCAATGGTATATCTTTTTATGTACATAAGGAATCCTTTATTTAGATTTTTCTACTATTTCTCTACAATCAATGCAGTAAATAGCATGTGGTTTAACTTTCAAACGTTGAAAACCAATAAGATCTTCACACATTTCGCAGACACCGTAATCACCATTTGATATTTTAGCTAAGGTGATATCTATTTCACGTAACTCTTGTGTCTGCTGAGTAACTATAGCACTCTCAACCATAGAATTATTATTTACGGAAGCATGATCGCCTTCATCACTTAATTCTAAGCCATTTAACTGATGAAGTTCATCATTTACACCATCTATGTTTTTATTGATTTGGTCTTTACGACTCTGTAATATCTCTTTAAAATAACTCAACTCACTTGCTTGCACGTTTCTTCCCTTTTTATTTATGATATGGATGATTACTCAAAATTGAGAAACCTCTATAAATCTGTTCTAGTAGAACTGCTTTTGCTATCTTGTGACTCATTGTCAATTTTCCCAAACTAATCACGGCATCACTTTTTTTTAAAAATTCATCTTCAAAACCATAAGCACCACCTATGAAAAATTTCACCGACATTCTATCATTTAAAAGCTTACTAAATTCAAAACTGTCGATTAATTTTCCATCAGGATGCAAAGTAATACTATAACTTCCACCCAAATGAGGTTCTAAAACTTTAGTATATGCTTTTTGTGCAGAATCTGGTGAAATAGTATGTGCTTTCGTGATATCTTTATTAAATATCTCTGTATCTTTCATTTTAGCAAAGCGACTTATCATCTTTTCTAAATCTTTATAGAGTGGATCATAGATAGTTTTTTCTTTTTTTGCGATACTTATTATCTCTATATTCATGATATCAATCCACTTCCAATTACATGATATGTTACATGTTCAAACTTATCATCAAGTTTCACCCCACCAATAGCAGCAACAAGATGTTTTGAAGAAGATGCTAAAGAGTCTAGTCTATCACCTAAAACATCACATATATCTTTTTTAGTACTCGTATCACGATATGCACCTAAGCCAATGTAGTTTAAATCCAGTTCATTTGCTTGAAGTATCTCCTCTTTATTATGAGTAGAGATACCTAAGATTTTATCACTCGTTACAACACTACGAAGAATTCTTATAGCCTTAGCTATATCATTATCTATAGCTTTTAGATCTTCTTGTCCTACATGAACACCATCACAGAACTCTACAAGTTCATAAGCATCATTTACAATCAAAAAACCATCATAAATTTTCCGTATATGGATAAGCTGTTGTTTGATAAATGCAATATCAGCATTTTTATTGCGATACTGAATAATCTCAGCATTATGCTGTTTGGCTAAGTGAATATACTCATCAAGCGAGACCCCTCTAGAGTCAAGCATATCTTGATCGCAAAGGGCATATAGTTTCATTAACTTAAGCTACTTCTCTTTTTAAAAGTGTAAAGAGATCAGAAAGAGTCTTTTTCAGCTCATTTCGATTGACAATCATATCTATTGAACCATGTTCTAATAAGAATTCTGCACGCTGAAAACCATCAGGAAGTGCAGAACCAATAGTCTGTTCAATAACACGCTGTCCTGCAAAACCGATAAGAGCACCTGGCTCAGCGATAATAATATCACCAAGTGTTGCAAATGAAGCAGAAACACCACCCATAGTTGGATCAGTAAGTACTGAGATATATGGAAGGTTATTATTTGCTAGTTTAGCTAAGGCTGCTGATGTTTTACTCATCTGTAGAAGTGAGAAAGTTGATTCTTGCATTCTTGCTCCACCTGAAGCTGAAAGAATAACTAAACCCTCACGATTTTCTATAGCACGAGTTACAGCACGGACTATTTTTTCACCCTCAACAGAACCAAGACTTCCACCCATAAAAGCAAAGTCAAAGATTACTACCTGAGCAGATACTCCATTCATTTTACAGCTTCCAGCAACAACAGATGACTTTCTACCTGTTTTAGCAAAACCCTCTTCAATTCTCTTCTTATAAGGTTTTTTATCTACAAATTTAATTGGATCTACTGGTTCTAATGTAGAATCATGCTCAATAAAAGTTCCTTCATCAGCCAAGAGTGCTATACGCTCTTTTACTCCAATTCGGATATGATATCCACATTTTGGACATACATAATTTTGGTTTTCAACTTCTTTATAGTACATAGTTGAATGACAAGACTTACACTTAATCCAATGAGATGAAGCTTCTTCTTGTGCAGCGGGTTTATTATCAAAAGTTTTATTAAATAGGTCAAGTAGGTTCAAAAAAAATCCTTAAGTTATATAAATAGCTCACATTATAACTAATGTTTACTTATAAACTAGAACATATTTGATTTTTAAGAAAAAAAAGTATAAATTTACTCACTGAATAGTGAGTAAATTATATAATAAACTATATAGTAGTTATTTTAATAAAGAATTTGTGATACTTCTTGCAGCCTCACGACCATCAAAAGCAGCTGTTACAACTAAATCAGCACCACGAAAACAGTCACCACCAGCATAAATACCAGAAGTAGTAGTCTCATGACTCTCTTCGTTAATAATAATCCCACCCCAAGAGTTAGTCTCGATGCCATTCTCTGCTAAGAAAGATGGAACAACGGGATCAAACCCTAGTGACATTATAACGATATCAGCATTTACTCTAGTTTCAGAGCCTTTTACCTCTTCCATACGTTGACGACCAGAATCATCTTTAGCGCCAAGAGTAGTTCTTACTATCTCAACTGCTATAGCTTTTCCACTCTCATCTAAGATGATCTCTTTAGGAGATGCTAAGAAAGTAAAGTCAACACCCTCTTCCATAGCATTTTTATACTCTTTTTTAGATCCTGGCATATTTAATTCATCACGACGATAGAGACAAGTTACAGACTTTGCACCCTCACGTTTTGCAGTACGAAGACAATCCATAGCAGTATCACCACCACCAATTACAACTACATCTTGATCTTTAAAATCAAACTTTTTGTCATAAGCAGTTTTGAAATTTTTCTTCTGTATATTTGTTAAGTAGTCCATCGCAGCATAAACATTTGATGCACCTTCACCAGCAAGACCAGCATTTTTAGCTTTTGTAGCACCAACACCTATAAACATAGCATCATGCTCATTTGCAAGAGTTTCAAACGCCACATCTTTTCCAACTTCACAGTTAAGAACAAGCTTCATTCCAGCCTCTTCTAAAAGTTTTACACGACGATCTACTATCTTCTTATCAAGTTTAAAGTTAGGGATACCATATATTAAAAGTCCACCTGCTCTATCAGCTCTTTCATACATAGTTACACCTACACCTGAACGAAGAAGATAAGTTGCAACAGAGAGTCCAGCAGGACCTGAACCTATAACTGCTACTTTTTTATCAGATGTTACACCTGGAAAATCAGGAGTTAAACCAGCACGAAATCCCTCTTCTGTAATATGAGTCTCAATACTACCAATAGTAATAGCACCGTGACCATCATTAAGAGTACAATCGCCTTCACAAAGTCTATCATGAGGACAAACACGACCCATAACTTCAGGGAAAGGTGATGGCTCATTTGAGAGTTTAAATGCAAACTCTAAATCTTTTTCAGCGATTGACTTTAACCACTGAGGGATATAGTTGTGAAGAGGACATTTATTAAGACAAAATGGATCTCCACACTGAATACATCTATCACTCTGATTTGCTGCATCATCACGGTCAAATACTTCATATATCTCACCGAAATCTTTTGTACGTTCTACGACTAATCTTTTTGTTGGGTCAAGTCTTTCTGTTGTTAAAAATTGTCTCATAA
>CAZTNH010000046.1:0-8626 GCA_964615395.1 uncultured Sulfurimonas sp.
CTAAGGCTTGTGACTCAGGAATAAGTTCCCCTTTGTCAATACCACTCTCTATGATCTCTCTAAACCATGCAAAATAACTCTGTGAACATTTTGCTTGAAACTCTATCATGCTCTGATTTGGATTTGAAAGAGAGATGGAGACAAACTCTTTGTATATCGCTATCAATTCAGCATTTTCTTGTGTATAGAAAAAACTTAAAAATATCTCTACTTTTGCTTTAGTGGAGCTTGCTTTTAAAAGCTTTTTCTCTTTTTGCTCATCATACTCTTGCATCATTAGATTAATTATTGCAAATACAATATCTTCTTTATTTTCAAAGTACTCATAAATAGTCCCCTTACCAATCCCTGCAGCTACTGCAAGTTTTGAAATGGTCAAGTTCCTTATGCCACTCTCTAGTACAATCTCTTTACATGCTAATGCTATGTCTTTTCTTTTTTGTACTTTATCTACTATTATTGCCAAATCAATCTCCTAAAATAAATGACTGACTGTTAGTCATTCATGGATTATATCTGCATATAGCTTAAGTGTTGCTATTCTATTATGCTCAAGTGCTCACTAAGAGAATCTTTGTTTTTTGGTAACTGAAAGTAGAGAGCTTATCTACTCATCTGAATGATATTTCTTCAACTCTGATAGAGATAGCTTTTTTTCTCTTTTAAGTGCATCTTCTATTGTTAAATCATTGAGAGTATCTACGATAGAAGTCCCTACATTTATAGCAAAATAGAAAACTTCTTGTTTACTTGTTGTAATACGGATTAGTTCACTCTCTTCTCTTATTTCATTTGCTAATTTTTTAGTTTCTTCTATACTAGTTTTAGGCAAAATCAGGATAAATTTCTCTCCTTCATATCTACAGACAACATCATTTTCTCTACTGAGTTCTTGTAATTTTAAAGCTAGTTTTTGAAGTACTTCATTAGCACTACTCTGACCATAGGTTTCAATTATTTTTTTAAATGAGTTGATTTTAATCAAAATAATACTCAGGTCTTCTCTCTTTTGTTTTGAGATTTCAAGTAGATGTTGGGCAGAACTATTAAAATATTTTCTATTATATAGAGTTGTTAAAGAGTCTGTTATTGCTAAAAGTTTTAAAGTCTCTTGTGACTTTTTAATCTCTTCTAGTATTTTAATTCTGTATGATAAAATCAATCCTAGCGTTAAAGCTTCAAGCATAATACCAATACCTACAGCATGGCTAGTAAGATAATTAAACTCAATAATACCTTTATAAAAGAGTATAGCAATAGCATTAAAAAATATAAAAAAGAGATGACCAATTATGAAATATTTTGCTAAAGGATTTTTCTTTCTGTAAAATGAGATACTAACAGAGAGTGTAATTAAAATCATTAGTCCAGCAAGGGTACTTGAGTAGTTTAATGCAGTAATAATATCGTACAAACCATAAATAGCATCAAAACCAATGAGGATTAGGATAAAGAGTAAAGCCTTATGTTCGTATTTATAATTTTCTTTTGTATTAAAAATTGTCATAAGAAAGAGTATTAAAAAGATTGGCATACTCATTAAAGAGATATGAAGTTTAAAAACAGACATTCCATAGAGTTCAAATACATTTGCTAAAAGTCCATAGGAGAGTGTAAGCCAAATGGATGCTGAAAGAAGATATAAAGAGTAGTACATATTCTCTTTTGTACGAGAAACTATGAAAATGATAAAGCTATAAACTGCTAGTGAAAATAAGACACCAAAAAGGGCAGCTATATCATTATCTGTGCTAATTAATGCTCGTTTTGAGTTTTCTTCATCAAAAAGTTCTAGTGCAAACCATTGATGTGTATATGAAACTGTTTTTATATATAATATTTGTGTTTGCTTTGCAGGCAGTAAAAATTCAAAAATTGCACTTGCACCATACATAGTATGTTTAGGAAGAGGTTTATCAAAATCAATTGTAATACTTTCTATATTTTGTTATTTTGTTCTACATAAAATTCTACTGCTTTTACATGATATGCATAGGGATGATGAAGAAAAAGTTTTTTCTCTTGTTTAGATTTATTTATGAGAACAATCTTAGACCATGTGGTTTTAGCCTTAGTTCCAAGTGAAAGTCTGTTTTTAGAAAGAGTAAATTTCTTTTTTTGATTTCATCGAGTGTAAGAGTGCCTGAGGTATCGATAAAATAGCTCATATTGAAATTTTCTATTTTTACAGGAGTATTATTTATCTCAATACTATCTTGTGCAAATAAGAGCGTTGAGATAGAGATAAAAGTAGATATTTCATTATGATTGGCTCATTGATTTTTTCGCATTATAGCAGTTTCTTTACTAAAGTAAGTGTAAATGTACTTACTTTATGACATATAGGTATTTTACTCTAAGAGGGTAGAATTTTTGAGTAGCGGATAGTGATGCAAAATTCTTTTTTTGAGACTTTTAGGAATCTGAATTAAGATAGGATTTTTCTTTTTATCTAGGAGTTGAATTATTTTTTTTAGATCAGACTCTTTCATTGAGGTACATCCTGCTGTTGTAGCTCCTTGATTTTTTTCTATATGGATAAAGATACATGAACCTCTCTGTGCTATAGCATTTGGATTATGGTCTACTGTAATGCCATATTTATACAGATTGTCCTCTCTTCTCATATACTCAAAACTTTTAGGCTTTTTTTTGGACTCTATGATTTGGTTGTAAAATGGTGAATTACTCTCATCTACACAGATAAGATTTTTAGAGGCATAAAGGTAAGGGAGCTTAAAGTTAGCTCTCTGTTTATAGCCAAAAATATTTGTAAGTGAAAAAACACCAACAGGTGCTCTTCTGTCTCCCTCATACTTTAATGGCTCATTACTCTTATGTTTAAAAGATTTTATACCTATCCCCCATGCTAAACCATTTGTCCCTAAGTTGACATTTGTGCTAAGTAGGAGTGTAGAATCCTCATAAAACTCTAGTTTTGCATGGGAACTATTGAAATCTTGTGCTACTACTAAGATGGTTTGCTGAGAGGAAAGCAAGAAAATTGGAAATATTATTAAAATTAAGAAACTTTTTATCATAAAGTATGGTACTATTACTAATATATGATTTAAATTAATTCTGGAAAAATATTATGAGTATTAAAATTTTACAAGCAAAGAGTGAAGATGCTTCTTTTTTAGCAGAGATGATTTTACAAAGTTCACGTGCTGGAAAGAAAGATGGTCTGTTTGACCTTTTATTTGAGACTAATGATGATAAGGTTATTTTAGAAAAGCTTGAAATGCTTACTAAGACTCAATCAAAAAGTCATTGTCACTATAGCAACTTTTTAATAGCACAGATGGATGGAAAATCCGTAGGTACTCTCTGTAGTTATGAGCCTAGAATCTCAACTAGAGAAGCATTTGTAAGCGCTTTGGATGAAGTAGGGTGTAAGGATAGTGATGAGGCCTTAGAGGTGATGTACTGTTGTGATTTTGAACTTAACAAGAGAACTCTTATGTTTGACTTTATGGAAGAGCTTGAAGGGTTTATAGATGTTGGAGTACTTAAGGCTTTAATGCAAAAAAGTCTTTTAACTGCAAGACTCAAAGGGTATACTATCGCACAAACTATGATAGAGATAGGCTCTTTAGAGAATGAACTATTCTATAAAAAACTTGGGTTTAGAAAAGTAGTTCAAAAAGAGTGTGAACTTTATAAAGAGAGATTTGGGCGTTTAGGGCTTTCCCTTTTAGCAATAGAGTTTTAGGAATTTTTCCATAGAACTCTCAGCACTCTCTCTTCTTCCCTCTCTTTTAGCGATTATCTTAGCTCTTTGGAGTAGAAATGTAATACTCTCACTTTTGAGTGGGGTAGTACTAGGTACTCTTATGCTTCATAACTATAACATTATCTCTTCTTTAGAGTCTATATTTACACTTTTTACTACACTCTTAACTACTGGATGGATTTTAAAAACTTTGGGTTTTGTGGTTTTAGCTGGTTCTATCATAGCTCTTATTGAAAAGAGTGGGGGAGTTGGGGGTTTTGTAGATTTTATCTTAAATAAAAAAGCTTTAGTTACATCTCAGCGTTCAGCTCTGATGCTTAGCTATATCTTAGGTGTTATCATATTTGTAGAAACCTCTATAACTGCCTTAGTATCGGGTGCAGTTGGAAAACCTCTCTGCGATAAGTATAAAATCCCTCATGCAAAACTAGCGCTTGTTTGTGACTCTACATCAGCACCTATCGGTTCGCTTATAGTTTTCAATGGCTATGGCGCACTTCTTTTAGGTCTTATAAATACTCAAATATCTTTAGGTTACATAGATGCAAACGCCACCGAAGTTTTAATAGATGCACTTAAATACAACTTTTATGCAATCATCGCTCTTATCGTAACATTTTTATTTATCTATTTTAGTTTTGATATTGGTCCTATGAAAGAGAGTAAGTATGAAAGCTCTGTAGGTAAAGAAGTAAACAGTTCATTGAGTAGTATGTACTATATGCTTCTTCCTATCGGTTTAATGGTGAGTTTGGTTTTTGTTTTTTTATACATCACAGGAGATGGAGAGATTCTAAAGGGGAGTGGTTCTAGCTCTATCTTTTACACAATGCTAAGTACACTTCTCTTTACCTTTTTTTACTACACACTTACTAAAAATATCTCTTTTGGCGTTTGGTTTAAAACAGCTTTTAATGGAGCTAAAAGTTTTGTTCCAGTCTCCCTTATCCTTGTCTTTGCTTTTGCTATTGGAGATGTGACAGGAGAGCTGAAAACTGGTGTTTACTTAGCCTCTTTAGCATCTGAGATTATCCATCCCTATTTTTTGGCTGCTGTTATCTTTTTACTCTCTTCAACTATCTCTTTCTCAACAGGGACTTCATGGGGTACTTTTAGTATTATGATTCCCATAGCTGTTCCTATGGCAGTTGGAATGGATGCTAATGTTATCTTAGCTATCGGTGCAGTTATAAGTGGTGGTATATTTGGGGATCACTGCTCACCTATCTCTGATACAACTATCATATCATCAATGGCAGCAGATTGTGAGGTGATAGAGCATGTGAAGACTCAGCTCCCTTATGCTCTTATAAGTGCTACTTTAGCATTAGCACTCTTTGTACTTTTTAGTTTTATATAGGACTAAGAGAGGTAGTGGTTTATAGAGTAGCGAAGGTCGTCATCTAGGCTATCCATGGAGCTTAGCATCCATCTTAAGTAGCCTGCATCTTCTCGTGCAACTTCTGCTAACTCTTTGCCCTTATGTTTTCCAAAGCGAAAAGTTTTGACAAGGATGGGAGTGTTTGTGAGGTCAACCATCTTCTCAACTGGGTTCTCAGAAGGGTAGGCTGCTTGAACGGCTACTCTAAGTTTTGAGAGAAGAAGTTTAAGAACTAAAACATCTCCTATGGCATCGTGAGCTTTGACAACTATGCCAAGAGCTGCTGCCTCTTTTTCTTCTTCTTTGTAGAGTTCCATCTTGTAACGGAAGTATTGAAGACGGTGAGCCTCTTCATCTGGAAGTATATGTTTGGCAACTCTGAGAGTATCTATCACTTTCATCTGTGTTGAAAATCCCTCTTTCTCTAGCATCTTTATGTCAAAGGGAGCATTATGGATGATAAGGTAGTTATCGTTAGTGTTGAGTTCGAGAAGTCTTTTGTAAGCAGATGTTTCAGTGCAGATAGGTTTTCCATCTAGTAAGTCTGGCGTTATGCCGTGAACTTCCATCGCTCCAAAGCTAATAGGAACATCGCTAGAGTTAAACTCGTTATGAACCTCTATAGGATTGACTCCTAAAACTATGTAACCGAGTTGGATTACTCTGTCGTTATCACCTGTGCCCGTTGTCTCTGTATCTAGTATGATATATTTTGCCATTATTTTTTACTCTCATAGTGAACTTTGAAATTTTCTGTCTGTTTTGCTGGAATTTTAACTAAAAAGTTTAGAAGATTCCCTTTTACAAAAGTATGTTCCACATCAGAAGTGACTGTTGAACTCTCTTGTCTGTTAAATGGAACAAGAATATTTATACTTCTGTTCTCATCTGAGGAGTTTTGAAGAGTGTACTCTACATCTACATTGAACATCTCATCACTATCAGCTCTTGAGAGAAGAGTCTCTTTGACTTTCAAATCAAAGTTCTTACCAACTGCTAGTTTGAGTGGTGTGTTTGATGGAGTGTGAGCTATGGTGCTTTCAGCGAGTAAAATCGTCTGATTTTTGAGTTTAGAGTAGATACGAATAGTCCCTTTTGGAAGGGGAATATCTAAGCCATTTAGTGCTAGAGACTGAGAAACAGCAGATTTTTTCTCTCCTTGAAGAGAGAGTGGGTTCTGCATCTGTGCTGTGTAAACTCTCTCTATATCTAAGTTTTTTTTATCTAAAAATTTTATCTGAGTTGTCTCATTGTTAGGGATCGTTACTTTAAAAGGGATGGTATAGAAGTGATACCCTTCAAAAGAGTGCTCTTTAACTCTTGCTGGGGAGTGAGTCACTCTCATAGATTTATAAAGTTGTGGTCTCTTGTGATGAACTCTATTTATATCACCGGCTAGAAGTGAGAGTTTTGTGTTTTGAAAACTTTTACCTGAGTGGTTTTTGATGCTAATCCATCCACTAAGAGCTGAGTTATTTCCATCTAGATCTAAAATATAATTACTTTTGAAGTTGATATTTGAGACTAAGTAATCGAGTTGTATGGGTGCTTTTACATCTTCTTTTACATTTACATTCCAAACTAAAGAGGGTTTTGTGATAAGCTCTTTAGGAATGGTATCAAACTCTATACCTGAAGTTTTTACAGAGATAATTTTATAGTCGAGTGTTCTTACCAAAGCAGTTGAGTGATTAAAAGATAGAAGTGTTGCTGTTATGATTTTAAACTCGTTTCTATTTCTTAGAAGTCTTATATCTACTTTTTTACCTATGTATGCTTTGAGCAGTTTTTCTAAGGTTAGTTTGTCATATCTATAGTGTTGGGAGTTTATAGTTATGGCATTTGGAAGTGAAACATTTACTGAATCTATCTTGATGTTTTGAGCTACATCTGGGTAAACAATAGTAGCATCATCTTTTTGTATCTCTAATGCTCTCTCTTCGTGAACTAAAGCGATGTTTGAGTTATAGAGTATGAGGGAGTTGTTTTTTACATCAGAACTAAGTGTCGCTCCAAAGAGTGTGCTACCTATGTAAAGAGATGAGATAAACACCAAAGTTATTTTTTTCATAAACCAACCTTTAAAATTTAGAAGTATGATACAATTTTAAAAAAAATATAGGGAAACAAGTGATTACAAATCCTCTTATCTATCTCTTTACTCTGGCATTTATCGCAACACTTTTTTATCTTTTAGAGAGTAAAACTAGCCTCAAAGTTTTTAAACTCATACCTGCTATAGTATTTGTCTATGGAGGGAGTATGCTAGTGGCTTCTTTGGGACTTTTTGATGCAAATGCTGAGATAAACGCCATCTATAAGACCACAAAAACAAATCTTCTCCCCGCTATGCTCTTTTTGATGCTACTACAGATAGATCTCAAAGACTTTTTTAAACTAGGAAAATCTCTTCTTATAGCCTATGTTTTAGCAGTTCTCTCCATAGTTTTTGCTTTTATAGTTGTGGCGTTTAGCTTTGACTTCTCCTCTGAAATGGCAGGAGCATTTGGTGCTTTGGCTGGTTCATGGATGGGAGGAACGGCAAATATGATAGCCGTAGGTTCAGCACTCCATGTTAACGAAGATGCCTTTGCTTATGCACTTGTAGTCGATAGTGTAAACTACACTCTATGGGTGATGCTACTTCTCTTTTTAGTCCCTTTTGCTTTTTACTTTAATAAGTTCACAAAGAGTAGCGAAAATCTAGCCTACTTAGGAGATATAGGGTGTGCTTGTAGCATGGGAGCTAAACGCTACTGGCTTCTGATACTACTAGGTTTGAGTGTCTCCTTTGTTTCGCAGTATATGAGTACACTTTTTACAGTTTTAAACACGACAACAACAGTTGTTCTTGTGGCAACACTCTTTGGAATAGTAGGCTCTTTTACAAAACTCAGAGAACTCAATGGTTCAAGTGAGGTTGCAACATCTATGCTCTACATCATCATAGCTCTCATA
This sequence comes from uncultured Sulfurimonas sp., assembly GCA_964615395.1. GTDB lineage: Bacteria > Campylobacterota > Campylobacteria > Campylobacterales > Sulfurimonadaceae > Sulfurimonas. Next base: position 8,076 of record CAZTNH010000046.1, read on the forward strand.
GGCTCAAAAGCTGTGATAGAGAACTTCTCTGGAGTTGGCGTTTATGTTTTGGCAGGGTTTAGCATCTTGCTTATTCATGCCATCGTCATGGTGATAGGAGCTAAAATCTTTAAGCTAGATCTCTTTAGTGTAGCAGTAGCATCCCTAGCCAATATAGGAGGAGTAGCCTCAGCCCCAATCCTAGCAGCTACATACAACAAAAAACTTGTAAGTGTAGGTGTCTTAATGGCAATAATGGGCTACCTAATAGGAACTTTTGGAGGAGTAGCAGTAGGAAATATACTACTAGATTTAGCAAAATAAAAAGCAATTCCGAATAATCTTTAAGCGACACTCTGTCTGTTATGTAGAATATGTAACAATTAACAGATATTGTGTTCTGTTATCTTCCGATACGAAGTAAAGTATAGGTTTTATTTTTAAGAAAGATTTTTAAATTTTTGGAATTTGGTATATTTATTTAAGATATTAAAAATTAATAGATTTTTTCTTTGTCTGTTATTTATGGTATTTAAGATTTATTTGTATATAATGGGTGTTGATAAATAGTT
>CAZTNH010000047.1:0-8286 GCA_964615395.1 uncultured Sulfurimonas sp.
GTGTCCATAAAAGAGCTATCAGCAGAAGCTACTGACCCTAAAAGTGAAACTGTTACGATTGAAAGTAATATATTTTTCATAAGTGAACTCCTTAATTAAGTTATTTATATTTTAATTCTATAGCTTTTTTTTTAATGCTTAGTAAATCTCGCTAACATTTCACTAACACTATTATGTCAAACTACGACTATCAAAACAATAAAAGGACAAATTATGAACAAAACATTATTAACATTATCAGTAGCAACAGCCATCTTACTTAGTGGGTGTGGAAGTAGTGATGGCACAAGTGATGATACAACAGATGTAGCAGTTGAAAGAGGGCCTGTTTTAGAAGCTACAACTAGAGATGCAGAGGGGCAGATAGGTGTAAGTAAAGGTAATGGTATTTATAGTTTTACTAATCCAGTTTATCCTATTGAGAGTTTTGGTGGATATATAGATATGAATAGAAACAATGTTGTAGATGCTGGAGATGTTGCAATGGGTGACTTTCATCTTCAAACACAAGAGGGTAGTGTTATGACTATTGCTACTACTATGGCAGAAAACAATGACACTCTTCAACTTATGTTAGATAGTGGTTTTACACAAGATGAACTTTTTTCTCAAAGACCATCGACAGATATTGACAATGCAGCTTTAAGTGATGAAGTTTTTAAATATTGTGTAGAAAACAACATTTCAGATCCTAGTACTCTATCTACATCTGATGTTATTGCATTAAAAGCTAAAATCCAATTGAGACAAGAAAATTATATAGCTTCAGGTTTAAGTGCTGAATCATTAGAGTATGATTTAGTAAATGATGAGTTAAATATCACTACATTATCAGTAGATGATATTCCAACAGTTACGCCTTCTATTGATGAAAATATTATTAACTCTACTCCTGTAGCAGATTTAAATCAAACACAAGAGGCAACACTTGCTTATATGTGGGATGAAGAGCGTGTAGCGAGAGATTTATATCTTGCATTTAATGAGTTAACACCATCAACAACTCTTTATAATATCGCTACAAATGCAGAAACACAACATGTGGAGTCCGTTGAACTTCTTGTGAAAAAGTATGACTTAGATCTATTTAATGCACCTGACTATAGTGGTGGTTACGATGCAGCTGCATTAGCAGATGTAGGTGCTGGTGAGTATATTAACCCAGATTTAACTACTCTTTATGATACTTTATATGCTGAGGGTTCTCAGTCAGAACAAGCAGCTTTAGAAGTAGGATGTAAGGTTGAGGTAACAGATATTAGTGATCTTGATAGAGATATACTTTTAGCTGGTGAGGCACAAGATATTTCACTTGTATTTCAAAACTTACGTTCAGGAAGTTACTCTCACTACTGGGCATTTGATACAGCTTTAAAAGATATGGGTGTAACTGAGGGGTGTTGTTCTCTTGGTGATGAGTATTGTAAAACAGCAGATGAATATCCTGTAGATCCAAATGCTCAAGCAAATGAGTATAGATATAAATATGGTATAAATTAATTAAAGCATTATCATAGTATAATTCGATTAAAGGTTGGGATTATGAAAACTCTGTTAGTGTTTTTGACTCTCTTAATACTAAGTTCTCTGCATGCACAGGACTTAGATATGGAGATGCAAAAAATTCGTGAAGCTTCTCCAAAAGAGCGTGTGAAGCTTATGAACGAACTTAAACGTCGTATCGTTCAAATGAATAAAAATGAGAGAAATGATGCTATAAGTAAGCTTCGTTCTCAATTGCAAACAAAAAAGCAAAATATTCAAACTATTACTAAACAGCAGTTTCATAATTCACATGAGTCTTTTAGTAATCAAAGAAATAATCAGCAACAGATTGAAAATCAATACACTAGTGTTAAAGAGACACTCAATGTATCGATTCCAAGGTTTTAAGTATGATTAAATTATTTTTGCTTTTAGCACTACTTTCATTATCGCTCTTCGCTTATGTAGATGAAGATATGGATGGAGTTGATGATAAAGATGATTTATGTTTATCTACTCCATTTACTGATTTAGTTGGTTCTGATGGTTGTAGTATAGAGAGTTTAGTCTCGCCTCATCATATTACTCTTACAGCAGGTATTGGATATTCAGATAGTTCTATGGATACTCTTGGTAAAACAGATACAGTTACAACATCACTGCAGATAGACTATGCTTATAAAAACCTCTCACTCTCTTTAGCAACTTCTTATTATAAAAATGACAATAACTCTTCATCAGGATTAAATGATACCTATCTAGGTGCTGGATATCAATGGGCTTATAGAGACCTTTATTTAAGTGTAGGTCTAGGTGTTCTTCTTCCTACATATAAGACAACATTAGATAATAACAAGTTGGATTATACTGGAAATATTAATCTAAGCTACACATTAGGGAGTGTAAATATATTTGGTGTTTATGGATATACACTTATAAATGATGAAGATATAGAAGATGTAGTCTCTTATCAAGATATACACTACTACTCACTTGGTCTTGGTTACTATTTTAGTAATGATTTATATATTAGTAGTTATTACAATGAGGGTGAAAGTGCCTATGTAGGTGTAGAAAAATTAAAAACTATTTCTCTATATGGCTATTACTCTTTAGATGAAAACTATTTTTTAACAGGAAGTTATGCTTATGGTCTAAGTGATAGTGCTAGTGATAATTACATTACATTTAAAGTAGGTTACTACTACTAGTATGAAAAAGATACTACTTCTTGAAGATGATATAGAACTCGGTGAAACTATAAAAGAACTCTTAGAGTGTGAAGAGTATAATGTAACACTTGTTGATGATGGTTCAAAGGCACTTGATGAGTCTTATGATACGAACTATGACCTCTATATCTTTGATATTAATGTCCCTGAAATCAATGGACTAGAGTTATTAAAGTCCCTTCGTGATGCTCTTGATGAAACACCTGCCATATTTATTAGTGCTCTTGTAGATATGAACTCTATTGCAAAAGGTTTCGCTATTGGTGCTGATGATTACATCAAAAAACCATTTTTTCCAGAAGAACTTCTTATTCGTGTAAACGCCAAGTTTATGCAGATAAATAAAAATATTTTTTATAAAAATATCGAGTATAATCCCTCCTCTAAACTTCTTAAAATGGATAATGAAAGTATCTCTTTAGGAGAGAGTCAGAGACTTCTTTTTGATACATTTATTCACAATATTGGTAATGTTTTAGATAAAGAAATTTTACTAGAGTGTTTAGAACACCCCTCAGATACAGCACTAAGAGTGGCTATCAATAAACTTAAAAAAACTCTTAATTTAGATATTAAAAATATTCGTGGGGTGGGATACACTCTTGAATAAGGTTGAGAGAGAATCATTTTTAAAGAGCTTTACTCTTTTCTTTATCTCTCTTTCTCTTCTGATAAGTGCTATCTATTATGAGGATTATACTAAGAGTATTCAAAAACTAGATAGTACAATTTTTAATGAGATGAAGATCTGTAGTTTTGACTTAAAGTGTAGTAAATATAAGATAGATTTTGTACTTACAAAGAGGAGAGAACTCTATAAACTTTATAAAGAGAAAAATGATTTAGCAACATACTTTCCAATCCCAAATGCGACTAAAAATAGTATAGAGTTATCCTATACTAGAATTAAATATGAACAAGATATAAAAGAGATTCAAGATAAATCACTTCTGAGTTTCTTTGGAATTATGTTAGTAGTTTTACTTCTCTCTATCCTTTTTTCTCTCTACACTCTCTACCCTTTAAAAAATGCTCTTCGACTTACAGAGGAGTTTGTAAAAGATATACTGCATGATTTTAATACACCTCTCTCGACACTTCGTTTAAATGCTTCTATGTTGGAAAAAGAGTTTGGGGAGTCCACTAAAATAACACGCATTAAAAAAAGTGTTCAGACTATACTAAATCTTCAAACAAATCTCAAAGCTTACTTAGATAAAAGTGTTTTACAAAAAGAGGAGTTAGAGTTAGGGGAACTTCTTGATGAGAGAGTGACTTTTATGCAGATGAATTATGAGAGTATCTCTTTTGAAAATCGAGTGAGAGGTGTGAAAATATTTACAAATAGAGATGCTTTTACTCGTATAGTAGATAATCTTTTAAGTAATGGAGCAAAATATAATAAAAAAGATGGAAGTGTAGAACTTTTTATGAAAAAAGATATGAAAACACTCTGTATCAAAGATAGTGGGAAAGGGATAAAAAACCCTTTGAAAGTTTTTGATAGATTTTATAAAGAGCAAGAGAGGGGCATAGGAATAGGGCTTCACATAGTGAAAAAACTCTGTAGTGAACTCGGTATTGAGATAAGAGTAGAGAGTCAAGTAGATGTTGGAAGTACATTTTTTCTTAAACTATAGTTTCTACTATCTTTAAAGCTCTTTTTGCATAGTTTTATCATAAGTAACTACTCTATTTCGACCTGTGTTTTTAGCATGATAGAGTGCAATATCTGCATATTTCAGTACTTCAACACTATCAATACTATCTTCTGGAAAATTTGCAATACCAATACTTAAAGTTTTAGAAAATTTTTCTATACTAGTAGTGAATATAATTTTAGCAAACTCTTCTCTTATCTCATTGGCAATTTTTATAGCTATTGTCGAGTCTGTATTAAATGTTATAACAACAAACTCTTCTCCACCAAAACGCACTGCTAAATCAGATCCTTTAAGCACTCTTTTAAAGAGTTGTGCAACCTCTTTGATAACTCTATCTCCGACATCGTGACCATATGTGTCATTTACATTTTTAAAGAGATCAATATCTATCATCATAAGAGAAAGATGAGAACTTTCTGTAATATTTGTTTCTATATACTCATCAAAGAATCGTCTATTATAGAGTGATGTCATAGGGTCTCTTAAGGATTTTTCACTGAGTTGATCCATCAAAGTTTTTGTTTGTAGGACAGGTTCTGTAATCTCAAAATAGTTAGTAATAATAGGAATTAACTCTTTAATTCTTGCCAATTCTCCTTTAGTATCTGTATAAATAAGTAAGGTGATTGAGTACTCCTCCGAAATACTAAAAGGAAGACATAAGCTCTCTTTGTTCTCTCTATAGCATAGAGTACATATCTTGTGAAAATCTACAGAAGAAGTTATGGTGTTAGTTCTGTATGCTCTACATGTTTCTTGTGATCTTTGCATCTCATTTTTATCTATGTAGTTTAGATGTGAAGATTTGTAAACAACGGTTCTTTTTTTCGTTGTTGTATGATTTTCAAAAATCATAAACTCTTTAATTTTAAAATGACTCTCTAAAATAAATGCAACCCGTTCATATATTTGATGCTTATCAACATCAGTCTCTATAGTTTTTTTAAATCTAAATATTTCAGATAAATCATTTAGCTTATCAGCAACCTTAGCGGCATCACTAGAGAGAACAGTTTTAACTTGATAGGAAAAATCTCCCTTATATGCTCGACTAATACCCTCTTCTAAATCATCAAAAAGCTGTATATATGGTTTGATAAAATATCTAGAGATAAAGAATGAAAAAATTAAAAAAACTATAGTAATGAGGACTATTTTTAAGATAATGTCAGATGTTCTCTCTTTAACATCTTCAATATCTAGTTTTAATGTTATAGCTCCAAGTACTTCATTCTCTCCAACATTAGTATGACACTCTAAACAGTTTGGTGTTGAGTATTTTGAAGCGATATAGGGAATAGTGACACGAAGATAACTTTCATTGTTAGTATCAACTATTTTTACAACACTTTGAGCATTAGCAAGTACCTGCTTTTCAATATCATCATACTTATAACTACTAATCTCTCCTTCCCCAAAAACATCTATAATCTTTTTACTTCTGAGAACTCTAAGCTCTTTTACATTTTGATGTTTAATCATATTGTCTAAAAATAGCTCTCGTTTATCCATCGCCCCTAAAACCATATGTGCAGTGAGACCATCTCTTACTGACTCTGCAATAGAGTGTGCTCTTTGCATAGTTTCTTGTTTTCCAAAACTGATAAAGTTATAAAAAACATTACCAATAATTAAAATTGACAATAAAGATAACATTAAAAAAACGATAAGCAATACTTTTTTATTTATATGCACTTAAAACCCTAATGATTTATTTTTCTATTTAAAACCATTGTATCAAAATAATACTAAATTACTGAAATTATTTTGCTATAATAAATCGATAAAAATTTTAATATTTTGGATAAAAAATGACTGATTATTTGCTCTATAGTGTACTTACTTTCTTTCTTTCGATACTCTTTTCTATGGGTGGAGCAGGGGCTGGTGTAGCTCTTATTCCTATTTTTAACTTTTTAGGACTTGATTTTAGTGTGGCAAAGGCTGTGGGTCTTTTTGCTGGAGCTTCGACTACTATAGCCTCTAGTGTGATGAACATTAAGCGTAAGGTTATTGAGTATAAATTTGTTTTTCCTATAGCTATAATGATGCTTATGTTTGCCCCAATTGGTGCATATAGTAGTCGTTTTATTGATGAGGAACTAGTAAAATTTTTCTTTATGCTTATGCTTTTTTATAGTGCTAGTATGATGATGTTTGGAAAGAAAAAAGCACTGTTTCATTTTGAGTCAAGTTTAGTTCTTTTTGTTGTTGGAACGATTGTAGGTTTCTTAGCAGGACTCTTAGGTGTAGGAGGAGGAAATATTCTGATTCCTCTTTTAGCACTCTTAGGTTATCAGCCAAAAAAAGTAGCTATTGCAGTTAGTTTTGTTGTTCCTTTTTCAGCATTGGGTTCATTTTTTACTTATGCTTCCTATCTATCTTTGGATTGGGTACTACTTGGAGTTGTAAGTATGTCTGCTCTTGCAGGAGGGTACATTGGGAACTATATGATGCACTTTGAACTTAAACAAGAGTATATTAAAAAGCTTATGGCACTTTTACTCTACGCCTTAGCTATAAAGTTATTGATACATTTTATTTATTAGAGTTCTTTTTTTAGTTACCAACGAGGACGTTGGTAACTAGAAAGTTTTAGAAAGGATATGCCCTTACCTAGTTCCCAACGTCCTCGTTGGGAATCAGAGAACATAGTCTATTTTCTATCTCTTAGATTAAGAGTTTTTCTCTAGCTTTTCTAATTTTTCCATATTCTCAAAGTGTTGCACATTGAGTTGAACAAATTTTAGTGCTATAAAGACAACTACAGGCCATGATGTGTACCAAATAAATTCTGATAAGTATTCCATTTTTTCTCCTTAGTAGTGATGTGAGTCAGATTTGACTTCATCTATTGTGATTTGTGTAGCATCCATACTTCTCCAGATATAGATTATATATCCAAGAACAACAGGTACAAGAAGTGAAACAACACTCATGACTTTAAGAGTATAAAGACTTCCAGAAGAGTTTACAATACTAAGTGAACTCTGCATATCAACTAAAGATGGATAGTAGATAGAGTTGTGAATACCCAAAATAAAAAGTAGAACTGTTACTGCTAGTATAGTTCCTGTCCCACTCCACCTGATAGCATTAATTTTTCCTTTAATTGCGCCAAGATATACTCCATAAAGTAGAGATACTACTCCTGCTAGGATAATCACTAATAAAAGAGGATTTGCTAAAAATGTATGTAAAAATTTCATAGATTCAACACTTACTACTAAAGTATCTGTATCATAAACATAGCCATCTTGAAATAAAATAGTTCCAAATACATATAAAAAGAGAACTAGAAAAGGAGTAAAGTTAGTACATATTACTTTTTTTATTCGTGAACGTATGCTCTTTTCATCTACATTATTTAAAAAGTAAAGAGCAGCTTGTGCACGTGCTAAAAAGACAAGCATCGCTCCAAACGCTAGGTTAAAAGGATTTAAAAGTGCTTCTAGTCCGTAACTCTGTGTAGCCCAACGAGAGAGGTGCATATCATTTACATAGAAGTTCCCTCCACTAAAAAGAGTCGCAAGTGCTACCCCAATCAGAAAGATACCTAAAGTACCGTTGATATAAAGGAGTATCTCATAAAATCTTTGACCATAAAAGTTATCAGGTTTTTTTCTATACTCATATGCTACGGCTTGAATGATAAAACAGAAAAGTATAGCCATCCAAACATAGTAAGCTCCACCGAAACTTACAGCATAAAAGAGAGGAAAGGCAGCAAATAAAGCTCCACCAAACATAACGAGAGAGGTAAAAGTAAGCTCCCATTTTCGTCCAAGAGAGTTGACTAAGACATCTCTCTCATCCTCTGTTTTTGCGAGTGTATAGAGTAGCGTTTGACCACCCTGTACGAAAGTCATAAAGACAAACATAGCACCAATGATGCTAACAAGTAA
>CAZTNH010000048.1:0-7996 GCA_964615395.1 uncultured Sulfurimonas sp.
CATACACTCAAAAAGAGCTCACATTTTTAAAGTACTTCAAAATCATCTTTTTTATATTTGCACTCAATGGCATAGGTGAGCTTTGGTTTAAAATATCTTTTTTCTCTAACACAGAACCTATAGAGACACTCTCTCTTATGGCAGGAATGGCTTTAAGTCTAGGTATCATTACAGCACCTATGTATTGGCTTGTTGATAAGCTAAATGTTAAAAAGATACGAAGAGAGGAGGCACAACTTAGAGGGAAAGATGTAAGTGGGAGAGAGTTTAACATAGACTTCTCAAATCTTCTGCTTTTTCTCTTAGTGGGTGGTTTGGCTCTCTTTATTTACAAGAGTTATTTTTAGCTTTTGGTAAAAAATTCTAAATAGACTATAATATTAAAAAAAATTAAGGAATTAAAATGAAAATATATAAACTACTTCTATCTTTATCAGTTATGACTTTTCTTGTGACAGCTTGTTCCAAAGAGAAAAAAGAGGAACAGCCTGATTTATCATGTAAAATATCTGGATCTTTAGCTCCTATGTGGGTCTGCTCAGGGGATGATTTTAACCCAAACACTATCTCAGCAGTTGGTGTAGCACCTTTGATAGGAGGGAAAGATTTTCAGAGAAAAGTGGCTCTTGCAAATGGACGAACTTCCTTGCTTAAGAAGATAAGTGCAAAGGATCAAAGAATCACTAAAAAAGAGTTAAATAGTATAAATTTAATAAACTCTAAAATAGTCAATCAATGGATAGAACCTAAAAAGAGCGATTTATATCTTTTAGTAGCTACACCAACACCTCAAATATTGCGATAATTTAGATGTTTAAAAATATACTGATAGCTTTACTTCTAGTAAATAGTTTGGCGTTTGGAGCACTGCAAACTGATACAAAAGTAGAAAAAACTTTTACAAACAGAGAACTTTTACCCCTCTTTTATACAATGATGTCAAAAATCTCACAGCATTACTACTATAAAGATAGATTAGATTTAAAAAAGATAGAAGAGAGATTGAGTGAGATTCAAAAAGGGCATGGTTCTTTAGATAAAAAGAGTATGTATGCTCTTGTAAATCTCTCTATGGCTGATGAGAGTGGTTTTTACACAAGAGAGGTGATGTTAAAAAAGTTTGCTTTTTTAATGGATAGTGGCTCTACTTATAAGGTGAAGATGTATGGGGATGTGACCTATGTTGACTTGCAAAAGTTTACCTATGATGATCTTGGAAAACTGAGAAAATACATTAAAGAGAAACAGCCTAAAAAGCTTATACTAGATTTGAGAAACAATTTTTATAGCACCTCTCTAAATATCTCAGCACTTGCAAACTTTTTTGTCTCAAAAGGTATTATCTACTCGCGAAGATATTTAGACTCTAAGGGAAAATATAACTCTCGTATCTTAAATGCCACAAAAAATAGCACAATTTTAAAGAGTGCAGAGATTATTATCCTTATAAATGGGAGAACTGCTTCAGTAGCTGAAGCGATGGCACACTCACTAAAGTTTCAAAAGCATATAGAGGTAATAGGTCAAGATAGTGCTGGAAAATCAAATAGTTTTTTTATAGAGAGATTTAATGGAGATGATTTTTTAGTTTTAGCAAATGCAGAGTACTTCTACCAAACATACGACACGATAAACAATATCGGAGTGAACCCTGAGGGAAGAGTCAAAGAGGACAATGAAGGAGTTGATAAGACACTCCTGCAAGCTATCAAAACATTAAGGGAGCAAAAATGAGATATATATACCTCTTAGTAACACTTTTTACACTCTACTTGAGTGGATGTATGCCCCACCTAACACCAAAACCGACACCTCTCGTTGAAGCAAACACAACAGAAGAGTTGACATTTTTACATGAGATAGTTGAAAATAACATTACAGCCGTAGAGAAGAGTCTTAAAAATGGTCTTAACCCAAACATAGAGAAGAAAAAACTCTCTGCAATAGAGTTAGCTGTTAGAAAAGATAACTACAAGATGATAAAACTACTTTTAGAGTATGGTGCAAATCCTTTAGAGAAGATGTCAAATAGTTATCTTGATATAAGTGCAGCTGGTTATAGTAGCTCTCTAGAGGATAGTCGTATTTTAAAACTGATGTTTGCATATGGTGCAAATGCTAAAAATATGAATAATTTTTCAGCATTGAGTGGAGCTATCTCTAAGAACAGAGATAAAAATTTTAACTTTTTACTTGAAAATGGCTTTGATGTAAATGCTACTGGGCAAAATGGAGACTCAATTCTCGCCTTATCTGCTTATGATCCAAGTCATCTGAAAATGACAAAGATACTTTTAGAGAAGGGTGCCGATGTAAATGCCACAAATGATAATAATGCAACAGCACTTTTATCAGCAATACGAAAGGGAAATATCAAAAATGTAGAGTTATTGTTATCGTATGGCATAGATGTAAACCATGTAGATATAAATGGTAATACAGCAGTCGCAAAAGCAATAAAATTTAACACTGCAGAGATTTTAAAACTACTTGTAAAGCATGATGCAGATGTCACTTCTATGCTCTACTCTAAAGTAACACCACTTGTAATAGCTTGTGTTATGGACAACTATAAAACAGCACAAGTTATAGTTGATAGTATGAAGAAAAAAGATGGTGGCTATATACTTGTTGCTTATAAATATGGTGACTCTAAAATGCTTAACTTTTTGTTAGATAATGGCTTCGTAGTTCCTAATATAACTCTAGGAAAGCCTTTTATTAATTTTTATCTTGCAAACGGTAGAGATAAAGAGCTTCAAGAGTATCTTAAAATCAATGCTTTTAAGGGGTTTGAGTTACGATATGTGAGTTTGAAAGCGAGAGCAAGAGTAAGTAAAATTTTTGATAATCTTCTTAAAGAGAATAATTTTAGCGATAAACAAAAACTAAGTATCTCTAAAAACTTTGAGTATGTAAGAGATAATCAAAGAGCCTATGAGTGGATGAAAAGTGTTAAGTCTCAAAATATCCCTGTAGAATTTAAGTGTCTCATAAGTTCAAATGTAGGTAAAACAGATATGAAATCTTGTCAAACATATGCTAAAACTATCCAAAAAGAGGGTTTAGATATGAAACTAAGTTATATTTACTTTGTTTTAAAAGAGTATGACAAGAGTATTAAGTCCGCTAAAAATTCTCTCAAAAAAGATAAGAAGTATTATGTTTACTCAAATTTAGGACACTCCTATCTTCTTAAGGGAGAGAAGAAAAAAGCTTATAGAGCTTATAAAAACTATATTGAGAAAGTAGATTCTGTCTCTGCTCTTTTTAATCTAAAAGCCGATTTTGATATGTTAAAGTTAACATATCCGCAAAGAGCTGTAGAGTTTGATAGGGCTTATGCTTATGCTAAAAAGATAGATAAAGAGACGATGCAAAACTATATGAAACAGTTTCAGTAGATATGACAAAACTTGTTTTAACTTTTTTGTTGACTTTTAATCTCTATGCTCTAGAAAAACTCAGAGAGACACAACTCTCTGTGGCTATACAAAACCATAAAATAGAAGAAGCTCGTCTTCTTATAAAAAAGGGTGCAGATATAAACCGTGCAAACTCACGAGGGGAAACGCCACTTCTTTATGCTATGAGAAGAGGGGAGTATAAGTTTGCTAGAGAGCTTATGGCTGAGGGAGCTGATACATCTGTTGTAGATATAGCAGGAAACTCAGCTCTTAGCTATGCGATAAAGGCTCATAAAGAGGATATAGCACTTCATGTTTTAGAAAATCCAGACTTTAACATCTACCAACTTCTTCAATCCTCTGTCTTTCAAGGAAGAGCAGATCTCTATGCAAAGTATATCAGAGAATCAAAACCTGAGTGGGAGCAGTTCACTTTTTTACATATGGCAGCAAGACATGCTCAAAGTAGGGTTGTTCAAGCACTCTTATATTTAGGTTTAGATATAGATACTCTCACAAAAGGTAAGACACTTCAACTCGATGCGGTTGCTTTAGGTGCTTGGTATGGGGATAAAAAAACAGTAGAGGTACTCTTAGAGAATGGTGCCGATGCTTATAGAGTCTACATAAACAGACATCCTGAGGGAAATTATGGACTCTACTATATGGGTGGACTCTCAGGAAAATACACACTCCTAAGTCTTTCTCTTAATGCTCAACATATAGATATCGAATTTATAGAGTATATTCTCTCTTTAAAAGATGCTTCAAGATATGCAGAACTAGATAGTAAATACTTCTATTTTAATATGCTACTTCTTGCACAAAATAGTAAAAAATCTTCTATCTATAAGAGAGTCCTTCAAACACTAGATAAGTGGAACTATCCTAATGCCGATAGGATAAAAAAGGCTTATTTACTTAAACTTAAACAATTAAGATGATAAAATGAAAAACTTATACAATATTAAAAAAAAGAGTAAAAAATGCAAAACACAGCAACTATAAAATGCCCAAACTGTCAAACCGAGATAGATGTTAATGAAATCCTCTACCATCAACTAGAAGATGAACTCAATGAGAAAAATGTAGCACAACAGAAAAAACTCAAAGAAGAGGCTCACAAAAAAGAGTTAGAACTTAAACAACAACAAGAAGCTTTAAACCTTCAAGCCGAAAAGTTTGATGAGGAGTTGAAAAAGGCTACTGCTTCACAACTCAAGCTAGAAAAACAGAAACTTCAAAAAAGCATTAAAGAAGAGTTAGAAGAAGAGCAGAGTGAGTCTATAGCTTTACTCAAAAAAGAGCTTGATGAGAAATCTGACCAAGTAAAAGAACTTAACAAAAGTAAGGCAGAGATAGAAAAACTCAAACGCGAGAAAGATGAGATAACTTCAAAGGTTCAAGCTGAGGCAGAAATAGCACTTACTAAAAGACTTCAAGAAGAAAAACAACTCATCCAAAAATCAGCAGATGAACAGAATGAGTTGAAGTTAAAACAGAAAGAGGAACAACTCAAACAGCTTCAAGAACAGTTACAAATCGCCCAAAGAAAAGCAGAGCAAGGAAGTATGCAACTTCAAGGGGAAGTGCAAGAGTTGGCTATAGAGGAGTATCTTGCAGATAAGTACCCTTTTGATGTTATAGAAGAGATTAAAAAAGGGGCTAGAGGTGCTGACTGTATTCAAGTCGTACACACTAGAGAGGTTCAAAACTGCGGAAAGATTTACTATGAGAGTAAACGCACAAAAGATTTTCAAAAATCATGGATAGAGAAGTTTAAAGCAGATATGCGAGAGAAGAGCGTAGATGTTGGCGTTTTAGTTACACAGGTGTTACCATCAGAACTAGATAGAATGGGGCTTGTTGAGGGTGTATGGGTGTGTACCTTTGAAGAGTTTAAGGGCTTATCTTCAGTTCTAAGAGAGAGTGTCATAAAACTAAACAATGCTAAAAAAGGCGAAGAGAATAAAACAGATAAGATGAGTCTACTCTATAGCTACCTTACAAGTACAGAGTTTAGTATGCAGATAGAAGCCATAGTTGAGGGATTTTCTACTATGCAAGAGGACTTAGACAAAGAAAAAAGAGCCATGACTAGAATCTGGAAACAGAGAGAAAAGCAGATAGATAAAGTTCTTGAAAACACTATAGGTATGTATGGTTCTATAAAAGGCATAGCTGGAAATGCTATAGGAAATGTAGAAGCTTTAGAACTCCCTTATAGTCTGGATGAAGAGTAAGTAAACAATATAAATCAAAGGAAATAAAAAATGAAAATAATCACTCTAATAATCTTTCTATCTCTCTCCCTCCTTGCTAGTGAGAGTGTTAAGGATAGTATAGTTAAGATTTACACAGTCTCTAAAGTTCCCAACTACCTAACACCATGGAATACTACAATAAGAAGATCACATGGTTCGGGAAGTATTATCTCAGGAGATAGGATTCTTACGAATGCTCATGTGGTTGCTAATGAGACATTTATAGAGGTAAAGAAGTATGGTGATACTAAAAGATATGAGGCTGAAGTAGAGTTTATCTCTCATCAGAGTGATTTGGCTGTTTTAAAGGTGGCAGATAAAGCATTTTTTAAAGGTGCAAAGGTTTTAGAACTTGGTTCTTTACCAAAACTTCAAGAGGCAGTTACTGTTTACGGTTTTCCTATGGGTGGAAACTCTTTGAGTGTAAGTAAGGGGATAGTATCTAGGATAGAGCATAACACTTATGCACACTCACATGAGAGATTTTTGGCTATTCAAATAGATGCAGCTGTAAATCCTGGAAATAGTGGTGGACCTGCTATTAATGATGGAAAGATAGTGGGTGTTGTTATGCAACATGTATCTAAGAGTCAGAGTATTGGCTATTTAGTGCCTTCTGAGATTATAAATCACTTTTTAGTGGATATAAAAGATGGTCATTATGATGGTTTTGGGCATTTGGGGATAGGAACACAAGATTTGGAAAATGAGGCTCTCAGGTCTCTGTATGGTATGGCTAGTGATGTAACGGGAATACTTGTAGTTGATGTATCGCAAAAATCATCTGTATATGGTGTTTTAGAGAGTGGAGATATAGTCTTGAGTATAGATGGGCATACTATTAAAAATGATGGAACTGTAGAGTTCTTACCTCAGCAGTATACTTCACTGATGTACTTTATAGATCAAAAGCAGATAGGAGAGAGCATAAGACTAGAGATACTTCGTAATACTAAGAAGATGAGTGTAGCGATAAAGATAGAAAATATTGCTGATGATGATTTACTTGTAAATACTTTAGAACACGATGTAATGCCTAGGTATTTTATCTATGGTGGGTATGTTTTTACTCCTGTAAGTCGAAACCTACTTGTTAAAAGAGCATCACTCTCTTTGAAGGTTGCTTCTCGTAAATGGGCTACTAAAGAGCAGAATGAAGTTGTAGTTCTTTTAAAAGTTTTAGCAGATAAGACAAATCGTGGAAATCACAATCTATCATTATGGAAAGTTGATACGATTAATGGCTTAAAGTTTCAAGATTATAATGAATTTAAAAAGATTCTTCTCTCTTCTAAGGATAAATTTATCATTCTAAAAAATAGCGATGGTGTAGAGATAGTTATAGATAGAAAAAAAGCACAAGAGGCGAACCCTAAGATACTTAAACGCTATAGCATCGTAAATGCATCGAGTGAGAAGTAGTTATGTATGATATAGCGATAGTTGGTGCGGGGATAAATGGCTGTAGTATGGCTTATGAGCTTACATCGGTAGGCAAGAGAGTTATACTTTTCGATGAGAATGGGATAGCGAGTGGAGGGAGTGGGGCTGCTGGTGCTTTCATCTCTCCTAAGTTTTCAAAGAGTGGGGAGTTAAAAGAGATTTTGCATAAGGCATTTCTCTACTCTATGGAGTTTTATGAGAGAGAGTTTCCAAAGCTTTTTACAAAGGCTCAACTCCTTCATATAGCTAAAGATGAGAGTGATGCTGAGGTATTACGCATTTATAAAGAGAGAACAGATTTAGAACTTTTAGAGTTAAGCTCAGACCTACAAGAGAGTATCTCCTTAAATGCTGGAATTGTAAATGCCAAACCTATGTGTGAAGCTTTGTCGAAGAGTGCTTCTTTTGTAAAAGAGAGGGTAGAGAGACTTCACTATGAAGATGGTGTTTGGGTTATAAATGATAGCTACTCGGCAAAAGAGGTTATCTTAGCTACAGGGGCTTATGCTCCAGTCATTCAAGAGCCATACATAAAACTTCGTGGCGTTTGGGGTCATCGTATAGACATAAAAACTACAACTCAAAATCCCTACTCCATACATCAGTTTGTCTCTATCTCTCCGAGTAATCAAGGAGGCTTAGCTATAGGTGCCACACACAATGTTCACTATCATCCTCAAACGGCTACCGAGCCTTACGATATAGAGCAGGGTAGAGCAGAGTTGTTAGAGAAAGCATCACGAACTATAGAGTTAGATAATGTTGAGGTGATAAAGGACTATATGGGACTCCGTTCAGGCTCTTTTGACTATATGCCCCTCATAGGTTCACTCGTGCTCTCTCATGAGACACTTCAAAACAGTAGTATAAACTTTAAAGTGA
>CAZTNH010000049.1:0-7941 GCA_964615395.1 uncultured Sulfurimonas sp.
ATTATATCAAATGGGGATTTGAAAGTAGGTTAAAGCCAAAAAAAACACTAAATTATCAATAACAATATTATATCAAATGGGGATTTGAAAGTAGGTTAATAGAAAAGAAAAATTCTAGTAAATAATTCCTACTGCAAAGAAGTAATAGTCTTCAACTGTCTCTCTATTTTACTCTTATAAAGAAGTGCTGTTGTATTTTTTGGATCTATTGTTAGTGCTAAGTCGAAGATGGTTTTTGCTTTTTTTAATCTCTTTTGAAGATAATTGTATTTTCCATCTTTAAGTAGTTTTTCTACTTTTTTATGTGCTAGTTTTGTGGCATTTGAAAGTATTTCTTTTGCTTGTTTGTTATTTGGGCTGTTAGCTAGTACTCTGTTCGCATAGTTTATGGCAATTTTATACTCTCTGTTTTGAAGGGCATAAGTAGCTTTAGAGAGTATGATTTTTTTCTGTTTTTGAGACTTGAGTTTTTGAAGATAGTGCTTCTCTTTGAAATTGTTTCTATATATACTACTAAGTGTGAGAAAGCTCTTTCTTGCTTTTGTTAAATTACCTTTTTTGTAAAGTTTTATAGTATCTTGAAGTAGGTGTTTATGCTCTGTTTCTATTAGATTATTGGCTCGAATTAGAATCTCACTTGAGTATTTATACTTATGGAGTTCTTTAGCTTTTTTATTGATATATTTTATACTTTTAAGAGAATGATTAGGGTTTAAGACTTTTGAGTAGAGATCATTTTCTAAAGAGTTAATAAAAATTTTGTTTTTTCTTTTGTTTGCAGTTTTTTTATAAAGTATCTTGACCTTTTTATAGTTAGGATTACACATCATAACACTATTGAGTTCTTTGAGTTTCTCTTTTGGATTTTTGCTTCTGAGTGCACGTTTGTAATGATATACACTTCTGCTATGTATATCTTTTTTTATATGATTTATTTTTTTATCTGAGATATAAGAATATCCTTTGTAAAAATTCACTATTTTGTAGTACTTAATTGCATTATAATACTCGTTGGCATAAAAAGCTTTATCTCCCATCTTTTTATAAAGGATAATCTCATTTTCAATCATTTTGTAAATATGTTGTTTATCTGTAAGGTTGAGATCCTTGACCTCTTGAGTGAGTATCTTTACAGGCTTCTCTTGATGAAGAGAACATCCACTCATAAGAATGCTAAGTAAGATGATAAGATAGATGTGATTTTTCATAGTATAATCTTAGACATATTTGATAGAGTATGTTTTAAGTGCATAGCTCACACCCTTGACCTTGATAGGTTCTTCTATCTCTACATCATACTTTAGCTTAGAGTTGTCATATGTTGTTTTCTCTATACTTATCTGTTTTGCTTTTGCTTTTGAGCAGAGTCTTGCTGCAATATTTACAGCATGACCGATGGATGTGAAATCCATTCTATCCTTTGAGCCAATATTACCAACAATAACACTTCCATGATTTATCCCAATACCAACTTCACAAATAGTTTCACCATTTTTTAAACGTTTTTTATTCTCTTCTTTTATCTTTTTTTGGATTTCAATAGCAGAGTTTATCGCTTTGAGGACAGAGTGCTCACCACTAAAAGATGCCATAACTTCATCACCTATAAATTTGTCAACATCTCCATCATTTTTTTTGATGATATTTGCTTGAATATTGAGATAAAAGTTTATTATTTCTACTACTGTTGAAGGCTCTTTAGATTCGCTAAGTGCTGTAAAACCACGTATATCACAAAAAATAAATGTAAGATTACGATACTCTCCTCCAAGAAGAATCTCATTTTTCTTTGTATCTTGAATCATATCTATAGTGGAGTTTGAAACAAATTTTTGCATCTTCTCTTTCTCGTGAAGACCATTTACCATTTTGTTAAACTGTTGGGCAAGTCTCTCCACTTCATCATTTGTGTTTATATCAAGATGAATAGTTAAATCACCCTTTGCTACATCTGCTGCTGCATCTGTGATTTGTAAAATTGGAGAGGTAAATTTTACACCTATAAAATAGACAAAGAGAGTAGAGATAAGAAGTGTACTTATAGTTATACTGAAAATCAAATCTACAATTCTCTTAACGACACTATTTATAGCATCTTTATCGTAGTATAAAACGACATAGCCAAGTAAAACATCACCCTGATGATATTTGTAAGATATTGGTTTGATAAATCTGTAAGTTTGAAATAGATTGTTTTTACAACTGTATGTATAACTATTCGGTGTAGCTCTATTGAGCTCTTTTTTACTTATAGTTTGATTGTGCTCTTCGCAACCAAATCCTGCGAGGTATTTAAAACTCATATGATCTTTTTCTTTAAGGCTCTCATAGATTGAGATATTGAGAAGACCATTGATATGAGATTTCTGAATCTTTTTTATACTCTCTTTAAGGTTAAGACGGTTCTCATCTGTTCTCTCTAAAAGGGCAAAAGATGATATGTCAGCAACTCTATCTATAGTCGCATAACTTACCTCAAATGCTTTTTTCTGAACATACTCTTTTAAGAGGGGAATAGTAAGAAAGTATTGTGCAAAAGTTGTAATTAAGATGGCTAAAAGCACAAAACTTATAAGTTTTAGTTTTAGCCCACCTTTAAATAAAATCTCTTTTATAAGGTTTTTAAAAATTTTATTTCCTTCTTCTCTTACTGCTTATAATTATTATATCTAAACTTTATAAATAAGTAGTCTTATTTGTGAAAAGATTTCTGTTATACTTTCATTCATTAGATATAACTCCCAAAGAGAGAAAAGATGCGTTTAGATAGTTACTTAGTAGAAAAAGAGATAGTAGATAGCCGTAATAAGGCACAGACCATTATAAAAGAGGGGCTTGTCTCTGTAAACACCAAGATCATTAAGAAAAGCTCTTTCAGAGTCGAAGAGTGTGATGTGGTAAGTGTTGCGAACTATAAACAGTATGTCTCTCGGGCAGCTTACAAGTTACTAGAGTTTTTAGAAGAGCTTGAACTAGATGTTACAGGTAGAGTCTCTTTAGATATAGGCTCTTCTACGGGTGGCTTTACTCAGGTTTTACTAGAGAGAGGTGTTAAAGAGGTAAGTGCTGTTGATGTTGGAATAGAACAACTTCATAAATCTTTGAGAGAAGATGAGAGAGTTTATGTTTATGAGTCTTGTGATATTCGTAAGTTTGAGTCTGAAAAGAAATTTGGTCTTGTTGTAAGTGATGTAGCGTTTATATCGCTTTTATATATCCTTGATGATGTAGATAGATTGGCGTTTGATGAGATAATCTTACTCTTTAAACCTCAGTTTGAAGTAGGTCGGGAAGTGAAACGTGATAAAAATGGGGTAGTCTTAGACAAAAAGGCTATTGCTAAAGCGATGCAAAAGTTTGAAGATGCTTGTGCTTTAAAGAAGTGGCATTTAGTTCAAAAATCACCCTCAAAACTAACAGGAAAAGAGGGCAACTTAGAGTACTGCTACTACTTTAAAAAGTAATTTTTTGATGACAGATTTACCAATAAATGAGGTTTTAGACACTCTCAAAACTACACTAAACCAAGAGTCTCGCCTTATACTTCAAGCACCTCCGGGGGCTGGGAAAAGTACTCGTGTCCCTCTTTCTCTTCTTGATGCTCCATGGTTAAAAGATAAAATGATAATCATGTTAGAACCTCGTCGTGTGGCTGCTCGTATGGTCGCTTCTCAGATGGCAAATCTTTTGGGTGAAGAGTTAGGTAAGAGAGTGGGTTATAGGGTGAAAATGGATAGTGTTCACTCAAAAGAGACAAAAATTCTTGTAGTTACTGAGGCTGTATTAGTCCGTATGCTTCAAGCTGATGAGACACTCTCTCACGTAGCTCTAGTTATCTTTGATGAGTTTCATGAGAGAAGTATCCATAGTGATTTATCTTTGGCACTCTCACTTCAAGTTCAAGAGCTTTTACGAGAGGATTTGAAAATTCTTATCATGTCAGCTACACTTAATGCTGAGAAAATCTCTACACTTTTAGGGGATGTTCCAGTTATAACATCTGAGGGAAAGAGTTATGATGTTACTATGCACTATCTCGATGTAAAGACTCTTCAACCCGATAGACGAACACTCGGTACACTTCTTCTCAAAACAGCCCTAAACGCCATTAAAAATGATGAGGGTGATATACTTGTTTTTCTTCAAGGTGTTCGAGAGATTCAAACTCTTCAAAAAGCTTTAAGTGAGAGTATAAAAGGGAAGGAGATAGATATACTTCCTCTCTATTCGGCTTTGAGCAAAAAAGAGCAAGATAGAGCGATAGTTCCATCTAAAAAAAGAAAGATTATTTTAGCAACAAATATCGCTCAAACTTCTCTAACCATAGAGGGTGTAAAGGTTGTGATAGACTCAGGACTAGAGAAACTCTCTCGTTTTAACTATGCTACTGCGATGAATCACTTAGAGTCTGTGTTTATCTCTAAAGATTCAGCGACACAAAGAGCAGGACGAGCAGGGCGACTCAGTCATGGAAAGTGTTATAGACTCTGGCATAAACATAAGGTGATGCTCCCCTCTACAAAAGCTGAAATACTTCGTTCCGACCTAAGTTCACTTCTTTTGGATTTAGCCCTTTGGGGTGTGGAGGAGTTTGATGAACTCTGCTGGTTAGATACTCCTGATAGTGATGTTATTTATGAGACAAGAGTAGTGCTTCAAGAGTTAGAGATGTTAGATGCGAGTTTTAAGATAACAGCTTTTGGAAGAGATGCTCTTCGTTTGGGCGTTCATCCTCGTTTTGCATATATGATACTTAAAGCAGATACAATGGGGTATGCTTATGAAGCTTCTCTTTTAGCTGCACTTCTAAGTGAGAAAGATATTTTTAAAAATCCTAGAAATGAGAGTGATTTGACTCTTCGTTTTACTCATCTTTATGAGAGAGACTTAGACCCTAGGTATATTCATGTGTATGGAGCAAAAGAGGTGCTCAAACTCGCAGACTCTTTTCACTCAAAACTCAAACAGATTAAAAAAACCATACACGCTAAAGATGATTTTCACATAGATATGTTGAGTGTCTTACTTCTTTTGGCTTATCCTGATAGATTGGCGTTTAGACGAGCTAAAAATGACAACCGATATAAACTTAGTAATGCAAAAGGTGCTGTTATAAATGTTGAAGATTCACTTTTTAATGAGGAGTTTTTAGTTGTAGCAAACTTAAACGCCCATGCAAAGGACTCTTTTATAAATCTTGCTTTGAGAATCTCTTTGGGTGAGATTGAGGAGTACTTTTCGACATTTTTAGAGAAGAGAGAAAGCATTAGTTATAACAAAGAGAGTAAGAAGTTTGATATACGAGAGAGTCTCTATTTTTTAGAGTTAGAATTAAATTCAAAACCTTTAGCACTAAACGCCAAACACAATATGAAAAAACTGCTTGTAGATTTGATACAAAAAG
The DNA here is from genome assembly GCA_964615395.1 of uncultured Sulfurimonas sp. Lineage (GTDB taxonomy): Bacteria > Campylobacterota > Campylobacteria > Campylobacterales > Sulfurimonadaceae > Sulfurimonas. Next base: position 5,405 of record CAZTNH010000049.1, read on the forward strand.
AGGGATTAGAACTTCTCTTATGGAGTAAAAAGGCTCAGAGCTTTAGAGATAGAGTTAACTTTTTAAATCTACATAGAGAAGAAAAACTCGTTGACTTCAGGGATAAAAATCTTCTTAAAACTTTGGATGTTTGGTTAGAGCCATATCTTACAAATGTCAAGAGTGTTAAAGATTTAGAGAGTTTAGAACTCTATCCTATGCTCTTAGCACAACTCACTTGGGATGAGCAACAGATACTAGAGAGACTTGCTCCTTCAACACTTAAAGTACCGAGTGGTTCAAATATCTTTATAGATTATGGTGATGCTCAGAAGCCATCTATGAGTGTAAAAATTCAAGAGATGTTTGGACTAGAGGAGACTCCTAAGGTTTTAAACGCCACTATCGCCATTCAGATTCATCTACTTTCACCTGCTATGCGACCGATACAGATTACTTATGATTTGAGTAGTTTTTGGAAGAACTCTTATGCTGAGGTGAGAAAAGAGTTACGAGGAAAATACAAACGCCACTACTGGCCTGAGAATCCTTATGAAGCTATAGCGACAAAAAAGACGAAGAGACATATGATGGATAAAATTTAATACTTCCAAGGTATAATCACACTCTTAAAATTTTCTATAAGGAGTTGTCTCTATGCCACTATCGCGATTAAATACTGAACAGTATGCTGCGGCAACTGCTACTACTTCCGAAAACCTTATTATCGCTTCGGCTGGGACGGGAAAGACTTCTACTATTGTTGGTCGTATTGGGCATCTTTTGGCAACTGGTGTTGAGCCTAGTGAGATACTTCTACTTACCTTTACAAACAAGGCAGCGGCTGAGATGGTCGCTCGTGTAGCTGAGTACTTTGGTGCAGGTGTTGCAAAAAAAATCGATGCTGGGACATTTCATGCGGTGAGTTATAGATGGCTCAAAAAGTATGATAAACGAGTCGTTTTAAAACAGCAACGTGAACTAAAAACACTCTTTCGTTCTGTCTTTGAAAAAAGAAAGTTTGACCATATAAACGCTGAAATTACTCCCTATGGAGGAAACCACCTCTACGATATGTACTCCTTTTATCAAAATACAGAGCTAGAGAATAACTTTGAAGATTGGGTTATAGAGAAGTACCCTGAGCATGAGGGTTTTGCTCTTATCTATGCTGATGTTGTTGATGAGTTTGAGAGACTTAAAGAGGAGTATGGTTTTGTAAACTTTAATGATCTTCTTTTAAACTTTCGAGAGATGTGTAAAACAAAAGAGTTAGGCTACAAAGAGGTACTTGTTGATGAGTATCAAGATACCAATGCACTTCAAGGGACTATCATAGATGCGATGAAGCCACCCTCTATCTTCTGTGTGGGAGATTATGACCAGAGTATTTATGCTTTTAATGGGGCAGACATAGGGATAATAGGCTCATTTACAAAGAAGTTTCCTAATGCAAAAGTCCACACTCTTACAAAAAACTATCGCTCCTCGCGTCCTATTCTCTCTCTTGCCACAAAGGTGATAGAGCATAACGAAAGAATTTATCCAAAACAGTTAGAGGTGACAAGAACAGCAGAAGCAAAAGCTCCATCACTTCTAGCGTTTGAAGAACTTTTCGATCAGTATCATCAGATAGCTGCGATGATAGAGAAGAGCCAAACGCCAAGAGAGGAGATAGCTGTTATCTTTCGTAATAACTCTTCGGCTGATGGTATCGAGGTGGGACTTCGTGAGTTGGATATTCCTTGTAAGCGAAAAGGGGGGACATCTTTTTTTGACTCTCGTGAGGTAAAGGCTGTTTTAGATCTCTACACTCTACTTGTAAATGAGTCAGATATGATGGCGTTTATACATCTATTTGAGTTTGCTAGAGGGATAGGAAGTGCTATGGCTAAAGAGCTTTACATTGCTCTTAAAGCTCTAGGACATGGAAGTATGTTTTATGGTCTATATGCCCCTGATGAGTCTATGAAAAATCCTTTTGAGAAGAGAAAACTCAACCATCAACTAGGTCTATTTGATGACTTTTTAGAACTCGGGGCTGTAGGGAAGTATGCGAAGCTAGGTTTTGAAGCGAAGTTTATGAAAAATCCAGCTTTAAAACATCCTAGACTTACAAAAGATTCGGCGACTTTTTTACATAACTTTTATCTACTTTTTCGTGACCTTAAGGGTATTAAACGACCACAAACAGTTGTAGAGAAGATTGTAAAATCGGAACTCTTTAAGTATATAGCTGATGTTTTAGCTACAAAAAGAGCACAACTTAAAGATGGTAGTATAGATGAGAAGCAAAAAACAGAGGCACTTGTAAGAATAGAGAGAAAAAATGTACTTCTTCGTGAGTTGTGTAAGCCATACTCTGAACATGAGAGATTTTTAAACGCTATGATTTTAGGTTCATCGGATTTAACACAAGGGGAGGGTGTAAACCTCTTAAGTGTTCATGCGTCTAAAGGGTTAGAGTATAAAGAGGTTTATGTTATAGACTTGATGGATGGGCGTTTTCCAAACAGAAAACTGATGCAAAGAGGTGGAAGTCTTGATGAGGAGCGACG
>CAZTNH010000050.1:0-7908 GCA_964615395.1 uncultured Sulfurimonas sp.
GATTATTCGCCAAATTGTCAAATATACTACCCAAAAGAATTAAACAGTTTTTACTAAAATTTTTATGTTTTAAACTCTCTATTAAACATCTCAATACCCTTCTCACCCGTACAGTGTGTAGCATGAGCACACTCTACACCCATCTCTTTGAGCTGTTTTATAGTCTCTCTTATCTTCTCTTCATCGCTACGAAGAAGATGAAAGCCACCCTCTACACAGAAGATATTTTTCCCTAAGAAATCTTTGGCTACTTTAGTAATGTTTTCTATACCAAAATGCCCACACCCTGTTATGACTTTTGCTCTATCACTATCAACTATAAGTGCTTGTTCTGGCATCTCACTACCTAGTACTCCTGTTGTGTAGAGATTATCAAAAAGTTTCATCGGTTTTTTGGTACAAATCACAACTTTTTTCACTAATGATTCTAAATCTTTAATAAGATGTTTGGAAAGAGAAGAGGGAAGAAAAAGAGTTACATTTGGATTGAGTTCTATGATGGAGTCTAAGCCACCTATGTGATCCCAATGAGAATGAGTGATAAAAACATACTCTATCTCTTTGACATCTACACCAAGTTTTTTCATATTTTTAAGCAGAACACGACCATTACTTCCTGTGTCAAAAAGAAGTTTATGCTCTTTGAGGTAAGCACTAAAACCCCATAAAGATTGACACTCTTGCGGGAGTGTAGTGTTATCAAAGACTATTTGCATGGAACAAACCTATCATCTGAGCGCATAGCACCCACTTCATCGCCACTTGATTGCATCCAGCCTGTTCTTACTTCACCTTGGACTTGGTCAAAATGTGGGATATAGGGCTTGATGTCAAGAAGTGGCGTTTCATTTAGTATATCTACCCCTTTGATAGTAACACAATTTCCATCTACAGATACAAGTTCAACAAGACTCATCCCTATGGAGTTCGGGTGCATTGGCGTTCGGGTAGAGAAAACACCACGAGGTGTTTTTGTTTTGTCATTAAAGGGAATTACCTCTAGCTGATGCTCTTCGACCTTATGAAAATGATAGATAAGATAGAGATGACTAAAACCATCAAGGTCGCTTAAACCTGCAAGATACTCCTCTTCAAACTCTATAGTCGCATAAGTATCTTGTGCTCCACAGGGTTGAACAGGCATATCTTTTAAGTCACAAAAGGGAGATTTTATGGTCGCTATTGCTTTGAGAGTTATCATCTACTCGACCTCATCTGTTGGAGTTATTTCGATGTTTAAGGCTTTTGTATGTAAGAGTGCATCTGCTATTTTTTTTCTAGCACTTACGATAAGGCGAGAAAAAGTTGTACGGGATATACCCATTCTATCTGCACACTCTTGCTGGTAGAGACCCTCATAATCAGCTAAACGCAAGGCTTCCATCTCATCTTCTAAAAGGTAAACTTTCTCAAGTGCATTTTTTCTAACACCACAGGGTTTAAAACAGACACCACTATGATCGGCTTCTATATTTCTCTCTAGTTTTTTTCTTCCTCGCATTACTTCCCTTTTATTTGTTGATTTGCTTTAAGTTCATTCTCTTTATCTATGGCATCTGGATCAAATTCACAACATGCACTTACTGTTTTTTGAGGATACTTTATATAGTAGTATCCATTTCGTATAGTGTAAAGTCCAAATATTATTACACTCACTGCTGCAACACTCATCATCATATTTCTAAACTTTGAGTTTTTATAGAGTCCCACAAAAAAGCCAAGTGAAAAGAGTGCTGGAACGGTACTAACACCAAAAATAAACATCACTAATGCTCCATAAAAAGGACTTGCTGTACTCGCCGCCGTTATGGCAAAGAAGTAAACAAGACCACAAGGAAGAAGACCATTAAGCATACCTAAGATAAAAAAACTTATAAATGATTTTGTTTGCAGGAGTTGACGAAAAATCTTTGTGTACCAAGAGTTTGGTGCAAAAGAGTGTTCTAAGAGTGTTAAAAATTTAATCTTTCCAGAAAGGGACAGACCTGCTAAAACCATAAATACCCCAGCAAAAAGAAGCATAAGACCGTTTGTTAAGTTGTTAAAAGTGGCTACACCACCTAAAAAACCGAACATAGCTCCTAAAATGGTGTATGTTGTTATTCTCCCTGCGGAGTAAAGCAAGTGTGCAAAAGATTGTTGGAATTTATTCCACTTATCTTCTACCTTTGTACTACTATAAGCGATAACAATTCCACCACACATTCCCATACAATGCCCAAAAGAGCCTAGAAATGCTATGGTGATAATTGAAAGTATATTAACTGAATCCATATGAGATTATAACGAACATATGTTCAAAAAGTCAAGATATGTGGCTTTTATCGCCCTCTTCCTCCACCTTGACCTCTTCCACGACCGCCTCCGCCTTGACCGCCACCACCGCCTTGCCCACGACCACGACCGCCACCTTGACCTCTGCCTTGACCACAGCCACCACCACCGCCGCCTTGTCCACATCTAGCTCTGCCAGAACCTTGCATCATCATTTCATTTTCATTTGTAGTCATACCACGACCCATACCATTAGCTTTTCTACCGTTTCTACCCATGCCAGTTTTCTGAACATTTAAATTGTTATTATTTTCCATAATTTTTCCTTAAACACCCTATCTGTAAGGTGTATCATTAAATTAATATGCACATATGACCGAATTATAACGAACATATGTTCACAAGTCAAGCTTTTTAAGTACATAATTTAAACTCATAGCAAAAGGAATAGCAAAATACGCCAATACCGCTGCAATAGTATAAGTAGTATCAAGTCCTATAGTATCGCCAAAAATACCCATAGCAAGAACTACAATAGAGCTAATACTAAAATTAATAGTCATATAAACACTATTTATAAAAGTTGGCATACCTGTTTTTACTTCATGGATTACTGAGAGCATTATGGGACCATTTGCAAACATAAAGATACCTAATAGCCCTAAAAGAGGAAAAACTATGTAGATATTTTCACTCAGCAAAAAGAGTGACATCGTAATAGCTGCTCCCGTTGACATAATCACTAAAGTCTTCTGTCTCCCTATCTTATCGGAGATAGTCCCTGAGAGAAATGTCCCGATAACTCCAAAAAATTGTAAAACAGAGAGTGCTATACTTGCATACCATAGAGAAAAACCATGATCCGTAAGATAGACAGCCAAGTAGAGTGTTGTAGCCATTTTCATAGCTGATTGAAAAAACATAAAGCCAGCCATAACACCAAAAAGAGAGCTAAAGTGTTTGACTTCAGCCATAGCATCCCCTTTTTCAGCTTTTTTTGTAAACTTCTGCTGTTTAAATCTGAAATTTTTTAAACGGTAGTAGAGAATCAGTGATGCCATAAAACCAAAAGGCATTAAACGCCAAGTTCCCTCTAAGCCCCAAAGAGAGACCGCCCCAGTAATAAGAAGAGGACCAATAGTCCGAGCAAGTTCACCTCCAACCATGTAGTAACTCATACCACGACCTATTTTACCCTCTGAAGATGCTTTAATAATACCAGGGGAAGGGATATGAAAGAGTGTTGAACTAATCCCCGATATAATAAGTAAAACAACTAAAAAAGCATAAGAGTCAGCCACCCCTAAAAGCGACATACTAAACGCCGTAATGGCAGGAGAGAGTATAACAAAGTAACGAGCATCTGTTCTCTCTGCTAAAAGACCAAAAAATGGATTTAAAAGCGATGGTAACTTTCGTGCTATATCTAAAAAAGCACTCATAACAAGGCTCATCCCAAGCTTCTCTATAAGAAGTGGTAAGATAGGTGCTAAGAAAGCAGAGTAAGTATCATGTGCTAAGTGGGCTAAGGAGATGGTAGTAACTTGATTTGGCTGTTTTTTTTGTGACATAAATGCTCTCATTTTTAATTTGTAACTATTTTCGAATGATAACGAACATATGTTCATAGTGTCAAGTTTTACACTCCTTAATACCCTTATAAATCAGATATACTATAATGCCATATGAACTTTACAGATACAGATTCAAAAAAACTCTTAGAAATTATAAAAGCAAGGCGTGATGTTCGAGGCAATAGGTTTATCAGTAAATCTATAGAAGATGAGAAAATAGAACTTATTTTAGAAGCAGCCATCTCAGCACCCTCTGTTGGCTACTCTCAACCTTGGAAATTTATTATTATAAAAGATAAGAAAATAAAAAACAGACTTTTAAAAAATTTTACAGATGAAAATAGTAAGGCAAAAGAGATTTTCAAAGAGAGAGAACTCTACAACTCTCTTAAACTCGAGGGTATAAAAGAAGCACCTATTAACATCGCGGTACTTTATGAAGCAAAAGATGAAGATGTTTTAGGAATGACAAGTATGCAAAAGATGGGGGAGTATAGTGTAGTCTGTGCCGTCCAAAATATGTGGTTAATGGCTAGGTCACTAAATATCGGTATAGGATGGGTAAGTATTTTAGATGAGAAAAAGGTACTTCAAACACTCAATGCTCCAAAAAAAGCAGAACTTATCGCATATCTTTGTGTTGGGTATGTAGATGAATTTTACAAGGAGAGTGAACTCAAAACTCTTGGCTGGGATAGCCAAAAGAGTCTTTCTGAGTTAGTTCACTATCTTTAAGATTGATGAGTATGTTTACTTGATAGATTTTTAAAATCTTTTAAAACATCATCATAAAGTTTTACAACTCTGTTTTTACCTTTGATTTCTGTTTTAATTTTTTCGATTTTTGTCTCTATATTTTTATAAGCTGTTGCATTTTTCTTAGTATATCCAAGAGCAACTGCTTTTTTCATTAAGTCTTAGAGATGGGCAATGCTGATTTAAAAGCGATAAAGATGAAGATTACCTTTAAATAACATCACCTAAACGCCACATCGTATGCAGATAAGTAGCAGTGATGCTATCTTGTTTATAGCCACCATCTTTTGCACTTTTTTTACTCACCTTATAGAGTTTTATATCTGTTTTGGGAGCTTTAATGATGCGAGAGTAGTGAAAAGCATGTCCTTTTATCTCTTCACCATTTTCTCTTTCACATTTGTAGTAACCCAAACGCTCACGTTTGTTTGTTAGCTCAAATGTTATAGGAAGAATCCCACTCATCTTTTTCTCATCACAAGAGTCACCAAGATAGATAAACCCTGCACACTCAGCATAGACTTTTTTACTTTTAGCATGGAGAGAAAGAGAGTCTCTAAAGTTTTTTGAAGATGCCACTCTTGCATAGGAGTCGGTAGTCTCAACATAACCCCCAGGGATGATGACTATATCTGCATTTATTGGAATAGTTTCATCTTTTGTACTCTCTATGATTTTAACTTCACGGTAGAGTTCTCTAAGATAATCTAAGTTGTCATGATAGACAAAAGAGAAGTTTTCATCTTTGACAAGAACACACAGCTCATCTCTCTTCTCTATTTTTTTAAAGGGATAAGGGCTAACAGAACCTACACTCACGTTCATAACAGACTCTAAAACATCTAACTCTATATGCTCTAAAACATCCTCACTCACCCTCTCTATATCATCTCCATTTAACTCTTTTAAGTCAAGCCCTAGATGAGTAGAAGAGAGAGTTTTCAAACCTTTTTGAATCCATCCACACACTTTTATATGAGGCACTTCTTTCTCTATATGTTTTTTCACAAGTTCATAGTGCATTTTAGAAGAAACTCTATTTAAAACTACTGCTTTTACAGTGTTGTCATCACGAAACTCACACATCCCTTTTAAGATAGCTGAGATAGTGATGTAACTTCCCCCTGCATCTAAAATCAAAAGAGAGGGAACATTTATGATTTTTGCTATATCATAAGCACTACTACCCTTATCCATCCCATCATAATAACCCATCACACCCTCAACTATAGCGACATCTCTATCAAAGTAGTTTGCATATATCCACGATACTTGCTTCTCATTCATCATAAAGGCATCAAGGTTGACCGAGGGAACACCAGCTATTTTCTCATGAAACTGAGGGTCTATAAAATCAGGTCCACACTTAAAAGGGCGAACAGATTTTTTGTAATGTTGCAGAAGTGCCATAGTGAGAAGAGTTTTCCCTTGGTTGGATGCTATTGCGGAGATAACTAATGCTTTTTTCAAGATACTTGCCTCAAATAATATAATTTATAAAATAGTGTAAATATTATAACAAATAATTAAAAGTTTTGTACTTCACTAATATCAGCAGATTCATATCTTTTTGCTAATAATTTTGAATTATTTTCATTTTAGTTTATCCAATTTAACTTTTTTAATGTTTCCACTCTTTTAAAATATACATCTTCTAAAGCATCAGCAAAAAGAATTTCTTTATTTTTCACCCACTTGGCTGATTGACCTATCTTTTTTTTCTGTTTCATACTCCACATAGTTATCACTCCAAGTTCTCTTACTTTTTGGATATATATAGGCATTTTATCTCTATAGGTTTGTACTATAAAATCAGCCTCTTTTCTAAACTCACTTCTTTTTATATCTAAGATATCTACAAGTACATTAAAGTGTCTAGGAGTTATGTTTGTATGTTGTCCATCTATAGTAAGATAAGAATCATAATGCTTTGTAGTGGAGTATATAAGTGTTGTGGCTATGTCATAAAGAGGTGCCATAAGATGTATGTTACCATCTATGATAAGTGAGAGATTTTTAGTATGCATATCTTCATAGGAGATAACCATAGAGTAAAAGTAGTGCTTGAGTAGTTCCATTCTCTCTTTTTGGCTAACTAGCTCTTTTTTTATCCTCTTAAACATTTTTTCACTTGTAGTATCGTACTTGTTAGAGGCACGTAAACCTAAGTATGTTGAAAAGTTTGTTTTTGCAAATCTATAAGTACCAAGTCTATCAAACCTTTTTACTACATAGTGGTACTCTTCATCATTTTTGCCTTTTATAAGGTACGACTGCGGTACACGAAAATTTAATTCATTTTTAGCAAAACTCATAAAGAGATGCTCATTAAGTGCTAAATGAGGAAAATAGTGTTCACTCTCTGGATCTGCTTTTATTTTAGAGTATGGTTTCAGTATATACTCTCTAGTCCCATCTCCTTGAGAGATAGTTTTTGTAGTAGGGTCAATATCTACTATCTTTTTGTATTGAAATCCACTTATACCTGAGAGTTCAGCTTTATCATAGTTAGAGAGATCTTCACCTTCTGGAAATAGTAATTGATAGTCTATATCTAATTTATAATCTAATATAGATGGAAAAGCTATCTTCTCTCCAAGAATTATATCAAGGTTACTTAAAAATGATGGTTTTTTCTCTGTGGGATTCTTTTGTAAAGAGGGTGTTAAGGAGAAGTGAATATCTCCTATATTATGTGTTAATTCTACAAGTATATCTAATTCATTTGCAGATTTTATAGAGAGTTCTAATAACTCTTTATTTATACCCTCTGGTATATTCTCATCAAAGATTGCGGGTAACTCTTTTGAGATGATGGGATAAATATCAAACTTTAAACTCTCAATCCCTACATCATTATTTATGAGATACTCATCTGTATAGCAAAAAACAAACTCATCTATATTTTGAAAAAGGTACCCTGCTATAGTTTCCCCTTTGTATACAAATATCATTCGATAATCTTTTACATAAGCCTCTCTCACATCTTTTTGCCAATATGATGAAGAGGAAGCTTGACCTATCATTTTTACTCTATTTGCTTTTTTTAACTCTTGTAAAGCTCGTAGAAGTTTCTTCTCTTTAAGTCCAAAAAAAGCTGTTTTACTCTCTATAGCTTTTAAGGTTAAAGCCTCTTCTTGAGAATTTATTATCTTTAAAAGTTCTATTTTATCGTTGTTTATAGCCACTTTTCATCCTTAAGGTTATTGAGACACTTATTTATATAAATTTAAGTTTATCATTTTATCTCTTCTACTTAAATAAAACTAACACTATTTTCACTAATCAAAGAGCAATGACTATG
>CAZTNH010000051.1:0-7859 GCA_964615395.1 uncultured Sulfurimonas sp.
GACAAAACAATTATAACAACAAATCAAAAAACTTCTTAAAAATATGGCAAAATGCCATACTATTTTATAACTTAGTTTATAAACTGGTGTTTAACTAAGCGTTTACTCTTTTAACTCTATCTGCTTCTTGTGCCTTATAAAGCTCTGCACACCCTTTTGAGAGTTCACGGATTTTAAGCATATAGTTTTGGCGTTCTGTTTGAGAGATCGCTTTTCGCGCGTCTAAAACATTAAATACATTTGAGACCATCATACACAGATCATAAGCAGGAAGAGGAAGTCCAGCTTCTAAAGTTTTCAGACACTCTGCACTCTTCGCTTCAAACTCTGCAAAAAGCATATCTGTATCTGCCACTTCAAAGTTATACTTAGAGAACTCTATTTCACTCTCTTTATGAATGTCTCTGTAGTAAGTTTTATTACCGTTTTTATCTTCATTCCATACAATATCAAAGATAGTATCCACACCTTGCAGGTACATAGCTAAACGCTCAGTTCCATAAGTAATCTCAACTGCCACAGGATTACACTCTATCCCTCCAACTTGTTGAAAGTAAGTAAACTGAGTCACTTCCATACCATTGAGCCACACTTCCCAGCCAAGACCCCAAGCACCAAGTGTTGGAGACTCCCAGTTATCTTCGATAAAGCGAATATCATGTTTAGACACATCAAGACCTAAATACTCTAAAGATTTCAAATAAAGCTCTTGAATATTATCTGGTGATGGTTTTATAAGTGCTTGAAACTGATAGTACGAACCTAAACGGTTTGGATTTTCTCCATAACGCCCATCTGTTGGACGACGAGATGGTGCTACATAAGCCGTAGCCCATGGTGTAGAGTCAAGTGAGCGTAAAAAAGTAGCAGGATGAAATGTCCCAGCTCCCGCAGGAATATCATAAGGCTGTACGATGTTACAACCCTCATTCATCCAAAATTCTTGTAGTTTTAATAGCATTGCACTAAAAGTTATCATTATTTTCTCTCTTTTTAAATATTAATGAAATTATAGCTTAGATGATAGTATCTAAAACTTAAACTCAGCTCCGAACTTTAGATACTGGTTATATGCTTCACTTCGCGGTTCTTGCCAACCCTCAGCTATATTTGATTTTTCTATAATTTTCTTTTCATACACAAATTCTGTAAATAAATTAAATTCTTCAGAATATTTATATTTTAAAGGAAGAGAGAATTTTGAAATATCAGCAGAACCTAAATCTAACACAACATATGTACCTGGTATATCCAAAGACATTTCAGGATTTATACCATATTGATACTCAAAGAGAGCGCCTAAAGAAAAATCATTGTATTTATAATTTATCCCTATTTTTGGACGAAGCGAATACCACGAATATATTTCAACTTGAGTACTACTTAACTCTCTTCGCCATTCACGATGCCCAAACCCAACACCATACATAAACTCAAAATCATTATTTAGTTTATAGTTATGTCTGTACTCTAGCTCTATATCTCTTATAGTATCAGTTGTAACACCTAAATAACTTCCATAACCCTCAGATGAACCAATAAGAGATCCAGTGTATTGTGTCTCACCACCAAGTATCATAAAGTTAATTCCAATTTCAGTAGAATTCTCTATATCATCAACCCTAGTATAACTCGCTTTAAGTTCTAGCCCCATTATTCCATTAAGATCTGACACTTCGGTATCTAACAACTCTCCATTATCACTATACTCGCTATAGTCCATACTCATACCAACAGCTGCTACAGAGAGTTTATAGTCAAAATCTTTAGCTAAAATTTGTGTTGTCAACAGAAGTGAAGTCACTCCTAAGATATATTGAATTTTCACTAAAATTCCTTTAATTTACATATAATATCGCCAATCTCTTTTTCCAAAGAACCTGCAACTACTCCACACTTTACCTTGAGTAAAAAATAGATATTGTTTTTATGAGAATCACTCAGAGACTCATAATTTCCCATCCCCTTACTGATAACTATATCAGCAGTATCAAAAAGCTCTTTTGCCTCTGGAGTTGCTCTTGAATAAGCAAATCCCGGAGTGTTTACACCACTATCTACGAGATTACAAAGAGTATCAAACCCTGCCTCTTCTGCCTCTTTTATAGTTACATCGTTGATGATAGGTGTTCCTCTCACCACATAAGAGTAACTAGCGTTTGGATAGAGTTCTTTCAGAGTTTCTATAAAAAGATAGTCAAATATATGCTCACCTACATTGTCTCCTAATATAACAACACTCTTAGCATTTGAAAGTTCTCTTTTCATCTTTAAAAAATCATCATGTGCAAACTCTGTTTCAAAGATTTTTTCTAACTCTTCTGCCAAATCAAATGCAACCTCAGCAGCAAGATCTATAACATTTCCTGCGACTGCTATTTTTGTGGCTGTTAAGAGTTTATCATCTGAATTGAGTAATCTCTTTTTTAAAAGTGGTATAAAAGAGAGAGCTTTTTGAGTAGAAAGTGTTTTTATCTCATCATACAAATCTTTTTTATCTGCAAGTAGTGCCATCTTTTCATAAATATAAGAGGCAATTTCAGGAGGGGTATCATCATATGAAAAAGATTTACTCATCTTCTCTGTAGTAGATATTAAACTATTTCGCAATTTTGCATCTGCATTGATAGCATCAGCGACCTTTACACTCTGATTTACTATACAGGCTATACAAGCTTCATCTATTTTCATTAGTCTGTATGATCTGCTATGGCTTTGTTCCACATAAGTTTATACTTACGGCGCATAAATTCAACCTCTTCTTGAGAGAGTTTAAGTTGTTCTTGAAGAGTATGAATCGTTTTTCTATCTTCATCATACAACTCTTGAAGAGATTCTAAGGCCTCACGAAGAAATGTATTTTCAACTTTAACAGCTTCAAGAGTCTCATCTTTAGCATCAAGTACTTTCTCATGAAGATTTATAATAGTCCCTATAGTTTTTTCAACAAACTCAGGTTGCACCATCATCTCATGTGTGTTTCTCTTAGAAAGCTCTGCAAGTTTAGCAGGAACGATAACTTCAGTAGAACCTTTAGATGGATCTATATAACGTACTCCATCTTCAACTTTAACTGTTAGTTTCCCATGTTCGATTAAATCATCAACTGCTGATATATTTAAACCAGTTAAATCGCAATACTCTTCATCATTCATCCACTGCATCTATTCTCCTTACAAATTCTCTTAAGAAATTCTTGTCTCTATCTCTAAAGAGTCCATCTCAACTTTTTTCTCTTTAGCAATTCTATCTTCTTGAAGTTTTATCGCTAACTCTTCATCGCTTAGTGCTAAAATTTGCATCGCAAGAAATGCTGAGTTTATCGCTCCAGCTTTTCCTATAGCTACTGTAGCAACTGGCATTCCAGCTGGCATCTGAACAGTAGAGAGAAGTGCATCTATCCCACCAAGAGCCGATGCTGACATAGGTACACCAATGATAGGTTTTACTGTTTTAGAAGATAAAACACCAGCTAAGTGAGCAGCCATACCAGCAGCAGCAATAAAAACTTGTGCCCCTTTCTCTTCAGCCTCTTTGATGTACTTAACAGTTCTAGCAGGTGAACGATGTGCAGACGATACGATAAGCTCATAACTTACACCAAATGCCTCAAATGTTTCAGAACATGACTTCATCACTTCATAGTCGCTCTTAGAACCCATTACAATAGATACAAATTTCATTTATTTTCCTTGATTTTCAATAGAAGAATTATAGCATAAGATAATCCTTTCGTTATAATACACAATAAGGAATAAAAGAGTAAAGGATTAAGATGAATATTACACCAGCAAAGTTAGATATAGGACAGTTATTTAGAAGTAGTGCCGAGCAATTTTACATACCAGCCTATCAACGGAGATACTCTTGGGGCATAAAACAGATCTCCGAACTCTATAGTGATATAAATACTTTAGATAAAGAGGATGCTCATCTACTTGGAAATGTTGTCTGTCTTACATCCGATCATGGTGCTGGTATCAACAAGTTAGAACTTGTTGATGGTCAACAACGTATTACATCCTTGACACTCTTTTTAAAAGCGATTAAAGATAGGTTTAAGGAGCTTGATGATTTGGATGCTGTTAGCGAGATAGATACATATCTTTATGCTAAAGATTTAAATAGAAAAATTCAAAACAAGCTTCTGCTAGGTGATTTAGACAACCCTGACTATACTCAACTTCTCAAGTTGAAAAAATTAGATACTATCAAAAATAAAAATATGCTAGAGAACTATAACTATCTTTTTAAACAGATAAGTCAGCTAAGCCTTGAAGAGTTAAATCTCCTATACTTTAAACTTACAAACAATGTTTTTGTTATACGACTAGATATAGCAAATGCCAAAGATGCCTATAAGCTTTTTGAGACTATTAATAACAGAGGGATGAATCTAAGTGCAACAGACATTATAAAAAACTTTTTGTTAGGACAAGCTTCTTCTATAGATGAAGAGACACTCGAAGAGGTGAGAGAGAACTGGAAACAGGTAATTATTAATCTTGATAATATTAAAATTGACGATTTTTTTAGACAACTTATGTGTAGTATCTTAGGAAGAAAAATCACTCAAAATAGTTTGATAGATGAATTTAAAAACTACTATAACTCTCTACTAAAAGATAAAGAGAGTTTATCAGACTTACTTATTAACTTTACTCAAAAGATAAGTTATATCTCAAATATCTATGCAATGATTCATCATAGAACATTTAAAAATGTACTTATAAATCAACATTTATTTAATCTACAACGAATAGAATCTTTTCCATCCTATATCTTTTTGCTAAACTTATTTCAAAGAGAGGGGCTAGAGGATAAAAGTATAATTAACATACTAAAAATAGTAGAAGTTTTTATGATTAGAAGAACAGTTTGTGAGTATAGAACTGGAGAGTTAGATCTGATATTTTCAAAACTTTCAAAATTAGAAACTCAAAATATTGAAGATACTATTAAATCAGAATTACAAAAAGATTTACCTAGTGACTTAGAGTTTGAAAATAAATTTTTTCTCTCTACATTTGGGAACAAAAAAAACCGAGCAAAATATATTTTAGAAATCTTTGAGTATGACCTTATAGAGAGTAAAAATGAGTACAGATTAACAAGTGGAAATGAACTACATTTAGAGCATATTGTTCCACAAACAATTAATACAAAAAAATCTATCAATGATTTTGGTGATTGGTTAAACTACTTAGGAGAAGATGCAGAGATAAAACATAAAGAGTATGTCAATAGAATTGGAAACTACACACTTTTAGGGCAAGAGTTAAATATCAAAGCATCAAATAATCCATTTAAAAGTAAACTAGAGCAGTATAAACAATCTAATATCACATTAACAAAAGAGATTGTAGAGAAGTATATAGATTTTAGATTTGAAGAGATTGAAAATCGCTCTCTTGAGATGTCTCAAAGAGTCTGCGATTTATGGAACTTTAATACTATTTAGGATTTGTCCCCATATCTAAAGTAGATGGAATTCTAAAAAATGTAAACGCTGGAAAAGTAGTTGGAAGTATAATCTCATTTGTATTTCCACTATGAATAGCTTCGTAAAGTTTTCCTTTTTCAGTTTTAAGCTGTTTAAACTTCATATAAAAACGTCCCTCTTTTTCATATGTTGTGCCATACTCATTATCTACTAACTCAACTTTACTTCCAAGAGGAAACACTGCTTCGAGTTCATCGTTTGGTTCTGTTTTAAACTTACATAAAAAGTGATTTCCATCAGGAGTTACGACACCACTTACTTGATGAGTTCCTAGTTGCATAGAGAAGTCAAGACTCTGAGTATCATGGCGTTCAAAAGGGCGAGATACTAGATAGGCATCTGTGTAGCCACGGTTTTGAAGAGATTGGAGTTCATACTGATACTTCTCATCATTAAACTCATCTTTGTAGTAGTCATCTATCGCCATTCTATATGCTTTAGCTGTTGTTGCCGCATAGTAAGCCGTTTTAGTACGACCCTCTATCTTGACACTATCAACTACACCACTATCTAAAATCTCTTTCATATGTGAAGCTAAGTTTAAATCTTTGGCGTTCATGATGTAAGTTCCAACACCCTCTTCCTCTTCGAGTTTAAAGAGTGTTCCTGTATCAGGATTTGCAGCATATATCTCATACTCAAAACGACAATCATTCGCACATGAACCACGGTTAGGTACACGACCTGACTGAAGTGTAGAGATAAGACATCGCCCACTATATGCAAAACACATACTACCGTGTACGAAAACTTCAAGTTCAAGATTCGGAAGTTCAGCTTTAATAGCCACTAAATCTTTCAAACTTATCTCACGAGCTGTGATGATACGAGTCGCACCCATATCGTGATAAATCTGTGCATCTAAAACATTCATAACATTTGCTTGTGTTGAGAGGTGCAGAGGCATATCTGGCACTAAATCGTGACAGAGTTTTAAAACGCCAGGAGTTGCAACGATGAAAGCATCAGGTTTTAACTCACCCATAGCTACAATATGCTTCTTTAAAAGTGAGAGTTGCGAGTTAAAAGGAAAACCGTTAATGGTTGCATAGACTTTTTTACCTTTAGAGTGCGCATACTCTATACCCTCTTTAAAATCCTCCATACTAAACTCTTTACCAGAGCGAATACGAAGAGAGAAGTGACTTACACCACCATAAACAGCATCAGCACCAAAATCAAAAGCGATTTTTAGTTTTTCAAGAGTCCCTGCAGGAGAGAGGAGTTCAACTTTTTTCATTAGCTACCAAACTGTGCAAGAAGTGCTTCAATATCATCCGTAGATGCTACATCATTGTGAGTATCTCCAACAATATGTTGTGCAGATGAAACACGTTTTTCATCATCTATTTTACCCTCGAAGAGAGTATTCATGTATTTTGAAAGAGCACGCATTACATTTATAACACGTTCAATTTTTTGACGATGGATATCTTGATACTGCATTATATCCATAACACTCATAATAGCATCTCCACTATTTTGAAGAACTTCGATAGTCTCATTTACACTCACTAAAGCCTCTTCATTCTGTGCAAGAGATGTTTTAAAAGCTTCAACTTCTGGAAATTTTGTAGTTAAAGTAGTAAAAAGTTCAATATTTGCAGTAAAAGTATCTATAGCTTTTTGAACATTTTCTTCCTTTTCCATTAAATCATTACTAATAACTTCTATAATATCAAAAATCTCACTCGCTTTTTCTTCAGACTCTTTTGTTACATCATCAAGTTGATGTACCATTTTGTTCTCATCAGTAGCAGGGAGTGGCCACTGATTTGATGTCTCTTCAGAGTAACCAGGAGGGGTAGAACTATCCTCTTTCTGAGCTTCTGTATCTACACTCTTCTCTATTTCTAAAGCTGTTGCTTCTTGCTCTGCTGATACATCTTCAACCTCATCATTAAGTGAGTCAATATCATCTGTCGCACCACTCATTAATGCATCTAGTTCTTCTTGAGTCATAAAACTTCTCCATCATAAAATTCTTGAAATTTATTAATTAACACTATAATAGCATAAAATATATAAATATGAGAGAATAAATGATAGTTGATTTACACAACCACACTCCACTTTGTAATCATGCAGAGGGAACAATAGAAGAGTATATAGAGTCTGCCATTGAAAATGGAACGAAAGTTTTTGGTTTTTCAGATCATGCTCCCATGGATTTTGACCCTAAATACCGCATGAAATTTGAAGAGATGAAACAGTATGAAGAGGATGTTTTAAATGCCAAAGAGAAGTACAAAGGGCAGATAGAGATATTACTAGGTTATGAGGTCGATTATCTTAAAGGACATATGGATAAGAGGGTCTTAAACGCCAATGTTGACTATCTTATAGGAAGTGTTCA
>CAZTNH010000052.1:0-7791 GCA_964615395.1 uncultured Sulfurimonas sp.
GTGAGTAAGTACTTCAAAAGGTTTACCTTTAAGTTCTATCTCTTGCTCTTTGTAAGTGATTTTCTCTTCTTCAGGATTGATTGTTAAATCTTCGATTTCGATGATGTTTGAACCACCAAAACGAAGTCTAGCTTCGATACGAGCTACTAAAACATCAAAATCAAAAGGTTTTCTGATATAGTCATCAGCACCAGAACGAAGTGCTTCGATTTCGCTTTCGTTATCATCTCTTGCAGAGATTACAACTACAACAGTTTTTGGTGTATTTGACTTAATATCTCCAATAATATCAACTGAGTTACCATCTGGTAACATCCAGTCCATAAGAACTAAATCGTAGTTACGAATATCAAGATAGTACTCACCATCTTTTAGTGTTTCAACAACATCACTTTGGTAACCAAACTCTTTAAGTCCCTCAGCAAGCATTTTGTTTAATGTAACTTCATCTTCAATGATAAGAATGCGCATTAATAATTTCCTGTATATGAATATTTTGGCGAAATGATAGCGTAATTTTAGGTTACCTTAAAGTTTTTTTCAATTTTCTTTAAAAAAAAATGAAGTTTGGATTAAGAATCAAAAGTGTAAAAATTGCTTAGACTTACCGTGCAGTCGGGCATTATAGAGGGTTTTGTGATTTTGAGGATGAGAGAGTTAATTTTAGAAAATTCTTTTTTAAGTTTAATTGAGAGAAATGATAATGCATCTTCTAAAAGTAAAAATTCTTCTTGAATCATCGTAGATTTAATTAAGTCACTAACTTCAACATAGTTTATAAACTCATTTTTTTGATACATATACTCTATTTCTAAGTTAACAACTACGGCTTGAGGTGTTACTCTCTCAAAATCTAAAATTCCAATAATTGTTTGAAATTTTAAATCTTCTATATGAATAGTCATTAAACTACACGTTTCTCTTCACCCTTAAACAAGCGAATGATATTAGGAATATGTTTGTAAAAAAGTAAACATACAATAAGCACAACTGGTGCATGAGCCATCTCTGGATGTATATAAAAACTAGAGACTAAAAGAGCTAAAACACCTGTTAGAGATGAGATAGATGAGATACGAAGAGTTTTAGCTAAAATAGCCCAAACAACAAGTGCTATTAGTGTCTCTACTGGAAGCATAAACATCATTACACCCATTCCCGTTGCTATTCCTTTGCCACCCTCAAGTCCAAGGTAAGGAGAGAAACAGTGACCCACTACAGATAAGACAGCGATGCCCCATAGAGTTGATTCTGTGACACCCATAAAATAGGCTATAGTTAGAACTACTACACCCTTTATGGCATCAAGTGCGAGTGTAGCGATACCTAGTTTTTTAGCTAATGCTGGATTTTTCTCTTTGACAACACGGAGTACATTTGTCGCACCGATACTACCACTACCACTTGCCTTTACATCGACACCAGCAAATTTTTTCGCTAAAAGAAGACCAAAAGGAATTCCTCCTACTAAATATGCAGCTATAAAAAATTCTACATTTATATTAAACAAAAAGTCCATAAATAACCTTATAATAATTTTTTAGCATTCTACTCTTTCAATGATAAGACAGATATTAAAATAGATAATACTAACTTTTTGTTGATTTAAGTTTATTTTGATATTATTTTATAAATATTAAATAAGGGTATATTATGAAGAAAATTATAATGTTAAGTTTAATGGCTGCTTCTGCAATAATAGCAGATCCACTAGTAAGTTATCCAGGTACAAAAGCAAAAGGTATGGGGGGAGCATTTACTGCTATTGCAAATAATAACTCAGCTATGTACTTTAATCCAGCGGGTATGGTAAATTTTGATTCTAATAGATCAAATATAATGTTTACAGCAGAGGTTGGAACAGGTGCTGCATTTGACTTAAATGGAACTACGGCAGACGAGTTTACTTCAAGCACTGTTAACTATTTTGTTGCTTTTGGTATGACAACTCCTAAGTTTGGTTTAGGTTTAGCTGTTTACTCTCTATACTCAGTAAGAGCTGAAGCTTTTTCTGAAGATGGACAATATGTAGGTTATAAAGATCAAGATATTAGTGTATTGTCAGTTTCTGGTGCTTATACTCTTACTGACAGTCTATATCCAGGAGGGGGAAGAATCTCAATTGGAGCTACTTTAGGTTTGGCTTTTAGTGGAGGTGGTCTTATTGAAATTGAGTCAACAAACTCAGATGGTACAACATCAAGTAACTATGAAGATGATACATTAGATCAGCTGGGTTATTTTGGTGCAGTGGGAATAAAAGCACGTTTATTTGACTCAATGTTATTTAAAGTAGATTTAGGAGCAAATTATCGTTCATCTGCTGAGTTAGAGAATGAAGATAGTTCGACTGTTGCAACAATTCCAGTAAATGGAATGGATATGCCAGCAGAACTTGCCTATGGTATAGCTGCAATTTATCAAACTGAGTATGGAGTTGTAACTCTTTCAGCAGATAATAAAACTACATACTATGAAGAAGCAACATCAGAAGAAAATAGTGGATTAAATTTTAGACTCAATGATTATAATACTAAATCAGTAGGACTTGATATCTCTGGACCAGTGTATCAAATTAGAGCGGGTATGTATAAATCAGAAGAACAAGATGGTGATAATGGGAGTTATGGTTTAGATGTTTCAGGCTATACAGCAGGTGCAGGGATGACATTTAAGAAAACAGTGAATCTTGAACTTTCAGTAGATAATAAAACATATGAGTGGGGAGATGGTACAGATACAAGTGAAGTGTTTGCATCATTTTCTGTAAACTTTGCTTTTGGAAATAAATAAAAAGTGAATTTTTAAACTAACTAAAAAATTAGATATAATTGCAGAAGATATATAAACATACATATAGGAAATCTTTTGCAATTTACAAATGAAGAATTAAATACAAAAATAGATGAATTAAAGAAGAAGTTAGATGTAACTGTTGTTGCTCACTTCTACCAACGTGATGAGGTTTTTGAAGTAGGGGACATAACAGGTGACTCTTTAGAACTTGCTATGAAAACAAAAGAGGATGATGCCGAGTTTGTACTCTTCTGTGGTGTTGCTTTTATGGGACAGAGTGTAAAAGTTCTCTCACCTCATAAACGTGTTGTTATGCCAAAACTTGCTTGTTGTGCCATGGCAAAAATGATAGATGGTTTGATGTTTGACAATGCCGTTAAAACTCTCAATGATGTGGGGATAGAGAGTAAAAACATTTTACCCATCACATACATCAATTCTGATGTAGTGGTGAAAGCGAAAGTCGGTGAGATGGGTGGGCTAGTTTGTACTAGCTCAAACGCCAAAGTTATCATCACAAATGCTCTTAAAGAGGGTAAAAAAATCCTTTTTGTTCCCGATAGATGTTTAGGTCAAAACATTGGAAATCAGATGGGATTAAAATCTTGTGTAATAGGTGATGGAAGTGACCTGCAAGAGTCAGACATCATCTGTTTTGATGGTTTCTGTTCTGTTCACCAACTCTTCACACTTGATGATATAGCCTTTTATAGAAAAAAATTCCCAGGTATCAAAATAGCAACACACCCTGAATGTGACCCAGCTATCTGTGATGCAAGTGATTTTGTCGGTTCGACTTCTCAACTTATAAAATATATTGCAGATTTGGATGAAGATGAAAAAGTAGCTGTTGGAACAGAGTTCAACCTTGTAAACCGTCTTCGTGCAAAAAATACTTATGTTTTAAGCTCCACAAAACCTGAGTGTCCCACTATGAATGAGACAACACTAGAAGATGTTTATCTTACACTCAAAGCCATAGATGATGGTGAGCCAATAAATGAAATTCACATAGACGAAACAACTCAAAAGTGGGCAAAAATAGCACTTGAGCGAATGTTGGCGTTATGATTGAAACATTTGTAAAAGAAACATTAGCTGAAGATGTTGGTCGTGGAGATCTGTATGCTTTGGTAGAACCTGCCATAAACGCCAGTGCGAAAATAATCGCTAAAAGTGATGGTGTAGTAGCAGGTGTAAAGTACATAGATGTTTTAGCTAGTCAAGAGAAGTTTGAAATAAAGTGGCTCAAAAATGATGGAGAGAGTTTTGTGAAGGGTGATCTCCTAGCCACTCTAAACGCTAACTCTCATACACTCCTACGATGTGAGAGAACAGTTCTTGATATGCTACTCCATGCAAGTTCCATAGCTACACTTACAAGAAAATATGTAAGTTTAATAGAGCCATATGGTGTAAAACTCTTAGATACTAGAAAAACAAGACCTCTCTTAAGAGTCTTTGAAAAGTATGCCACAAGAACAGGTGGCGCAGTAAACCATAGAATGGGTTTAGATGACTCTCTTATGATAAAAGACACGCACCTTAAAACCATCAAAAATCTTAAAACTTACATAACAAACGCCAGAAAAAAAATACCTTTCACAGCTAAAATAGAAGTAGAAGCCGAAACTTTCGAGATAGCAAAACTAGCATTTGAAGCAGAGTGTGATATAGTAATGTGTGACAATATGACACCAAGTCAAATAAAAGAGATAGTGGCGTTTAGAGATAAAAACTATCCACATATTTTACTAGAAGCGAGTGGAAACATCTCCCTTGAAACTATAGAGTCTTATGCCAAGAGCGGAGTAGACGCCATAAGCTCAGGCTCACTCATCCATCAAGCAAATTGGATTGATTTATCTATGAAAATGGATTAAATAAACATTTGCTATAATAAAATGAAAAGGTTATAGATATGCATAGTATTAAACTAGAACTAGATGATACACTTTATGAGGATGTTATAAAAAAAGGTATTGATGTTCAATCTGAACTGAAAAAAGCTTTACATAAAATCATATATGCAAAAGAGTATAAAATTGCAAATGAAATAAACCAATCACTAAACGATATAAAATCTGCTAACTCCAGACCATTATCTGAGTTGTTTAATGAGGTTTGAGACACTACCTCTTTTTGATAAACAGTTTAAAAAATTAGCAAAAAATATAGAAATTTAGAGAAGGATTGACAATGCAGACTATACAACTACAAGTAAAAGATGGATATACTCAAAATATTTTAGATATGCTTGGGAGTGTGAAAGATATTATGCTTGAGAAGATAGAAGTGAAACAAGACCCTAATTTAGAGTATGATGCTTACTTCTATGAAAGAAAGGCACATCTTGATAAGACTATAGAAGCTGTTGATAATGGCACTATGAAGATGTATGATTCTCAAGAATGGGAAAGTGAAATGCTTGACCTCGATAAAGAGATAGAAGCTGTTAATGCAAATTAGAAGATCTCTGCTTTTTAAAAAGCAGTTCCGACATATAGTTTTGCATATAGCAAAAGATAAAAAGAGTGCTGCGAAAGATTTTAAAAATACTCTTAATTATTCCATAGATAATCTTCAAAACTTTCCTTACAAATATAGAAAGTCATATTACTATAAGGATGAAACTATCCGAGATATGACATTTAAAGGCTATACAATCATCTACAGAATTGATGAGGTCAAAGAACTTATAGAGATTTTAGAGATTTTTCATAAAAACTTACCAACAAAAAAGGAAAAATAAATGATACAAAAACTACTACTAAGCACAATGCTCACTGTCTCACTCTTTGGAGTGGAGATAGTTATAAACAAATCACAAGAGATACCTAAAATATCACCTTTTGTACGAGACAATACAAAAGAGATAGTAACAAACACAAAAACAGGTCTAGTGTGGCAGGATGATGCTTCTGTAAAAAGTGGTAATAAAACATGGAGTGATGCAAAAAGTTACTGTAAAAACTTAAGCTTTGCAGGGTATAGTGACTGGTTTTTGCCAACTATCTCACAGTTAGAGAGTTTAATTGATACAAAAAGATATAACCCAGCTATAAAAAAAGAGTTTAAAAATATTTTTTCTAGTTATTATTGGTCGTCTTCTCCGGATGTATCCTATTCTAACTTTGCTTGGGGCGTGAACTTTGAGCTTGGTTACTCGGACGGCAGCAATAAGACAGATAACCGTTATGTTAGGTGTGCTAGGGCAGGACAATAGATACTTCGAACTTTTATTTTTAGGAGGAGTTTATGCAGTATGACAATTTACCAATTTATAAGAGTGCTTTGGACTTTTGTGTATATATCGAGACTATTGTGAAGGGATTTGGTAAGTATGAAAAATATACTATAGGGGAAGATTTAAGAAATTATTCAAAAGAGATTTTGTTTTTAGTACATAAGGCAAATATTAGTTTTGATAAAAAAGATAAATTAGAACTCTTGAGAGATAAGTGTGAAGAGGTAAAAATGTTGATACAACTTTCCAAAGAGCTAAAAGCTTTTAAATCTTTTAAGCAGTTTGAAGTTTCTTCTAAACTTATTGTAAGTATTGCTAGACAGAGTCAAGCATGGCTCAATCACTATGCCAGAGTTACTAAATGATACATTTAGTAAGAGTGCAACAAATATTGTGCGGTTATCTCACCAGTTTGGTATATGAGTATTTAATTATGACAATTTTCATAATTATAATTAAAGTAGATAACTTAATTTCTAGTAATTATTGGTCGTCTTCTCCAAATGTATCAAATTCTAACAATGCTTGGAACGTGAACTTTAAGAATGGTAACTCGAACAACAACAATAAGACAAATAACAATTATGTTAGGTGTGCTAGGGCAGGATAATGTTTAATTTTAAAGAGCTATATAGTGCATATCTCAGAGCAAGAAGAACAAAGCGGAATACAAGTAATGCTTTGAAGTTTGAGATGGACTATATAACTCATATATGTAACTTAGAAACTTCCTTAAACAATAGAACATACACTATCAAAAGAAGTGTATGTTTTTTAACAACTTCTCCAAAATTAAGAGAAGTTTTTGCAGCGGATTTTTCAGATAGAGTTATCCATCATCTAGTTGTTCCGATACTAGAACAGATTTATGAACCTCTTTTTATATATGACAGTTATAGTTGTAGAAAAAATAAAGGCATACATGGAGCTATGAAAAGAGCAAGAAAGTTTTCTAAAAATTCTCAGTATTATTTGCAGTTAGATATCAAAAACTTTTTTTACACTATAGACAAAGCGATACTTTTTAAGATGATAAATCATTCTATCGTAAAATATTATGAAAAAAAAGTTACTAAAACAACAGTGACAATGAATGAAATGTTATGGTTAGTACATAAGATTATTTTTCAAGATGTTACATTAAATGCAATAATAAAAGATGAAAGAAATGGTTTAAAAAATATTCCTGCACATAAGACTTTATTTAAGGTAGCAAAATCAAAAGCACTTCCTATCGGGAACTTAACAAGTCAATTTTTTGCAAACGTTTATATGAATGATTTTGATAATTTTTGTAAAAGAGAGCTTAAGTGTAAAAAATACATACGATATGTAGATGATTTTGTGATTTTTGATGAGTCAAAAGAAATTTTATTAGAAAAAAAAGATAAAATAGAAGCATATCTTTTAAAAAATTTAAAATTATCATTACGTGATGGTGTTATTTTGAGAAAAGTAGAGAATGGTTTAGACTTTTTGGGTTATATAATTCGTCCAAAATATGTTTTAGTCCGTAATAGAGTTGTCAAAAATTATAAATATAAAAAGGCACAATTTTTAAATCGTTATGAAAATGAGGCTGGCAAAATGAAGAAGGATGGGATAAAAGGCTTTTTATCTGTAAAAGCTTCTTTTTTTGGTCATATAAAACATGCAAATCATTATAGGTTGCAAAAAAAAGTAGGAGAAACAGATGAAAATAATCCTTTTGATTATGATAGGTTTTAGTTTAGGTTTAGCAAATGTAG
>CAZTNH010000053.1:0-7773 GCA_964615395.1 uncultured Sulfurimonas sp.
ATGTTGGTTCTGGTGTTACAAACACTATACCAAAACCTTTTTTATTTGCAAACTGACGTAACTTTTCTTGATTATCACTATGTAAACGTGACACCTCATCAACTATAAGAAAAAATGGACTCTCTTCCTCTTTCATAAAGAGTTGTAGGATTGAGATGGCAATAGCAATTTTCAGAAGCATGCTACCACCTGTTGAACTCTCATTTTTAAGTTGCATCACTTCTGAAATTTTCTTTCCGTTTTCATTAAAAGATAGACTTAAGTCTATCGTATCTTGCAGAGATATAGCACTCCCTTTTAAAGCTTTTTTAATCTCTTTAAACTGTAACTCTAATCTTGACAACTCAGATAAAACCTCAGCCTGTTCATAAAAAAGAGAGTTTTCATTTAAGAGAGAACCTAATGTAGATACATTATCATTCAGAGAACTCAGCAGTTTAGCTATACTTTTTTTATCCCCTACCTTAGGGTTTAGTTTTATATCTTTTATCACTCCAAAGTCTATCCCTTGAAGATTTTTATTTATCTTAGATACCTGTGTTAAAAACTTATCTTCACTATCATTAAAGACTGACATATTTTGAGGTAGAGAGCTATTTACAAAGTTTCTAAATCTTTCATGACCACTCTCCTTAAGTATCTCTAACTTTTTATTTTTATACTCATGAATCTCTATAATTTTTTCTATAATATTTGGAGTCTCAGAGATATAAAGAACCTCATCATACTCTTCTAAATTAAAACTAATATCAATCCCATTTTGAGAATCTTCCAGTCTCTTCAGTTTTGATATTTTCTCTTTTAAATCTACTTTTTTATTTTTATACTTATATAAAATTGCATCATAAGAGTCAATAAGCTCATAGAGATAGAGTGTAGTTTCAACAGCCTCTATCTCACTTAAGTCATACTCTCTGTGTTCAAGAAGTTCTATCCCTTTTTTCAAGTATCTATCTTTTTTAGATAACTCTTTTTTTTCATCTTCTAACTTTTCTATTTCATACTTATAATCTTCTATCTTCTGCTCTACTCTACTACTAAACTCTTCATATCTATGTTTTAAAATTTTAAAACTGTTTTCCAAAGAGAGAAGAGTCTCTATCGTCTCCTTAACTCTCCCATACTCATCTAAAAACTCTTTAGCCAAAAAAGCAATCTCTAGCTCTTTTTCTATCTTTGTTAAACTATTTTCTAACTCTTTGAGTCTCTCATCTTTAGTGATAGACTCTTTTTTCTTCTCTTGATCTGCTATAAGAGACTCCACGACTTCTCTCTGCTTCTCTAACCATATATCTAACTCTTTATATATCTCTTGTAACTCTTCGTTAAATTCTTCCTCTAAATCTTTTATGCGATATTTTAGTGCTCTTCGTTTATCTCGTAACTCTTCTTCTATTGTAGCAATCATCTCATAACTATTTTGTATCTCTGCTTCAAATGCTTTTATATCTTTTTGATATATCTGTAGCCCTTTTAAATAGCCCTGATATTCATCTTTTAAATCTACTTCAAGCTTATTCTCCAGAGAGTTTAACTCATCTTTAAACTCTTCTATCTCATCTTGTAAAACTTCTATATCTTTACGAAGAAACTCTCTCTTATCTTCAACTCTCTGAGTATCTTCTTTATATCTACTCTCTAGACTCTCTTGTGCATCTATATAACTACTCTGCAAGTTTTCACTCTCTAGCTCAAGAGTATCTATCCTCTCTTGTGCCTCATCTTTAGTAAGTATTTTCTTTAGCTTCTTTCCATTAAAGCCAAGGGATACAACTCTTTGAGACTCTAGTAC
This sequence comes from uncultured Sulfurimonas sp., assembly GCA_964615395.1. Lineage (GTDB taxonomy): Bacteria > Campylobacterota > Campylobacteria > Campylobacterales > Sulfurimonadaceae > Sulfurimonas. Next base: position 1,793 of record CAZTNH010000053.1, read on the forward strand.
TCTAGGTTGTAACTCTTCTATACTCATATCTAAAAGAGAAGCATCAAGGAGTGGATAGAGTTCACTCTCCCAAGCATCTACCTCTTCATTTAAAAACTCTTTAAAAGAGGATGGTTTAGATGCTATCATACTCCTAAACTTCTCTATCTCTTTTAGGATTCGTCCACTCTCCTCTTTATAGCTCTCACTATTTAAAGATATCTTCTTCTCTTTTACTCTTAGTAGCTCTTCTATATCATACTGTAGTTGTTTACGCTCTCTCGTTTTATTAAGAATCTTGTTCTCTTTACTCTCTCTACTCTCTTTTATAAGTTTTACTGCCTGCTCATACTTATCGTTTAGTGTTTTACAACTCTTCTTATACTTCTCTTCTACTCTCTGCTCATTCTCTTTTTTAGTAGCTATATCTTTCGTAAATGCTTCAATCTCATCTTTAATGTTTTGTATATCTATCTTAGAGAGACTCTCATCCTCATCGAGTTTTAACTCATCTTTTTCAATCTTCTCATCGAGTTGTGATTTTAAAAGCCTTTTTTGATTCTCTTTTTTATCTGCTACTTCTCTTTGAAGCTCTCTATCTCTTCTATATTTAAGTGATTTTATCTCTGCATCTATGCTAAAGAGTTCATCTTCAAACCCTACTTTTAGTTTTATATAACTCTCTTGTCTATTACTCTGTGTCTCTTTAAGCAACTCATACTTATCTGCACTATCTCTACTCTCTAACAGAGCCTTCTGAGAAAACTTCTCTTTTAAATCTTTTATCTTCGCTATCTCTATACTCTTCGTATTAAAAACATTCTGACACTTCTTTTCACATTGCCCTTTTGTATTTTCTCTTTTTATTTTTATTCTTTTATGTTGGGAGAGTTTTTTATCTACTCTAAGATACTCTTGCTTATTTTGCTGAAGAGTCTCCTGCTCTTTTAAAGAGGCATAGAGTATGTTGGAGAGTAGTTCACTATGTCTCTCTTCATACTCTAACAAAATATTTTTTAAACTATATGCTTCTTCTATACTCTCTTTCTGCTTTTCAAACTCTCTAAAAAATTTATACTCAGATTGAAAGTTATATATATCTTGTAGATATTTCTCATGGTTAAAATCTATAACTTTTTTTTCATAACTTAGTGTTGTTTGTATCGCTTTTTTTATACTTTTTGAGTCTATTATTGATTTATCGATATTAAAAATCTCATTAAAAAGACCTATAAAAACTTCACTATTTTTGATACTTGTAAACTTGAAATCCAAAAGATTACTATCGTTTCCGTAGATAATATCTCTATACTGACTTAAAGACTTAACCGTTTTTTTAAGATTTGCTTCTTTTGCATATCTTTTTATAGTATCTAACTCATAAAGATTTGAGTTTTCATCTATTATCCTACTTCTATCAAACTTCTGTTTTGAGAAAAGCTTAACTATCTCCCCGCTAGTTTTATACATAAAGATAAAAAAATCTTCAAAAACATAAATCATATAGGAGTTTGGATACCTAAAGTAGTACTCTTTAAATCCATCTTTATCCGTAGGAATTCCTAAGTTTCTTACATCACCACTAAAGAGATAATGAATAGCCCGAATAACTGTTGTTTTCCCACTTCCATTGTCACCTAAGAAGAAGAGATCTTTTTCTAAACTGACATCTAAGTAGTTAAAGTTTGCTGAGTTAATTAAAATTATATTTTTTATCATTTAAACCACACTTTGTACAATTTTTAAGTAATACTCTAAGGATGAAAGCACTAGATACTCATCTTTTGAATCACTATTTTTTCTCTCAATGATATACTGTTTTTCAAGTAAATCAAAAAACTTCTCCACTATATCTTTTAAATCTTTTGTCTCAAAAATATACTCAAACTTCTGTTCTAAAAGAGTATCATCTTTCTGTTTGTAGTTATATATAAAATCAGTCTGCTTTAGAATATTTCCTCTATCTAAGTAGGGAAAGAGTTGCTTTAAAATAGCTATCGCGATAAGAACTTTTTTATGATTGTTTAAAAAGCTTTGAAGTTCAGACTCACTCATACTCTCTTTTTTAGAGATAAAAAAGTAACCATTTTCTCCATTAAGAATAAATCCTAGTTTATTGAGTAACTCATACATCTCATCAAAATTCTCATCAATCATTAAAAAATTTGCTATGTCATGATACTTCTGTGAATTTATAGAGACCATCACCCCTTTACTTAGAACCTTAAATACTTCATCTATACCCATTTTGCAACCTTTATATGATAGTTGTTAAATCTATTTTCAAATCGTATCTCATCTTTTGTTGTCAAGTAGAGATATATTTTAAATGCCTCTTCTATCAGTTCACTATCTTTAAACCTTGACAACTCTGTATGCTCTATTATCGAGATAAAAACATCCTCACTTTTTAAACTCTTTAATTCATCTATAATATTTTCTATATTTACTATATCTAACTTCTCTTGAGCCTGATTTCGTATGCTACCCTCTTTTTTCATAGGTTTGATATCTATGTTTTGGAGTATGTTTTTGAGCTCTTTTTTAAGTTTTACTATATCTCTATCATCAGGATAAATCGTAATCTTATTTTTCTGAGATCTCTGTTGTGTGAAATAGCATTTTTTTACAGAGAGTTGTAGATACTCATCTATCTTACTAGTATCCTCATCCAAAATCATAGATGAGAGTTGCATAAGCTGTCTGTTTTGCATACGGCGTTTTTGTGTCTGAACTATAAACCTATTTATCTGCTCTATATACTCATCTATATTTTGTATATAGTGCAAAATATTTTGACCAATACTCTGAAGTAGTGAGTCTATATTTTTATCTAAACCTCTTAAATCTTTTCTAAAAAAGTGACCTACTTTTTCATTTGCATTTATAAGTTCATAGATTTTTTCAAGTATATCTCTAGCATTTTCTAGTAAAATATCTATCTCAAAAGAAGTCTCATTCTCTAAACGCAGAAGAAGTAACTGTATCTCTCTATCGCGATTATAAAATTTTTCATAAAGATTCTCTATCAGCCTCTCTATCGTATTTCTATAGTAACTGTTTGGCGTTTGCAGATACCTTTTTTTAAACTTCACTAGCTCTTTATACTCTTTGTCATAATCACCAAAAATGATACTAAAGTCAATGCGCTGGAGTACAGAATCTACAAAGTTAAGATAATTTTTATTAAGTTTATATCTCTCATTTATCTTTATAAAAAGAGTCGCATCTACAAGCTCCTGTTCCACACTCCCTATATGCTCTTGTCTATAAGCTCTATCTATAAGAGTTGCATTTGTAGTGATAAGTTCTATTAGTTCAAGATGCTTCATAAATTATTTCTTGTTCTACAACTGTAGAGTATTTTTTTATAAGTCCTATAACAGGCTCTAGCTCTTTTGAGTACTCTTTTTTCAAGTTTTTTCGCTGTTTTTCATAGAGTGCAACATTATGATACTTCTTATTTAAAAAGTAGGACTCCAAATTTTTTGCTATATGTAAGTGCTTACTTTTACAAGAGAAACTCTCATAAATATTCATACCCTCTATATCGTAATCAACAAAAAAAGTAACATTTTTAGAACTTAAAAACTCCCGTGTTAAACTATTTGAATATCCTGATATATATACAAAATACTCTTCATCAAAATGTTCTAAATATCTCTCTATATTTAAAAAAGTCTCTCCATTCTCAATAGCTAAAATATTATCAACACTCTCTAAGTATTCTAAATCACTTTTTTGATAAAGTTGTGTAAATTCTCCCCGTTTTTTAAAAAGAACAACACTATCAAAAACTGCTATATAACTGTTTTTAGAGTTTCCACTACTCTCTATATTTTCTGCTCTACTACTTGGGTTTAGTAGTTTATGTAAATCACTAAAACTACTACAGTTTATATTCTGTGTTTGTGATAAAAAAACAAAAAAAAGTCCCTCATCCTTAATGATAACCTGCTCCCCTCTTTTAGCCTGTAAAAAGTAGATACCATTCTCACTTTGATACTCAGCCACCAAAGAGCACAACTCTTTTACCTGAGAGTAAGTAGGAGCTAAATTTTCAAACTTTAAAGCTTGGTTTATGATTTTTCTATTCATTTTCAAAGTTCTTCTTTTAAAATAGCTCTCTCACGAAGAAGCTCTCTTTGTAACTCCTCTTCACTCGGTAAAAATGGAAGATACTTAGAACTAAAAAGCTGTTTAGAGTCACTCAGAACACTATACTTCGCAACTGCTTCAGACTTCTCACTATTCAAAATCAGCCCAACAGTCGGATTATCATCCTCACCCTTATGAAAGGCATCATACACCCGTACATAAGTATCCATCTGCCCTACATCTTGATGTGTAAGTTTTCCTAGTTTAAGGTCTATAAGTAAAAAGCATTTAAGTTTAAAATTATAAAAAATAAGGTCAATATAAAAATCTTGCTCCTCTACATTTAATCTCTGTTGTCGAGAGACAAAGGCGAACCCTCTTCCTAGTTCTAGTAAAAACTGCTGGAGGTTATTCATAAGAGCCTCTTCTACAGGAAGTTTCTCTCTACTCGCTAAGAGTCTCTCATAGTAGAGTTTACTTACCTGACGCTCCAAAGCTCTAGCACTCCAGTTGTTCTCTATACTCTGTTCTATATACCACTCTCTAGCTTCTTGGTTTTCTATACGCATAAGTCTTCGGTAGTGAGTCCAACTCAATTCAGTACTCACTGAGTCCCATTTTGAAAAAGATTGATAAAACTGTCTCATTTTTCTTAGGTTTCTAGCATCAAAACCTTTTCCAAACTCCTCAGTTAAACTCTTCGCTATAGTCTCTAACTGTCTCTTTCCATACTCAGCTCTCTCTTTTCCCTTAAACTCATCTTCAACTATAAGGCGACCGATACTCCAGTAAGTTTGAACCATAGTGGCGTTTACACTACGTGTAAGTTGTTTTCGTGAGTTTAAAAGAAGGTTTTTTATCTCACTTAAAAGTTCTTGCTTTTCAAGAATTTTCATAGTTTAAACTCCTAAAATATCTATAGATTCATTTCCATCTAACAGACTCAAAATCTTTGTATCTACTCGTATTGCCGAGTCAATCACAACATTTTGGAGTTTTGAAACTATTGTTATAGTTAGAGGGCGATTTCCTGGGTTTTGTCTTATCATAGCATAGAGTTTATCTAAAATATCACTATCATTATTTAATCTTACAGAGAGATTTATAGGTTCAGGAGGAGCTTCTTGCACCTCTTTTTTAACCTTTTTCGTCTCTTTTTTCGCCTCTTTAAGAGTCATAATTTTACTGATGCCTATACGAGGTCCAAAGTCTGTATGGGTGATTTTTCCCTTAAAGGCTATTGGCTCATCTCTGTTCATCTCATCTAGCTTTTCTAGTTTATCTGAGAAGAGCATTATCTCAATGTTTCCATGAAAATCCATCAGATCAACTATACCAAACTGATTTCCTTTTTTACTCATCTTGATAGTTATATTTTCTACTTTACCGATAAATATCGCATAGGAGCCATCTTTTACATCTTCTAACTCAGAGGAGAGTGTATAACTTAGTTCATCCATCTCTGCTCTAAAATCATCCATTGGGTGACCACTTACATAAAAGCCTAAAGTATCTTTTTCAAAGTCAAGTATCTCTTTGAGGTCGTACTCCTGTCCATTTTTAAGTTCAAGGGCTACAGTTGTGATATCTTCATCATCTCCAAAGAGACTTCCTACTGCATTTTTCTTCGCTTCACTCGCTTTTTTGGCAGTATCTACGATGAGTTCTATCTGATCAAGTAGTGCCTTTCTAGCATAACCAAATCTATCAAATCCACCCGACTTTATCATCGCTTCGATAACACGCTTGTTTACTTTTGATGGTTCAATACGATTTACAAAATCTTGCCAAGAAGTATAGTCACCATTCTCTTCACGCTCTTCAAGCATAGCATGAATGGCAGCCTCACCTACTCCTTTTATCCCACCAAGACCAAAAAGAACGATATCTTTTCCATCTTTTGT
>CAZTNH010000054.1:0-7691 GCA_964615395.1 uncultured Sulfurimonas sp.
GAGCAGATAAGCCCCTCAGAGTGTGCACGAAGCTCTTTTTTGTTAATACGAGGAAAGTAGTACATACCGTGGATATATGCTTGTGAAGAGAGATACATAAGGTTCTGATAACCTATCTTGTTTTTAGCATAGAGGCAGACATGAAAACGCTGTTTTGTACTCTTGTCGTTAAGCTCTTCACCATTATGAATATACCCCTCCATCCCTATGATAGGCTTTATTCCAGCATCAATCATCTGCTTGTAAAAGTCAATAGCCCCAAACATATTTCCGTGGTCAGTCATAGCCACAGAGGTCATGCCTAACTCTTTTAAACGGGGTACAAGGTTAGAGAGTTTATTTGCTCCATCGAGGAGAGAATATTCGGTGTGAAGATGTAGATGTGTGAAGGGTTGAACGCTCAAAATAATGACCTTTTTATTTTCTAGATTATTAAAGTGATTATAGTGAGTTTGTCTTAATTAAAAAGTAAATATTTTATGTAATGGATTTTTTATTATCTATCAATCTCATCCTCTAACTTATAAACCTCATAAAGTTCATTCATCTTATCTTGAAGTATCTTTTTAGGGATTAGCTTAGTTTCATACTCCAATACTACTGTAGGGCTTAGGCTTCTGCTTAATACATATTTTACAACTTCATCATTTTTCTTTCTACATAAAAGTACACCTATGCTTGGATTTTCATCATCCCTTTTTACATCTCGATCTAATGCTTCAAGATAAAACTCTAGCTGTCCTAAATGGCTTGGTTTAAATTTGCCTATCTTTAGTTCAAAGGCAACTAAACATTTTAAATCTCTATGGTAAAAAAGTAAATCTATATAAAAATCATCCTCACCAACTTGTAAACGATACTCTTCTCCCATAAAAGCAAAACCTACTCCTAGTTCCAAAATAAACTCTTTAAGTGAACCTATAAGTGCTTTTTGCAAATCTTTTTCTTTATGCTTTTGAGGTAAATTTAAAAATTCTAGTGAATAACTATCTTTAAACACATTATTTGTATCTTGTGGCAGTTGTGTCATCGTCTCTGAAAATTTCTCATTTGCTAACTATGAGAAGATTATTTGTCCATGTTAATTGTGTCAGCAGTGCCGACACTTTTGTATTTCCCTTATAAGTTTCATAAAACTGTTTCATTCTCCATAAATTTCGAGAGGTAAAACCTTTTATAGTTGGATCTTATGTTTTGATATAGTGCGCCAACTCTTTAACAACACCTTTTCCCCAGTTCTCTTTTATAGTTTTAGTAGATATATACTTTCCTACCTCCCAATAAAGTTCTATAAGTGTGTTGTTTATTTGAGCATAAGCTTTTTGTTTTGAAGTTTGTATGGTTGATAAAATTTCATTAAAATTTTCTGTTTTTTGTATGGGCATTTTAAGTTACAATTCTCTTGAAAGAAATCAATTTTTCATAAATTCAAAAAATTGTTCTATACCTAGTGGTCTGCTAAAGAGATATCCTTGCCCTATTTCACAACTATTTTCAGTTAAAAACTCCTCTTGAACTTCTAACTCTATACCCTCTGCAACAGTATGATAGCCTAGGCTGTTTGCTAGAACTATGATTGCATTTGTGATGGCAACATTATGAGGGTCATCTGGTAGGTCATCTACAAAAGATTTATCAATTTTAATGGTATCAACTGGAAGTTTTTTCAAGTAACTCATAGAGGAGTAACCTGTTCCAAAGTCATCAATAGAGATTTTAAAACCATTACTTCTTAAAGAGGCAAGTATATTGAGATTATCTGTGGAAGACTCCATAATGTAGCGTTCAGTTATCTCTATCTCTATAGACTCCGTTGAGAGACCAAACTCTTGAACTATCTCTAAAAATCTCTCTACTAAATCACTCTCTTGAAACTGCTGTGTAGAGACATTTATAGCGATTCGTTCCAGTCCATGTCCTGCTCTGTTTGAAGCTTGTAAAAAGGCACAAGACTCTCTAAAAACAAAGTAACCTATCTCTATAATAAGCCCACTATCTTCGGCTATAGGTATAAACTTATCAGGAGGAATTATCCCTAAACTTGCACTATTCCATCTTAAAAGTGCCTCAACAGAAACAGTTCTTTTTGTTTTTAAATCATACTGTGGCTGAAAGTTAAGATAGAGTTCATTTTTACTAATTGCAAAACGCAACTCTTGCTCTATCTGTAGTCTATAACTAATGCTAATCGAGAGTTCATTTGTAAAAAAGTGGTAACGGTTTTTTCCTAGATCTTTTGCCTTATACATTGCACTATCAGCATACTTCAAGAGTGTAACTACATCTTTTGCATCGCTAGGATAGTTTGCGATACCGATACTTGCACTTGTATTAAGAGTATGTCCAAGTGCTTCTATAGGTTTAGAGAGTTCATCTAAAATCTCTTTTGCTATAGTTGCGGCTTCTTTAGGAGAGTGAATATTTTTCAATGTAAGGACAAATTCATCGCCACCAATTCTAGCGAGAGTATTTCCTTCATCTATAATATTACTCATAATAGTAGCAACCTGTTTTAACAAAGCATCTCCAACATGATGTCCTAAAGTATCATTAATAACTTTAAATCTATCGAGATCAATAAATAGTACAGAGAACTTACTATTATTCTGTTTTGCCAATTTTACATACTCTGTTAAACTCTCTTCATAACTTAATCTATTAGGTAGAGAAGTTAAAGAGTCATGATATGCTAAAAAATCTATACGCTTTTGAGACTTAATAATATCAGCTATATTTCTATGAATAAATATGTAGTGAGTTATATCATGACTTCTATCTTTTACAATACTAGCACTTAACCATACTGTTATATGTTCACCCTGCTTTGTTTGATCTTCTACCTTACCTTGCCAACTACCTTTTTGAGAAACTTCATTCCAAATGTTTTCATGAAATGCTCTTTCTAAATTTTGTGATTGAAAAATTTCTGTTGTCTTACCTACGGAGTCACTTTTTTTATAGCCTAGCATCTTTTCAAGTGCTTTATTAATTGAAACTATTTTTTTGTCTCTACCACAGACAACAATACCCTCATCCATATTATCAAAAACAGTTGTAGCAAGACGCATATGCTCTTCTTGTAAGATATACTCTGTAATATCTAGTTTAATAGCAAGATAACTATCAATAATATCATTAATAATAATAGGAATAATATATGCTTTTTCATAAAAAACTGAACCATCTTTTCGTCTGTTTATAAACTCACCACTCCATGGTTTACCATCATCTAAAAGTTCTTTCATATAAACATAACTATTTTCATCTGTTAACCCAGACTTTAAGATGTTTGGATTTTTCCCAAGAACCTCTTCTTTAGTATAACCTGTATTTTTTTCAAAACTCTCATTAACATAACTAATATTATGGTCTAAATCTGTCATCACAATAGAGTTATCACTATGTTCTATAGCAAGTTTAAAAGATGAAAGTTCTTTATGCACACGAAGTGATCTTCTATGAAAAAATATAAGAATCAATAGAAGTACAATTAAACCTATAGTAAAAAGAATATTTAATCTTTGATTATTAATACTATCTTCTCTATTAACTTTTTCTAAAATTTTCATAACTGCATCTACTTTTTTCATAAGCCCTATCTCTTTATGCTCTACAATAGAGTTTTGAAGATAGCTCATGTTTTTTATAAATAGATTTGATTGTGTATAAAAGTAGTTAATATTTATATTTGAGTGTTTTTTTGATTGTGCAAGAATAGTTTTAAGAGTTGTCTCTTGTGACTCTAAACCTGTATAGACTTGCATTATTAGAAAAAATAGACCATCAATATTTTGCTTTTTTTGTATAGATATTTTTTTTGAATCACTAATACTACGACGAAGATCAAAAAGATAGTGAATACTATTTCTAGTTACAGAGTTTATAGATTTATGATACTCTAAAAGATCGCTCTCCTCTCCAAATGCTTTACGAACTTGGAGTAACTTCTTTTTCATATCTTTTCCATAATGCTCAAAAGCAAAAGAGGATTCTAAAGTTCCTAAAAGAGCATCAAATTTTTCTAACTCATTTGAGATACGATCATAATTTGTAAAGTAGAGAGAGCTGTGCAAAAAAGTATCAAAATCTTTCTCTATAAACATTAAAGTTTCAAGCTTGTTATGATAATAGGCAAATCTTTTCTCATGCTGTGCTTTGTCATAAAGATATGAGAGCATCGTGATAAACATCAGGACAACTAAAGAGAGAGTGATTGTTATTGCATCTATTTTACGGAACATATATCTCTTCTCCCTTAGGAATTTCACCCTCTAAAGAGTATAAAAAAGCTTCTATCTTCTCTACTTCATCTTCTGTAAAATAACGCCCTAATTGTAGTTGAGACATAATTCTTATAGCTTCTTCCAAACTTTGAGTTCTTCCATCATGAAAGTATGGTGCAGTAAGTGTTATATTTCTCAGTGTGGGAACTTTAAAGTAATACTTATCACGATTTTTATGTGTAACATTATAACGTCCAAACGATATACTCTTAGAGTCTTCAACAACACCAAATTTACTGTAAAGATTTCCTCCTAGATTGACTCCGTGATGACAAGAAATACACCCTTTTGACTTAAAAAGTTCATACCCCTCTTTCTGCTTTTTAGTAATGGCATTTTTATCACCTCTAAGATACTTATCAAAAGGTGCATTTAGTGTAACTAAAGTTTTTTCATACTCAGCTATAGCATCTGTAATACTGTTTTTTGTGATACCCTCTTTTTTGTAAACCTTTGCAAAAAGAGTCTTATATTCACTCTTGTTAAGTTTAGGAATAAGTTCTTTAAAACTAAAACCCATCTCAACAGGATTTTCAATAGGTCCAGAAGCCTGTGCTTGAAGATTTTTTGCTCTTCCATCCCAAAATTGGCGAAAATTATATGTTGCATTTAATACAGTAGGTGAGTTCATATTACCCTCTTGACCATCAATACCAAAAGAGTATTGAAGATTATCGTCACCACCAGCTGCCAAATTATGACAGCTAACACAGGCAATAGAATTATTCCGAGAGAGTCTAGCATCAAAAAAAAGTTTTTTACCTAATTTTGCTTTTTCAGTATCTATATTTTTTGGCTTTACAATAGGTGTAATAGGCTCAATTCCATATAGAGTAGAAAAAAGAAGGATGCAAAGAAAAAAATAGTTCATTAGTTACAATCTACTTTAATAATTTTTTCCAAGCTTCTTCTACTTTTTGAGCAAGCTTTTTAGTGATACCTTTTACCTCAGTAAGAATAGATGTATTTTGGTGAATAATACCAACAACTTCATCTACTCCTCCAAAATGTTCAACAATTTTTTCAACTTTTTTCTTACCAATACCCTCAATAGAAGTTAAAAAATCACTCAATTCACTATGTGTAATTTTCTCTTCTTCAACTGATTCAGAAGCTTCATCTTTAGTAGGTTTAGGTGCTTTTACTTTTGAAGTTTTTTTACCTTTTTTTGAATAAGAGCTAAGTTCCATTAAGTTGTCTTGATAGTTCCATTTTTCACTTGGCCACTCTTCACTCCAACGGCGTTTAACATCAAAAACTGGATACTCTTCATCTAGTTTATGTATATAAACTTTTTTACCACCATACTCTTTTTTCTTTTTACCAAAGAAAGCACCATCATATGAAGGGCTAAATTTACCAAACTGAATATGTCTCATAGTTCTAAGAAGAGAAGCATCTATTTTTCCTAACTCTTCCCAGTTAAACATAGGCATATGAGGTTTTCTAAAACGACCCTCAGAGAGACTCCACATGATGTACTGACCAATCCAATCACGGATGTAAGGAAAAGCAGCAAATGCAGTAGCACACTCTAAAATACGAACTTTTCCATCTTTACCATATGCAACGTCACAAGCCCAGTACTCAGCTTTTGCAGCTTTTGAAACTTTAACAGCTAAATCAAGAACATTCTTAGGAACATCCATATAGTCCATACTTCCACCCTGAGAAGTGTTAGTAAGCCATTCACCCTCTGGTGCACGACGCCAAAAAGCACAAACTGGTTTATGACCAATAAGCATTACACGAATATCTGCTTCCATAGGCACAAAGTCTTGAAAGTATTGTGGGTGATACTGTTTTTCATCAAAAAGTTCACGAGCCTCTTTGTATGAGTCAACTTTATGAACAAAGTATCCACCATAGTTTGATGGTCCGTAAGATTTTTTAATGATTTTAGGATATTCAGTCTTTTTAAGAAACTTATCTGCATTATCATGTTTGTAGTAGATATAAGTTTTAGGGATTGGAAGGTCATATTTCCAAGCAAATCTAGTAACATTCTCTTTAGATTTGTTTGAGAACTGAGTATCCATAGATGGGATAAAACGAACATGAGGAAGAGCACGAGCTATCTCACGGAAAGTTTCATAAGCAGTTGCAGGAATATTACCAATTAAAACATCAATCTTTTTACGTTTAACCTCTTTGATAAATCTATCTTTATCATTTTTCCAATGATAAGTTACAGTCTCTATCTTGTTTGGCCAACCTTTAAAGTTAGAGTGATCAAAAAATCTTAATACATAATCCATGTATAAGAAACCGATTGTTGGTAATTTTTTATTGCTTAATCCCATAATTTTTCCCTTTTTTATTTTTTTAATGCTTCTATCCAAGAGGTAATCCATTGATTTACCTCTGGTCTTGGTGTCTCTAAAAATTCAAATACAAAAGAATCTTTTAATTCACAAATTACAATAGATTTTGGTCTAAATGCCAATATCTCTATATTTTTGATTGTATGTCCAAAACAAAAAAGCAAATTTTTTGCATTTACTATCGTATCTAAAATTTCTCCACCCATTTTTTTCGTATGCGCATAATGGTCAAATAGAGTAATAAATCCACCCTCTGGATTCTCTTCTATCTCTTTTTTAAAATGTTTAACAATCTCTTCTATAGTAGTATACTTCATCTCATCTTTTAAAAATTCAACAGAGTACATTGGATGAATATCTAATAAAATTGACCTTTTCATGCTATTTAACTTTACCTAAGAACTCACTATCTATAGTATTTACTTTTACTAAGTCATCAATAAGTACATGATAAGGCACTTGAATAACAGCACCTGTTTCAAGAGTTGCAGGTTTTTTACTTCCACTTGAAGTATCACCTTTAAAGTTTGGAGGAGTATCTGTTACAACAAGTTCCATAAATTCTGGAGCTTGAACAGATATAGCTTTGTTTTTGAAGAAGATAATCTCTACATTTATGCCATCTTTGAACCATTTAGAGGCTTCATCGCACTGAGCATACTCAAGACCGATTTGATCGTAAGTTTCATTATCCATAAATTGGTACATCTCACCATCATCATAAAGATACTGCATAGTTTTGTAATCAATAGTAGGAATTTCAAACTTATCACCAGCATGAACAGTCTTTTCAACTACCTTACCATTTAAATAGCTTTTCATTTTCATACGTACAAATGCTGCACCTTTACCTGGTTTAACATGTTGAAACTCAACAATTTTATATGGTACTTCACCTACAATTAGACGTACGCCTTTTTTAATATCACTCATTCCAACAGTTGCCATGGACACACCTTAAATAGTTATTTTTTGTATTTTACTATAAAGGTGCTTAGAGTTATATTTTTTCTACATTCCTGTTGAATCTATTCCAAAATTTAAATCTGAAGTGCAATTTTTGAGAATTTAAAAATCAGAAGTT
>CAZTNH010000055.1:0-7192 GCA_964615395.1 uncultured Sulfurimonas sp.
AGTAAATCACTTCAAAAAAATTATGATGAAATTTATGGAGGTTTTGGAGAAGGTAGAAAGTTTCCTGAGCCTTCAAAACTCTCTCTTATGATAGATATAGCAGAGCTTACAAAAGATAAAGAACTCAAAAATTATTTTTATGAGACCTTAGATTCTATGGCACTTCATGGGCTTTACGATCAAGTTGAAGGTGGGTTTTTTCGTTATAGTGTAGATGCTGGATGGGAGATACCACATTTTGAAAAAATGCTCTATACTCAAGCAGAGTTAATTCCCTTATATGTTAAAGCATATCTTCAAACTGGAAAAGAGCTTTATAAAAATGTGGTGACCCAGACTATAAGCATGGTTGAAAAACATTTTATGAATAAGAATCTTTTTTATAGTGCAAGTGATGCTGATAGTAATGGAAAAGAGGGTGCTTACTTTACTTTTACAAAAGATGAAGTTCAAAGTAGAGGTTTAAAGTTTGTAAATAATTTTAAAGGAAAAATGTATATAAATTTCCCCACAGACCTAAGTAAAAAACTTTTAAGTTTACGAACCAAACGCTACTATCCATTTGTAGATACAAAGATAAATACAGCATGGAATGCACTTATGATAGAAGCACTCTATAGTGCATCACTAATTGATAAAAAATATGCAAAAAAAGCAGAACTCTCCTTGAAAGCTTTACGAAAAACAATGTATAAAAATCATGAACTTTATCATCAAACTGTTTTACCACATAAGCCACGGCAGAAAGCTCTTTTAGAAGATTATAGTTTTTTAATCTCTGCACTTATCTCCTCTTATGAACATACATATGAGAGTTCAAAACTTAATTTTGCAGAGTATCTACTCTCTAGGGCAAAAGAGAAATTTTATAGAGATGGTATTTGGTACTTAAATGAAGATAAGCCAAGAGTAGAAGCTACTTTAGTAGATAAGTACTATGTCTCGCCTCTCTCTAAAATGATACAAAACATACTTAAAATGGCTACATTAAAATCTTCATTTAGATATGAAAGATGGGCAAAAGAGTCAATTTTAAAACTAAAATCCAAATTAAGTTCTAAAGAGTCAAATGTCCCAACTTTGGCAGAAGCTTATCTTATGCAGAAGTATGGGATTGTTCTACTTAAGAGTACAAAAAAGAACTTAGAAAAAAATGCTCTTTTGATAAAAGAGGCTAAATATCCCTATATTCTTACAAAGAAAAGTCCTTTTGATAGCTATAGTGCTTGCACACTTCGACGATGTTTTGCAGAGGAGAAGAGTATTCAACTTGTACTTAAAAAAATTAGATATAATAATAGATAAGTAAATACAATAAAAGTAGAGAGTATATGAGAGATTTTTTTCAAAGAGTAGAAGACGGTAGTTTAGTAAACATAGAGATAGACTTAAATGCTTTTGCATATAGTAGCAACAATCCATGGCTATTTAGTGTCTTTATCAAGTTTGATGGTGCTGATGCACAGATAGAGGGGTATGAAGAGTTTTTAGAGACTAAAGAGGCTCTTATCATCGCTTTAGAGAATGAAGATAAAGTGAAGTATGTTGGGACTCGAATCGTAGATGGTTGGAGTGAGATATATTTTTACTCTCAAGAGTCAAAATCTTTAGAGTCAACAGTAGCGAAAATACTACAGCCTAGTAACTATGTTTTTGAAAGTAGTGTAGTTCGCGATACTAAGTGGGATTTTCATCATAAAAATTTAATTCCATCAGAGCTAGAACAGTGCAATATTGAGAGTGAAAAAATCATCTTTATGTTAGAGGAGGAGGGTGATACTTTAGAGACACCTCGCCCTGTAGAACACTATCTCTCTTTTGAGCTTCCAACTCAGAAAAATAGATTTATAAACACCTTAGATTTAGATGGTTACACTCTTAAAGATGAGATAAGTAGTGAAGAGTTTGAAAATGGAATAGCCCTTGTAAAAGAGCATGCGGTGACAAGCCAAAGAGTTCAAGAAGAGGTAGCTTTAGTTTTTGAAGCAGTGAAAAAATGCCAAGGATATTATGAAGGGTGGAGTACCACGCTTGTATAAAATTGTTGGTGTTATTAACTACATAGTCGTTATTTTTTTAAATGCTTTTACTGATTTAGGGCATAAAATCATCATTCAAAATACCATCTTTAAGGTATATGATGGTGATATGCAGATAGTACTGACGGCTATTGTAAACTCTCTTATACTACTCCCTTTTATCCTTGTTTTCTCTCCCTCAGGCTTTTTAGCAGATAGATTTCCTAAAAATAAGATTATGGAGTACTCTGCCGTTTTTGCAATCTTCATTACTTTAGGGATTACCTATGCTTACTATCAAGGTCAATTTTTATTGGCGTTTAGTTTTACTTTTTTACTCTCTATGCAGAGTGCTATCTATGGACCTGCTAAGTATGGGTATATAAAAGAGCTTGTAGGTGAGAAGTACATCAGTAGTGGAAATGCTGTTATTCAAGCTGCTACAACTGTAGCTATTTTGGGTGGAATCATCTTTTATACTATTCTTTTTGAGGGAATGTATAGTGATAACTTAGTCACAGAAAAAGAGATACTCCAAAGAATAGCTCCTATTGGTTGGTTACTTGTTATAGGCTCGACTATAGAGTGGTTTTATGCAAGTAGATTGCCAAACAAGATGAAAGAGGCTAGTATTCGTCAGTTTAAACTCAAACGCTACTTAAGTGGAGCATATCTTCGTAAAAATCTTAAAACTGTGACTAGAAAACGTGAGATATTTGAAGCTATTATCGCGTTAAGTCTCTTTTGGTCAATTTCTCAAGTAGTCTTAGCAATTTTTGGTGAGTATGCTAAAAGTAACTTAGGTGTTACAAATACTATTTATGTTCAAGGTGTTATGGCTCTTGCAGGAATAGGTATAGTGATAGGTTCTATCATAAGTGCTAAATACTCAAAATATTTTGTAAATGTTGGCTTTGTTGTTATCGGAACTATTGGAACTACACTTATTGTTTTTAGTATTCCTTTTATCCACTCTATGTTTGTTCTAGCATCTCTTTTTACTCTCTTTGGAGTTTTTTCTGGCTTTTTAATGGTTCCATTAAACGCTCGTATTCAGCTACTCTCATCAAGAGTACATCTTGGAACTATACTTGCAGGAAATAATTTTATTCAAAATATCTTTATGTTTTCATTTTTGATGTTAACAACTCTCTTTGCATATGAGGGAGCAGATAGTCAAATTCTCTTTTACCTTATGGGATTTGTAGGTGTTTTTCTAAGTTATATGACTTTTAAACGCTACTTTGTAAAGAGTTTTTGGGCTTTGATGGAGCTTATCTTTACACTTCGCCATAAGTATGAGTATTTTGGTTTAGAAAATATTCCAAAGGATAAGGCTGTTTTACTCTTAAGTAATCATGTAAGTTGGATAGATTGGTTGATCTTACAATTTCCAAAAGAGAGACACATCAACTATATGATAGATAAAGATGTCTATAACTGGAAATTTTTACACCCTATGTTTAAAAAAGGGGAGACTATCCCTCTCTCTCCAAAAGCTTCAAAAGATGCTTTTAAAGAGGCGTCTTCTCGTTTGAGACAAGGAAAAATTGTTGCTATTTTTGCAGAGGGTGGCATAGCTAGAGATGAAAAACTTGGGAAATTTCATCGTGGTTATGAGCTTATAGGGGATGATTATGATGGTATGATAGTTCCCTGTTTTATATCGGGAGTAGAAGGAAGTCTCTTTTCAAGAGTTCCCCCTAAAGATAAAAAATCTCTTTTCTCTCGAAGAGTAATTAAAACTTATTTTGGTGAACCAATAAGTAAAACAACAAAAGTTGATGAATTAGCTATAATTATACAAAAAATGAAGGATAAATATGAAACTAAATAAACCAAAACACAATCTATTTAGAAATGGTGGCTATGCTGTAGAGGGCTTTATTGATGTAGTTAAAAATGAGACGTCTTTTAAGTGGCAACTTCTTATGCTTTTTGTGATGGGTATAGTCGCATGGACTCTGCCTTTAAGTTTTGCATATTCGGCTATTTTATTTTTATCACTCTTTATTCCTATACTTGCAGAGGTAATTAACTCAGCTATAGAGAGAGTTGTTGATCTTGTGACTCAGGATTATCATATACTTGCGAAACAAGCAAAAGATGTTGGTGCAACTATAGTTTTACTAAGTTTGATTCTTACAACACTTATATGGTTAAGTACCTTAGCCGTGGCTTTTAAACTAGTTTAATATTTATGAAAAAAGTACTTTTACTAGCACTTCTTATCACTTCTCTTTTAGCCGAGACAACTAGACCGAAAATAGCTCTAGTTTTAAGTGGTGGGGGCGCTCGTGGAGGTGCTCATGTTGGTGTCTTAAAAGTTTTAAAAGAGAACAATATACCAATAGATATAATTGTTGGTACAAGTATGGGCTCTTTTGTAGGGGGGATGTATGTCTCAGGGATGACACCTGATGAGATAGCTACTATGCTTACTACAACTGACTGGACAAAGTATATTCGTGCTGATTATGACCGTACAGATATACCTATGCGAAAAAAAAACATAGATTATGTCTATCCTGGAAGACTTGGTATTGGTGTCGATACAGACAATGATTTAGTTCTTCCAACTGGCGTTTTAAAACGTGAACCGATGCTTTTAAAATTTATGCAACTTACCCAAAATGTTCGTGATATAACTGATTTTGATAAACTTGATATTCCCTTTAGAGCTGTTGCTACAGATATTAAAAATGGTGATGCAGTTGTTTTAAAATCGGGTTCTTTAGCTAAAGCAATTTATGCTTCAAGTTCTATACCTGGTGGTTTTCAACCTATAAATATAGATGGAATTGATCTAGTTGATGGTGGTGTAAGTGACAATATGCCAATCCAAGTTGCCCGTGATATGGGTGCTGATATAATTATAGCTGTTGATGTAAGTGAGAATTTTAATAACAAAGTCGATGTTGATTCCTATTTTGTTGTTATGGGACAGTTAGTAAATATACTTATGCGAAAAAATGCAAACGAGTCTATAGCAACACTTACATCCAAAGATATATTGTTAACACCCAATTTAAATGGATTTAACGGTTTAGATGTAGATAAATATGCGGAGATAATTGCTAGAGGTGTAGAAGTTGCAGAAAAAAATCTTTCAAAATTAAAAAAATTAAGTTTAAGTGATGAAGAGTATAAAAAGTATGCTTTAAAACATAGAAAAAAGTATAAAAATACTTCAGTAATTATAGATGAGATAAAGATTCAAAATCCTACATATCTTTCTGACTCTTCTATACGAAATAGAATACATCAAGATATTGGAGAGCCTCTAAATCTTGAAGTTTTACGTGCTGATTTACTGCATATCTATAATATGATGATTTTTGATAGTGTAGATTATAAATTAAAAAAGATAGATGATAAACAAATATTAATCATTACAACAACACCAAGTTGGGATAATCGTGGTGATATTCGTTTCTCATTTGGTTTTGAAGATGATTTTAAAGGGCACTCCTCTTACTCATTTAAGTTTGGTTATACAATGTATGGACTCAATAGTTATGGTGGTGAGTGGAGAAGTGACTTTGAGATAGGACGATATGAGAAAGCTTATAGTGAGATATTTCAGCCTTTAGATACTATGCAGTGTTACTATCTTCGTCCATCTATACTCTATCAGTCTGTTACCGATATTTTACCTCTTCAAGATTTTGGGAATCAAGAGTTATTGACAAGTAGAATAGGTGGTAGTTTTGTTGTTGGAGCACATGTTACGACTGACTATGAATTTGAAGTTGGTCTCTCTATGTTTGAAGATAAGGTGGAGTTTTTAGATAGTATAGATTCAAGATATAAGGCGATACCTCTACACTCTCTTATAAATATCGATAACTTAGATAATGTTAATTTTCCACAAGTAGGGATGAAAGCTAAACTAGAATGGACGAAAGAGATGAGAGTATGGGGGAGTGATTATGATTATGAACAGGTCTATTTTGAACTTGAAAAACCTTTCTCATTTTACTCAAATAATATTACACTTTTTATGAAGTATGGAAATACATATCAAAATGATGATGTAGATCGTATATCAGGACTTTTTCTTTTAGGTGGTCTTTTTAACTTATCGGGTTATGCTCCATACTCTTTTCTAGGTGATAATGTAGCATTTGGAATTTTAAAGTATACTTACGAGATAAAAGATGGTGGTTTCTTTGGAACTTTAAATGCTCCTTTATATGCTGGGTTCTCACTTGAGAGTGGTGATGCTTGGTCAAATCCAGCAGAGATGGACTTGAAGTATTCGGGGACAGTTTATATAGCAGCAGATACTTTTATGGGACCCTTTTATTTTGCATTTGGTGGTTCTGATAAGGGTGAAAGAAGTGTATATTTATATTTAGGAGAAAAATTTTAATGGAAAATAAAAAAACAACTTTAATAATTGGTGCAGGTGGAGTAGGTCGTGTAGTCCTTTACAAATGTGTTCAAAATGTAGCAACATTTGGTCATATAGTCTTAGCAAGTCGGCGTTTAGAATCTTGTGAGAAGTTAAAAGATGAACTTCCTGATGCTGATATATCAGTAGCTACTCTTGATGCTGATAATACGCAAGAAGTTATAGATCTTATAAAAAAAGTAAATGCTGACATTGTAATAAATGTAGCACTTCCTTATCAAGATTTAACTATTATGGATGCTTGTATAGCTACTTCAACTCCCTATCTTGATACGGCAAATTATGAGCATCCTGATGAAGCAAAGTTTGAGTATAAACTGCAATGGGAACGTGATGAGAAGTTTAAAGAAGCAGAAGTTATGGCTCTTTTAGGAAGTGGTTTTGACCCTGGGGTTACAAATGTTTTTTGTGCTTATGCTCAAAAACACTACTTTGATGAGATAGAGACTATTGATATACTCGATTGTAATGATGGCGACCATGGCTATGCTTTTGCGACAAACTTCAACCCTGAAATAAATCTACGTGAAGTTTCAGCTAAGGGTAGATACTGGGAAGAGGGTAGATGGATAGAGACAGAGCCTATGGAGATAAAACAGGTGTGGGATTACCCTGAAGTTGGAGAGAAAGACTCTTATCTTCTTTACCATGAAGAGATGGAGTCTCTCATCAAACATATTAAAGGACTCAAACGAATTCGATTTTTTATGACTTTTGGTGAGAGTTATCTGACTCATATGAAGTGTTTGGAAAATGT
>CAZTNH010000056.1:0-7173 GCA_964615395.1 uncultured Sulfurimonas sp.
CAGTTTGCAAATAAAAAAGGTTTTGGTATAGTGTTTGTAACACCAGAACCAACATTCTCTAAACCTGAATCTATAAAATACTATAGATTTCAAAAAAATAGTGATAATGAATTTGAAGCGATAGAGTTAAATGTATAATAAAATTAAAAAAAGAGGATAATATGCAAAAAAAAGATTTTAACGAAGGTTTACTAGGTTTCTTAGATGCTTCACCAACACCTTTTCATGCGACACAAAATATGTCAGCTATGTTTGAAAATGCTGGATTTACGAAGCTTGATGAGAAAGAGGTTTGGCGTTTGGAGGAGGGTGCGAAGTACTATGTAACTCGTAATGACTCCTCTGTTATAGCTTTTACTTACCCTAAAGTGAGTAGAAATTATGTGATGGTTGGGGCTCACAGTGATTCACCAAATCTAAAACTCAAACCAAATCCAGTTATAAAAGAGCATGGTGTAGTGAAGTTTGGAGTTGAGCCTTATGGTGGACTTCTGCTTACTCCTTGGTTTGATAGAGATCTTTCCATAGCTGGGCGTGTGACATACTTAAATGCTAATGATGAGTTAGAAGATACTCTTATAAATGTTGAGAAGTCTATAGCTATTATCCCCTCTTTAGCGATTCATCTTGATGATAAGGCGAACAAGGATAAAACTGTTAACAAACAGACTGATATATGCCCTGTTATGACAACAAATGATGATTTTGAGTTTGATGAGTTTTTAAACTGGCAACTCAATAAAAATGAGATTTTAGATATTAAAAAGGTTTATGCGAGTGAGCTGAGCTTTTATGATACACAAAAGGCATCTTTTGTAGGGTTACATGATGACTTTATAGCGAGTGCAAGACTTGATAACCTTCTCTCATGTTATGTAGGAATGCTCTCTATATGTAGTGTTGAAGCCTCAAAACCAATGCTATTTATTGCATCTGACCATGAAGAGGTTGGGAGTGAATCCACAAGTGGGGCAGCAGGAAGTTTCTTAGAATCTACACTTAAACGTATGTTTGGAGATATGGATGAGTATATGAATATGATACGAACATCAATGATGATAAGTGCCGACAATGCTCATGCCATCCACCCAAACTTCCCATCAAAACATGACTCAAAACATACCCCTCATATGAACAAGGGTGTAGTCATAAAAATAAATGCCAACCAGCGATATGCTTCAAACTCTACAACTATCTCAAAGTTTATGAATAGTGCAAAGAGTATTAACGAACCTCTACAAAACTTTGTAACAAGAAGTGATATGGGCTGTGGCTCAACCATAGGGCCTATAACTGCAACAAGACTAGGTATAGAGACAATAGACATAGGACTCCCAACTTTAGCGATGCACTCCATCCGTGAGTTAGCTGGAAGTGATGATGCTCATTCGCTTTATAAAATACTTGTGGCGTTTAAAAACTAAATGGCAACAGTAACCCCAGAAGAGTTAAACCTCTTAATAGAGCAGACTTATAAGGTAGAAGAGGATTTTAATGAGCTAAAGGCCTCTTATGCTCATTTGCAAGATACAGTTGAAAAAGTTGTAGAGTTTCTCCCAAACGCCATTTGGATTGTAAATAGTGATAATACTATCTTTTTACAGAACTCTCAGGCTCGTGAACTTTGGGAACTTTTGAAACTTTTAGAGTATAAAAAAGATGATTATGAGATAAAGTTTCACTCCTACTCTTATCTTATTAAAAGTTCTACTTATAAAGATAAGATAATGCTCTCAGCAACAGATATTACAGAGCAAAAACGTAAAGAGAATCTTGCCACTATGGGACAGATGGCTGCACATCTTTCTCATGAGATACGAAATCCTATAGGCTCTATTTCACTTTTAAGTTCGACTCTAAAAAAACGAGTTATAGATAAAAACATTCCTATTGTAGAGGAGATACAGAACTCAGTAGCTAGGATTGAGAGGATTATAAAAGCTACTTTGATGTTCTCTAAGGGTGTGGAAGCTTTTAAAAAAGAGCTTTCGTGGGTAGAGTTAAAAGAGTCCATAGATATGTCTATTGCTTACTACTCCTACTCTAAAGAGATAGAGTTTATCTTTCCTCAAAATGATTTTGTACTCAATGCAGATAAAGATTTACTTGATATGCTTTTTTCAAACTTTATTATAAATGCTATTGATGCTATTGAGCTTGATGATGAAGAGAGCGGTGTGGTTGAACTGCTTCACTCTGAAGATGAAAAGTATCATATATTTCAGATATATGATACGGGTATTGCTATCGAAGAGAAAAAAAATCTCTTTGAAGCTTTTAAGAGTACTAAAGTCAAAGGAAACGGTCTAGGACTTGTCCTCTCACGTCAGATAGCAGAAGCACATGATGGCTCTGTTGATCTTTTAGAGACTCAAAGAAAATGTTTTGAGATAAAGATAGCAAAATAAGAGTTTGCTATCTTTATAAATTAAGATTTTTCTAACTGAACATCTATAGAGAGAGCCTCTACACCATCTTGAGTATCTTTTTGAATATCTACTTTTTTAACACCAACATACTTTTTTACAACTTCTATAATCTCAGCTTTAAGCTCATCTAAGAAAGGGAAACTATTGTTAGATCTATCTGACATTATCGCTATTGTTAATCTATCTTTAGCAGTTTTCGCACTACTTTTTTTGCCAAACCAAGGAAACATTATGAAAACATCCCTTTGATTTTTTGCATAAAACCACCATTTTCAGACTCAACATCTACAAAATCAACTTTTTCGCCACATATTCTTGAAGCTATTCTTTTGTATGCTTGTCCAGCTTTTGAGTTCTTATCTAAGATGATAGGTTTTCCCTGATTTGAAGCATCGATGATACCTTTATCTTCAGGAATCTTACCAATAAGAGGGATACTTAGTATCTCTAGTATATCATCGCTATTAAGCATCTCTCCACTCTGAACCATTTTTGCATCGATTCGATTTATGATTAAAAATTTATCTACCTCTTGACCCTCTTTTACTTTTTGACTTTTAGAGTCAAGTATGCCGATAGCCCTATCTGAATCTCGAATAGAAGAGACTTCAGGGTTTACAACTACCAACGCTTTATCTGCAAACTCTATAGTATGCTCATATCCACTCTCTATCCCAGCAGGAGCATCAAGGATTACAAAATCAAACTCTGCTTTTAATTCATCTATAAGCTTAGCTATTTTTTCTGAATCTAAAACTGACTTGTCTTTTGTTTGTGAGGCAGCTAAAAATGAGAGATTTGAACTCATTTTACTTTTTATAAGAGCTTGTTTGATACCTATGTTTTCATCCATAACATGAACCATATCATAGACTACACGGTTCTCAAGACCTAAAAGCATATCAAGATTTCTTTGACCAATATCAAAATCAACCACGACACATTTTTTATCATTTTGTGCTATACCAAGACCGATATTTGCTGTTGTCGTTGTTTTACCAACGCCACCTTTCCCACTTATTACTGCGATTACTATACCCAATTTTTCTCCTTTAATGCTGGTGTTATTATTATCTCATTATCTATTAATTCTATTCTATTGAGTCTTTCTTGTAGAAGTTTATTGTCAACTTCTACCTCATGAAAAACAATGTTTGCTTTACTCGAAGCTTGAAGCATCATAAAGTCTCCACTACAACGAATAGAGCCATCAACTATCTGTGTAACAATTAATGTTCCATTTATGATGATACTTCCACCACTATTGACACGGTTAAGTAGAAGTAAATCTCCGTCAACTTTTACCTCTTGCCCACTTCTTATAAGTTTATCGAGTACTTTTAAGTTTGTTTTAGCTTTTTCTACTACTTTTTCAACTGTTTTAGCAACATTCTCAGGCTTTTGTTCTTCAACTTTAGGGTGTGTTTCAAAATTTGTTTTCTGTTTCTTTTGAGATGGTACTTCTAGGTTAAAGATATATTTTAACTCTTTATCATCTAAATATTTTTTAATACTATCACTCTCTATACCCTTGATAACTATAAGACTATTTTGAAAAAAAAGATAATTCTTATCAAAAAAAGAGAAAAAACTAGGCTCATCTTCTAGCTCTACCTCAAATATTTTTGCTACATACTGTTTTGTTTTCAAAATAATCCTTTTCAAAATAATTTAAATCTACTTTAAGAGTATTGTAGCATATTAGTTCGTTAAATATAAAACAATAGTTTTAAAGAAAAAAAGAGTTATACTTTTATTCAAGGATGCAATATGCAAAAAAAATTAATAGTAGTTCCAAGAGCTACACTAGATATATATAATTATGAAGAGAATGGATTAAATATTTATGAGTTTAATGCTACAGAGTGTTCTCCTCCTGAACCGATGGTTAATACTATAGTAATTTTAGAGATGTTACAAAAAGAGAATGATAGATTAGTAGTGATCTTTTTTCATGAGCCCGTTCCACTTTATGAGCGTTTAGCTCAAAATTTTTCATATGAATCTAAAGAGCTAGAGAGTGGTGACTTTGAAGTTACCTTTAAAAAATTATAATAATCTTATATTTGACACCCTCTATTATCAAACTTCTACTAAAATAAACTATTAATTTTAAGGTTAACTATGAAAAAATTTCTATCAATGATAGCTTCTATGAAAACAATGGCAATTTTAATGCTTATATTTGCATTTACGATTGGTTATGCAACAATCATCGAGAATGATTTTGGAACAATGACAGCAAAAGCTGAAGTATATAATGCAAGATGGTTTGAGGTTCTTATGGGACTTCTTGCTATTAATCTTATGCTAAACATATATAACTATAAAATGTATACACTTAAAAAAGCACCTATATTTATATTTCATGTAGGTTTTTTAGTGATTCTTTTTGGTGCAGCTGTTACTCGCTATGTAGGTTTTGAAGGAAATATGCATATTCGTGAGGGGCAGAGTGCCTCTTATATTACAAGTGATGAAGCATTTGTAACATTAACTGCTTCGGAAAATGGGAAAACAGAAAAAGTTTCAGATTCTGTATATTTCTCTAAAAGATCAAAAAACTATTTAGATGAGAGTCTAAAAATAGCAGGTAAAAGTGTTTCAATGGATATGATAGAGTATATTCCAGATGCAGTAGAAACACTTGTAGAAGATAAGGTACATGGTAAAGCTATAGCGAAGTTTATGATAACTTCTCAAGGAGCAGGAAAACCTCTAGCCTTAGAGTCTGGTGAGTACTTTGATGGTGGTGATTTTATTTTAGACTTTAACTCAGGTAAAACTTTTACTAAGCCAACTATAGCTATCTTTTTAGAGGGAGATACTCTCTATATGAAACACTCTCAAGCACTCTCATACTTTAGAATGGCAGATCGTAAAAAGGGTAATTTAGATGCAAGTAAAAAAGAACTTTTAAATCAGAGAGTTCTCTATAGTTTAAAAAGTGGAAGTAGCTTCGTTTTACGAAACTTTATGGCTAAAGCGAGTAAAAAACTTGTAAGTAGTGATAGTTCAGGAATGAACAGAAAAATGAAAATGAACTCTTCAGGAGTTGATGCACTTCGTTTCAATGTTACAGTAAATGATAAAACAGAAGAGGTAGTAGCCTTTGGTCAAAAAGGAACTATCGCTGTTCCAACATATGTTATGCTTGATGGTGTAAAAGTAGGTGTCTCTTATGGTGCAAAGAAAATTGTTTTACCATTTAAGATAAAACTTGTAGATTTTCAACTCGATCGCTACCCTGGTTCTATGAGTCCAGCATCTTATGCGAGTGAAGTAGTACTTATTGACAAAGAAAAAGGGATAGATATGCCATACAGAATTTACATGAACCATATTTTAGAGCATAGAGGTTATAGATTTTTTCAAGCGTCTTATGACAGAGATGAAAAAGGTACAATTCTTTCAGTAAACAATGACCCAGGAACACTACCTGCATATATTGGTTACATACTTTTAGCTTTCGGAATGTTCTGGTCACTCTTCTCTAAAAAACATCGTTTTGCTCAGTTAGCAAAAAAAGCAAAAAAAGCGAGTGATGCAAAGATAATCCCAGCTCTTTTAGCCTTAGGAATTCTTTTTGCTGTAACACCTTCACAGGCTACAGAGTTAGACCCTGCTGTTAAAACTATACTAGCGTTTGACAAGGTTCATGCTGAGAAGTTTGGTCGTCTTATCGTTCAAGATTCACAGGGTAGAATGAAACCTATGAACACACTCTCTAATGAAATTTTAGCGAAGATGCACAGAAGTTCAACACTCTCAATAGGTTCACATAAACTAACTGCAGATCAGGTTATATTAGGAATGATGATTCGTCCTGATATCTATAAAAATGTGAAAATTATTAGAACACATGACCCTAAGGTTAATGCAGCAATTGGTATAAAACCTGATGCAAAGTATGCCTCTTTTGCACAATTTTTTCAAGATGCAAAAGGTATGAGAGGTTATAAGCTAGGTACACTTGTGGAGACTGCTACACGTAAAGAACCTAAAAACAGAAACAAGCTAGATAAAGCAGTTCTAAAAATAGATGAAAAAGTAAATGTAGCCTATATGGTTTTTACAGGTTCACTTATAAAAATTTGGCCACTACCAAAAGATCCATCACACAAGTGGTTTGCAACTATTGAAGCACTTCAAAATTTTCCTTCAAGTGTCGCTGAAGAAGTTCGTGCAGATGCAATTACATATTTTACAAGTGTAGATGCAGCTTTAGCTTCTGGTTCATGGAGTAAAAGTGATGTTGCATTAGCAAAAATTGCAGCATATCAGAAAAAATATGGTGCAGCAGTCTATCCGAGTGAAAACAAGATAAAAGCAGAAATTTTTTACAATAACTCAAATGTATTTGAAATTTTATGGCCATACTATTTCATCATGGGATTTGTTCTTCTCTTTGTAAGTTTTGCAAAAATCATTTATCCTAAAATTAAGATGGTTTTTGTAACAAGAGCCTCTTTAGGACTTTTAGTTCTTTTTTTTATAGCACATACTATGGGACTTGCTCTTCGTTGGTATATCTCTGGTCATGCACCGTGGAGTAATGGTTTTGAGTCTATGACTTATATCGCTTGGGCTACTGTTCTTGCTGGGTTTATTTTCTCGAAACGCTCACCAATAACTCTGGCTTCTACATCTATACTTGCAGGGCTTATTCTCTTTGTAGCTCACCTTAGTTGGATGAATCCACAAGTAACAAACCTTGTTCCTGTTCTAAACTCTTACTGGCTCT
>CAZTNH010000057.1:0-7117 GCA_964615395.1 uncultured Sulfurimonas sp.
TCAGGGGTTTTAGTTGGATTTATTTTTAGGTGTTACTGTGCAGTGGTCTCATAATGAAATTCGCTATGCTCTCATCTCAAAAACACTCACAAAATGCTTTGTTGTAATATTTACAATAAGAGAAGACATAAACAGAATTATAAGTGTCCGAAGATGTAGAAAAAATGAGGAGAAGAATTATGAAAATAATAACAGCTAAAGAGTTTGATCAAAAATTTGATAACGGAGAAGATATAAGTGAATACCTTGACTTCTCAAAAGCAACAAGACCAAATGCTCTTAAAACAGACACCAAAAAAGTAAATGTTGATTTTCCACAATGGGTTATAGAGTCACTAGATAAAGAAGCAAAAAAAATAGGAGTGACGAGACAATCAATCATTAAAGTTTGGATTGCTGAAAGATTAAAAGAAGAAAATACACACTTACAAGCAAGTTAACAAAACAGAGTAATCAATAAATCACCTAGCGGAAATTTATCGGCTAAAGTCAACCTTTAGGCTTTGTAAAAGCTTATGATGTCATAGTTAGTGAAGCTACTAACAGAAAAAATATAATTGATAGTAGTTTTATAAAAGATATTTATGCCATTATGTTTGAAGATGCTTTAAAAGTATTTATATAAATAGTAAGTTAGTTAAAAAAGAGTTTTGACATATAGCAGTATAAATCATCAAATAAAATACCTTTTTTAACATTTGATATTTTTAGATATAATAAAGTAATAAAATTTAAGGAGTGAAAATGCAAATAGCAGTAAATTTTCAAAATGAAACAATAGCACAAAAAGTTTTATGGATGCTAGAACATTTTCAGAATGATGGGGTAGAAGTTATTAAACTTGATAATACAGATGATGAAATCATCAATAATTTTAAAAATGGGTTAAATGAAATTAACCTTATAAAACAGGGAAAAGTAACTTCAAGACCAATTCAAGATTTTTTAAATGAACTTTAAAATTGAAACAATTCCTAGATTTGAAAAAGATGTTAAAAAATTAAAGAAAAAATTTCCTAAAATTAAGAATGACTTAATTGATTTAATAGACAAGTTGTCATCAAACCCAGAAATAGGTATAAATTTAGGTGAAAATATCTTTAAAGTTAGAGTTTCAAACTCCTCAATACCAACAGGTAAAAGTGGAGGTTTTAGAATCATCACTTACTATAAAACTGATACTATTTTATATTTAGTTACTATGTACTCAAAAACGGAACAAGATAATATTCTAACTGAAAAATTAAAGAAAATTGTTCAAGAAGAAATAGGAAGTTATTAGTATTAAAGTAGCAATTTCTGTTTAAAAGAGAAGGCACTAATATTAATTTTGATTAGAGTTCACTCCCCCATTTAAAAGTATCTATACCATACTTTTCTCGTAGTATTTGTGTTGAGTTTGTGAGTCTTTTCATTCTCTGTTCTTCTTCAAAACCTATGAGTGATAGCTCTTTTTTTGAGTCTCTTGTAAAAGAGGAACAGGTGATACTCAGACGAATAACTTTGAGTCTTTTTTGTGTGTCTGCATCTAGGAAAAGTTTTGAGCATAAGGTGTCAAACTTTTTTTCTGTAAATATTTCAGCTAAAGAGATGTTTTTATGAGAACTGTGGTTCATTTCATAAGATATGCTCAAATGAAAAACAGTTGGAATTACATCAAGTTTTAAAATAGCGAAACTGAGATGACGAGCGAGAACATGAACTCGGCGTTTAAGCTCTACTCTGTCAAAAAGAGTATCAAATGTTCTACTGATTCCTATAGATTTTCGCCTATAAGTTGTTTTAATAGGGGCATCGGCTTCTCCATTAACTCGTTTATATAACTCTTTGGCATAAGGACTCCAAGACTCTAAAATGCCTCTGTTTTTACGCAGTTCACCTAGCGTATGAATATGAACTCCTGAAAGTTTCTCTTTCATACTTTTGCCTATTCCTGCAAAGTTACCAACAAGTATTGGGTTTACAAACTCATCAAAATTTTCAGCTCCTATGGTTTTAATACCGAAAGGTTTTGCATAAGTAGTGGCAAGTTTTGCGATATAGCGAGTTGGTGCTGCTCCTATTGAAACGGGGAGTTTTATCTCTTTTTGAATCTCTAGTTTTAAATTTTGAATAAAGGTAGGAACATCTTCATCCTCAACCCATCCACTTAAATCTCCATAAAATTCATCAATACTCGCTTGTTCAATAAGAGGAATTTTTTTCATCAAAAACTCGTGAAGTTGATGGGAAAGTTCTTGATAGAGTGACATGTTTGGTGCTTTGATGATAAGGTGAGGGCATAGTTGAAGTGCCTCTCTAATGGTCATTGCTGTTTTGATACCAAAAGATCTCGCCTCATAGGATGAAGTGGTCAAAATCCCACGAATCCGACCATCAGGGTCTTTAAAAGCATCTATATCGTCATCTTTACTCTCATAAGCCTTATAAAAAGTTGGCACGAAAGAGCCTCTGTTTTTAAAATTAACTGTTTGATTTTTTGCATCTTTAGAAAAGATTTTAGTATCACTTCTTCCACCAATAGCTACAGGTTTACCCTCGAGTGATGGGTCAGTAATTCGTGCAGCACTTACAAAAAAAGAGTCGATATCTATGTGTATTTTCATTGTTTTTTTACTTGTGTTATAATTCTAAGTATTCCAGATGGAAACAAAATAGATTATACTTTATTTATTAAAAAATTTATAAATATATGACAAAATGCAAAAAAATTCGATAAAATTCGGAATTATAAAAATATGGAGAATTAAAAATGGCACAATTACCAGAAAATGTAGGATGTGATAACAAAGAGTGTATAGCGAAAGATGAGTGTAAACGTCAAGTGGTAGCTCAAAATGGAACAGCTGTAGAAATCGGATGCTTTAGTGGAAACGAAAGCAAAAAATGTGGTAAGTTTCTTCAAAAGTAGTTGATGAAACTCTCTTACTTACTCCTTCTCATAGGACTCTTATTTAGTGGATGTAGTTTAAAAAACTACAAACACGAAGAGTCCAAAATCATCATTATAAAAACACCAAAATTAAAATTTTCAGACTTAGGTTATATTCGTCATAGTGGCGATGATGTAGAGCTAGAGCTTTTTATGGCTGGTGTAAGTGTTCAAGAGATAGCTATAAATCATTTCGTATGTGTAAAAGAGGGATGTATGTTTAAGAGCAATTTTAATAAAGAGTACTTAAACGCCAACTATCCAGATGACCTTTTACAAAACATACTTCTATCTCGTCAGATATATGATGGAAAGAATAGAGTTCAATCCCGTATGGGATTTCAGCAAAAAATACGTAATGAAAATGTAAATATCATATATAAAGTTAGTAAAAAAGAAACTTTTTTTAAAGACAAAAAAAATAGAATAATTTTTAAGATCAAGGATATACAATAATATGAGTAAAATAAAAAAGTTTGTAGGAGCACACTGCTCTGCGAGTGGTGGCGTTTACAATGCTGTCTCAAATGCTGAGGCTATCGGTGCAAAAGCATTTGCACTCTTTACAAAAAATCAACGCCAATGGGTAGCAAAAGATTTAGACACAGCGACTATAGATAAGTTTAAGAGTATGTTAGATGCAAGTGGAATCCTTCCAAAGCATGTTCTTCCACATGACTCTTATCTTATAAATCTAGGGCATCCTGAAACTGAGAAACTTGAAAAATCTCGTTTGGCGTTTATAGATGAGTTAGAGCGTTGTCAACTTTTAGGACTAGATAGATTGAACTTTCACCCTGGAAGTCACTTGGCAAAAGTGAAAAAAGCAGATAAAGAGAATTTAGAAGTGATGAAACCTATTGAAGATGTCTGTTTAGATGTGATAGCTGAGTCTATCAATATCGCACTAGATAAGACAGAGGGTGTAAGTGCAGTTATGGAAAATACAGCAGGACAGGGGAGTAACCTCGGTTGGCGTTTTGAGCATTTAGCACACATTATCGACAAGGTAGAGGATAAATCCCGTATTGGTGTCTGTATAGATACTTGTCATATGTTTACAGCAGGATATGATATAAGAACACGAGAAGCTTACGATAAAACATGGAGTGAGTTTGAAGATATAGTAGGCTTTAAATACCTTATGGGTATGCATATAAATGACTCAAAACCACCACTAGGCTCTCATGTAGATAGACATCACTCTCTAGGTAAAGGAGAGATAGGTCTTGATGCTTTTAGATTTTTGATGAATGATGAGAGAATGGATGATATCCCTCTTGTTTTAGAGACTATTGATGATACGATTTGGAAAGAAGAGATAGAACTACTTTACTCTTTTGTAAAATAATCTAAATTTATATATTTTTTTGATAAACTAGTCTTAAATTAAAAAAAGGGGCTAGATTTGAATAAGTCTATAAAAAAAGGCACAAAATATTTACTTAGCTTATCAATAGTAGCATTTATAAGTGCTTGTGGAACAGATGGAAATACTGGTGCTAATAGTGTAGAAGATGGACAGGCTCAACTTGTAAGTGCAAGTGTGATAGATAATGTGACATCATCTACAATGTTGGCTTATGTTCAAGGTGGTATCACTTCAAGTGCGACAAATGCTTTTGAAACACAATCTATAAAAATAAGCTATAACACAGTAAATCAAAATGGTGAAGCTATTGTTGCATCAGGTTTATTAGTTATACCGATACCTACAGAGGCATATAAAGCTTATTTAGCTTCTATTGGTAAAAGCTTTTCTGTTTCTATGATTTGTGATAATCATGGAACAATCTTTTTAAATTCAGATGCACCAACAAATGTAGAACAGACAAATGGAATTCCTGACTATCCTCTTTCTGTCTTGATGAGTGGTTATGCAGGTTTTGCTGCAATTTATCCTGATTATATTGGTTTTGGTGATTCTAACTCTACTGTACATCCTTATATCATGAAAGAATCAGCAGCTCGTGCATCTTTGGATATGATT
Source organism: uncultured Sulfurimonas sp. (assembly GCA_964615395.1). GTDB lineage: Bacteria > Campylobacterota > Campylobacteria > Campylobacterales > Sulfurimonadaceae > Sulfurimonas. The sequence goes on from CAZTNH010000057.1 coordinate 4,923, forward strand.
AAAGCAAGTATGAATTATATGGAAGAAAATGGTGTTATTTTAAATAATCAACTCTATATTACGGGTTATTCTGAGGGTGGTTATAATGCTATGGCTCTTGCACAGAGTGTAGAGAGTAATCTTACAAATGTAAATCTAATGGGTATTGCTCCAATGGCTGGACCTTATAATGTAGAAGATTTAGCAGATGTTGAGTTAAATGCGACAAGACTTATGCCATATCCTGCATTTTTAGCTGATTTAACATACTCTTATTCTTATTATTATCCTGATTTTAACTTGAGTGAGATAGCTATACCTACTGCTACTCAATTTGAAACTGCATTTGATGGTAATTATGATACTGTAGCTATTCATATTATATTGGGACTAGGAGCAGTAGATGAGGATGGTACTGTTACAGATTATGGCTTCTATACACATACAGCTAATGAGCTCTTTCAACAGAGTTTTTTAGATGATTACACAACAAATTTAAATTCTATAGCAAGAAATAGGTTTGCGGAGAATAACATTGATAACTGGACACCAAGAACAAAAACAAATCTAATTCAGTGTTTAGATGATGATATTATTCCTTTTAGTGAGGCAAACAATACATATAACAAATTTAAAGCAAGTGGCGCAGATGTTATTTTAACAGCTATTCCTACATCAGTTTTATCTCAACAAGTAGATGCTACACACCCTTTTATACATGCTAATTGTGGTCCAGAGGCATATGGTGCTGCTGTTACATGGTTTAATGCAATTAGATCAGGAGAAATTGAATAATGAAAAATTTACTTAAATTAACAACATTGTCCTTAGTGGCTACTACAGCTATCTATGCAGGTGGATATAAAATTCCTGAAGTCTCTACAAATGGTGTAGCACTTTCAGCTGCAAATGTGGCACATACAACGGGTGCAGATGCTGCTTATTATAATCCTGCAAATATGATTTTTATGAAAGATGAGCAAAATCTTGAAATGGATTTAATTTATATAGGTATTGACCCTACTAATTATAAAGGTTCGGGAGATCAGACTGGTGTTGATATTGATGCAGAGAGTGAATCTTTTTTAATTCCTTCAACAAATTATGTCTCTCCTAAACTAGGTAATGCTCGGGTAGGTTTAAGTGTAGTTGTCCCTGGTGGTCTCTCTAAACGTTGGAATGACTCTCCTGCTATTGATAAAGCAAAAGAGTTTACTTTAGAAGTAGTAGAATTTAATCCAACAGCTGCATTTTCTGTAACAGATAAGTTGGCTTTTGCTGTTGGTTTTCGAATAATTTACTCTTCAGGAATTGTAAAAAGTAGTTCTGCAGCATCACGTGATATGACAGGTGATAGTGTAGATTTTGGTTATAATCTTGCTTTAGCATATAAACCTACAAGTAACTTAGATTTTGGTGTAACATATCGTTCACGTGTTGATCTTACAGAGAAGGGAAATGCAAAGCTTTATATTGGTGATGCAAAGGTTTATGATGGTGGGAGTACAGTAAGTGTTCCTCTCCCTGCTGCATTAAATATTGCTGCTGCATATACTTTTTCGACAGATACGACAGTTGAGTTTGTATTTGAAAGAACTTATTGGTCTGCTTACTCAGAACTAGACTTTAACTATGCTAGTCCTATTAACAATATTTTAGTACCATATTTTGATGATCCTGTTACAAAAGGATGGAAAGATACGAGTGTTTATAGAGTAGGTGTGACACAAAAATTGAAGAAATTAACATTAATGGCAGGAATGGTAAAAGATAGCTCACCAGTTCCTGAATCTAAAATTTCTTTTGAACTTCCTGCATCTGATTCAATTTCTGTATCTTTTGGTACTCGTTATGACCTAACTGATAAAATAAATTTAGGATTCTCTGCTCTTTACTCAATGGTAGATGATTTAACAGTGAAAAATGATGATGTTGATGGTACTTTTACAAATTCAAATATTTTGATAATATCAGCAGGTGTCGGATATAAATTTTAAGGAAAACTTTGAAAAATTTAGTTAACTTTTTATCTCAAAAAGATATTGAAAAATCTGATATTTTTGTGCATCTTAAATGTACTAATACTGAAGCAAATGTGCTTCAGTACATGGCTAAGGCATATATGAAAGGTCAGGATGATATTCTCATTTTAGAGCTACTCGAAGATCTTTATAGTGTTGATAATTATGAGCACTTAGAGCACTTAGGTGAACTCA